>CAZDZY010000001.1:0-5464 GCA_964510055.1 uncultured Christensenellaceae bacterium
TTGAGTGCTAACAGCTATTAATATAATATATAAGGGATATGATGGCAAACCCCGTATATGCCGCGATTTGCGCACTATTTCCCTCTAAAACCGTTTATCGTGCTGCATCTTTTATTATCTACAGAAACGTCATTAATACTGCCGCTTTCGGTTTTACAATAATTATTACCTTTGTATGGCAGGACTTTTTTAGTCGTATGTTGAATTATACTTACACAAATCAAGGTAGGGGTATATATATGGATAAATGGGATAAGCGGTTCATGGACCTGACCAAGACCATTGCGAAATGGTCAAGCTGCTTTAAAGAAGACAGGAATGTCGGCGCGATAATCGTTAAAAACAAGCGCATACTGACAACAGGCTACAACGGGGCGCCCGCCGGGGTAAAAAGCTGCAAGGAGCGCGGCGAGTGCCTGCGAAAAAAACTCGATATCCCCTCCGGCAAGCAGCACGAACTCTGTTACGCGATACACGCCGAGCAGAACGCCGTCATACAGGCCGCACGCTTAGGCGTAAGCATAGAGGGGGCGACGCTCTACTGCACGCATCAGCCGTGCGCCATATGTTCTAAAATAATCGTTAATGCGGGAATAGTAAAAGTCGTCTATTCAAAGCCCTACCCTGATGAGTTTGCGCAGGAAATAATGAAGGAATCGGGCGTAAAAATCATTCAATACAAAGCGTAATGTTTTTAATGTTCATCTACTAAAACCCGAACAAATGTATTGATAAAAGTATTATGGAAATATATAATGTGTATGTGATTTTTACTGCATACAATATTTAGTTATGCTTTTTTGAGGGAGGACATATGGCCAAGGAATACAGCGCCGGAGATATACAGGTGCTCGAAGGGCTCGACGCGGTACGCAAACGCCCCGGCATGTATATAGGTTCCACCGGCCCCAAGGGGCTTCATCATCTTTTGTGGGAGATAGTAGACAACGCGGTCGACGAAGCGGCAAACGGATTTGCGGATAAAATCAACGTTACGCTCCACGAGGACAATTCCGTTACCGTGGAAGATAATGGAAGAGGGATACCCGTTGGCCTTCATCCCGATTTGAAAGTATCGGGTGTGGAGGTCGTATTCACCCAGCTGCACGCGGGAGGTAAGTTCAACAGCGATAATTACGTGTATTCGGGCGGATTGCACGGCGTAGGCGCTTCAGTGGTAAACGCGCTCTCGAGGTCGCTCACGGCCACGATATTTCTAAGCGGGAAGGTTTATGAGCAGAACTTCAGGAGCGCCATGAAGAACGGAAAAATAGAGAGCGGAAGGCCGGTCTCAAAGCTCGAGGAGATCGGAACGACAAAGAACCGCGGCTCGAAGATAACATTCCTGCCTGATGACCGCGTGTTCGAAACGATATCCATGAATTTCGATACAGTGGCTTCGCACCTTCGGGTACTATCTTATCTTACCAAAGGAGTCAAGATAACGCTTGTCGACGAACGCCAGAAAAAGGACGGGAAACCGAGAAAGATAGTATTCGATTACCAGGGCGGCATAGTCGATTTCGTGCAGTACCTCAACGAAGATAAGACTGTGCTTCATAAGACTCCCATTTATTTTGAAAGCGACAAAGGCGATATAAGGATCGAGATAGCGCTGCAGTATAACGATACGTATAACGAAAACATACTGTCGTTCGTCAACAACATACAGACCGCCGACGGCGGGACGCATGTTACAGGATTCAAGGCCGCCCATACGAAGGTCATGAACGAGTACGCGCGCCAGGCGGGCCTTTTGAAAGACAAAGAGGAAAACCTGTCGGGCGACGATTTCCGCGAAGGCCTATCCGCCGTAATAAGCGTAAAGATGAAAGACGCGCAGTTCGAAGGCCAGACAAAGGCGAGGCTCGGCAATACTGAGGTGAAGACCATAGTGGAAAACATAGTGCAGGACAAGCTCTCGCTGTTCCTCGCGGACCTCAACAATACCGCCATGGTCACAGAGCTTGTCGGCAAGGCCGTAAAGGCCGCGAAAGCGAGGGAGGCCGCGGCTAAGGCGAAAAAGCTCGAGCGCCAGCGCAGCAAGCTCGAGGGCGCTCCATTGGTAGGCAAACTTTCGAGCTGCACCGGGAAAGACGCCGAAAAGAACGAGCTTTTCATAGTAGAGGGCGACAGCGCGGGCGGCAGCGCAAAACAGGGGCGCGACCGCCGTTTTCAGGCTATATTGCCGCTTCGCGGCAAACCTTTGAACGTGGAAAAAAAGCGGCTCGACCAGGTCATAGAAAACGTCGAGTTCCGCTCGATCATAACAGCCATAGGCACCGGATTCGACGGCGTCTTCGAGGAAGAATACCTCAACTACCACAAAATAATAATACTTGCCGATGCCGACCAGGACGGCGCGCATATCCGCGCGATATTATTGACGTTCTTTTACCGGTATTTCAGGGACCTGCTTACCGCGGGGCATATATACATCGGGCGCCCGCCGCTTTACCGCGTGTACAAAGGCGCGAAGTCGGTCTACGCATATACCGATTCCGAACTCAGGGCCGCCCAGGAAGAAATAGGCAAGGACGCGAGCGTGCAGCGTTATAAAGGCCTCGGTGAAATGAACCCTGAGCAGCTCTGGGAAACGACGATGAACCCTGCGGTAAGGAAGCTCTACCGCGTGGAGCTCGACGACGTCGCGGAGGCCGAGCACCTGGTTACGCTTCTTATGGGGGACAAGCCGGAGCCGCGCAAAGAATACATTTCGGAACACGCGAATTTCAACAAGGAAGACAGCTTTTATAAAGAGAAGGTGATGGAAGTTGCCCAGTAATAACGAACCAACAGCAAGCGAAGTAACCCCCATCTCGATGAGCGACGTGATGCACGACTCTATGCTCCCGTTCGCCGAATACGTGATAATGGACAGGGCTTTGCCCCGCGTTGAGGACGGCTTAAAGCCTGTTCAGCGCAGGATACTTTATACCATGCTTGAGCTCGGCCTCACTCCCGATAAGCCGCACAGGAAGTCGGCGAGGATAGTCGGCGATACTTTAGGAAAATACCACCCGCACGGCGATACTTCGGTCTACGATGCTATGGTGCGCATGGCGCAGGATTTTGTTATGCGCGCGCCCCTCGTTTCGGGGCACGGCAATTTTGGCAGTATGGACGGCGATCCCGCCGCTGCCATGCGGTACACGGAAGCGCGCCTTTCCCCTATCGCCATGGAGATGCTCGCGCATATACAGAAAGACACGGTCCGCTTCTCTTTCAACTTCGACGATACGCTCAAAGAACCGGAGATGCTGCCCGCGAGGTTCCCGAACCTGCTCGTAAACGGCGCCGCGGGCATAGCCGTAGGCCTTGCCACAAACATACCGCCGCACAATCTGGGCGAAGTCATAGACGGCGTTGTTGCGCGGATCAGGAACCCGAAGCTTACGCTCGAAGAGCTGATGGTATTTATAAAAGGCCCCGACTTCCCCACCGGCGGTTATATGCTGAATCTGGAGGAATTAAAGACCGCTTACGAGACAGGCCGCGGCAAGATAACGCTGCGGGCTAAAACCGTAATAGAGAAGAGCGCGAACGGAAAGACAAAAATTGTTGTTACCGAGATGCCGTACCAGATAAACAAGGCGGCCATGCTCGAAAAGATACTGCAGATAACCGAACAGAAAAAGGAGATGTTTGCGGGCATTGCCGACATACGCGACGAGTCGGACCGCACCGGCGTACGCGCAGTCATCGAAGTTCGCAAAGATTACGACCCGAAGAAGATACTGAACTGCCTCTATAAATACTCCGATTTGCAGACAACGTTCGGCATCAACATGGTATGCATAGCAGACGGGCAGCCTAAGCAGCTCTCGCTGATGAGCATAATAGACCACTATATCAAGTTCCAGAAAGACGTCGTTACCCGCCGCACGAAGTTCGACCTCGAGCGCGCAAAACAGCGTGAGCATATACTAAAAGGCCTCATCATAGCGGTGCAGAACATCGACGAAGTGATACGGATAATAAAATCTTCCGCGTCTCCCAAGGAAGCGGGCGCGCGCCTCATGACGCGGTTCGGCCTTTCGCAGATACAGGCGCAGGCGATACTCGATATGCGCCTCGCAAGGCTCACAGCCCTCGAGATAGAGGCTCTTGAAAAGGAATATCAGTTCATACTCGAAACTATAGCAAGGCTTGAAGCCATACTCGCTTCCGAAAAGAAGCTTATGCAGGTCATAACGAACGAGCTTATTGAAATAAAAGAGAAATACGGGGATAAGCGCAGGACGACGATACTCGAAGAGAACCACGAGGTGGAGATAAACGAGGACGAATATAAGTCGGTCGAGGAATGCGTTATAATGCTGACGCAGAGCGACTTCTTAAAGCGCGTGAACCAGAAATCGTACCAGAAGTCTGCGCAATCGGTCGCTGAAGGCGATATCGTGAAGCGCATAGTCCCTTCCGCTACCGACCGACGGGTGCAGATATTCACTAATCTCGGGAACCTGTATTCCCTGCCCGCTGCTGATATACCCGAGTGCAAGCCAAAAGATAAAGGCAAGCCTCTCGCGGCCATACTCGCGGGCATAAACCCCAGCGAGAGCATAGTCGGGATCTTCTCTGTCTCGGATTTTAAATCGGGGGATATCGTTTTTGCTACAAAGAACGGCCTTATCAAGAGGACGGCTCTAAGCGAGTACGACGTCCGCAACAAAAAAATCGTCGCATGCGGGCTCGGCGAAAACGACAGCATAATATCAGTTAATCTGATACAAAGCGAGAGCGACTGGATAGCCGTCTCAAAGAGCGGCATGGCGATACGCTTCCCGTCCGCTGAAGTATCCGTGATGGGAAGGCCGGCGAAAGGCGTAAAGTGCATGGCTCTCGGCAAAGAAGACAGCGTAGTTATGGCTTCGCCTATAGGCGAGCAGGATGATATCGCCATATTTACAGACCTTGGGTACGCTAAGCTGACGAAGGTCTATAATTTTGAAACGCAGCGCAGGGGCGGCAAGGGAGTGATAGCGATGGCTATGCAGAAAAACGGCGCAACGGGGACATATATCGCCGCCGCTTTACCGGTATCGGAACCCTGCGGAATAGTAGTTACGCTCAGATCGGGAACAAGCTGCGACCTTTCCACCGAACAGCTCGAACGCTCGGGACGGACGACGAAGGGAACTCCCGCCGTTATGGCGGTGCTCGGCGACTGCGTCGTGTCGGCGAACAGATCGTTTATATCGTAGCAACAGGCAATAGAACAAACGCAACTATTATGATCACCATCCCCCCGGCTTCGCCGGGGGGATTTTTGCTAAACGCAGGTCAAAGCAATTCTTTAAGGGCCGCAAGATCGACCGGCTTTGCGAGGTGCTTATCAAATCCGGCTTTTAACGCGCGCTCCGCGTCGCCTTTGCCCGCATATCCGCTCAAGGCGATCAGGCGTATATCCTTTAATTCCTTGTCGTTTCTTATACTTTCCGCAAAATCGTACCCGTTCATAACA
>CAZDZY010000001.1:5474-81181 GCA_964510055.1 uncultured Christensenellaceae bacterium
CGATATCGCAGATAATAACATCCGGCCTGATTTTTTTTAGCCTGGCTTAAGCCTTCTATGCCGTCATAAGCGACATAAACAATATTACCTATCGAGGAAAGCATGGTATTCAGCAAGTCCGCAAAACCCCTGTTATCCTCAATGATCAATACATTTAGCCTTTTTTTATCAGTGTCTCCCATTATCGTGCCCCCTGACTTTGAATTATCTTCCGATGTGATCGGCAAACGTATCGTAAATCTAGATCCTTTTCCCAAACCGCCGCTGGACGCGCTAACGCTGCCTCCATGCAGGTCCACAATGCCTTTAACTATGGAAAGGCCAAGCCCGAGGCCCCCGCCGCTTTTTTATTGATATGGAAAAAACGCCATTCGCGGTCTAGCGAGAAAACGCCGTCCTCTGTGTTATTGAGCATCTCTTCCGCGCGTATTTCGAAACGTTCTTTTCCCATAAAATTGCTTCCCTTTTTACTCATCATTTTTTCTTTCATGGAAACATCTTTATTCAGTTTATTTAAAATTATCTGCCCAAACGAAGATCAAATTGCTTTTACCGGGTGAATAGCGGTACAAGAAACCGCGAGAATTATATTACATATTATTTTATCATAATAACACAAAATTCGCATAAAAATCTCATGGTGTGACAATAAACGGTAATAAGGTCGTGTTTGAAGGCTTCATATAAAACAGGGTTCCAACACTTATTGGAACCCTGCTTCCATAACGAACGATCATTGGTCGTCCCCGATCATCTTTTCAACACATTTACGTTGCCGGAGCTCGTCCTAAGTTCTACAACCGCCCCGCCGCCATTCACGTCGCCTTCAAGCCTGTTCCGATCTGTCCTGCCGCTTACGAGTATATCGAAATCGCACGTGACGTTACCCGAAGACACGCGGGCGTTAAGAGTAAATGCTGCCTGCGGGTCGAGGTGTACGTTTATGTTGCCGCTCGACAGCTTCGCTGTTATGTCCGAGACTTCTTTCCCGGATATATCGACGTCGATATTGCCCGACGAATTTTCCGCGTAAACGGTCCCTGACACAGCCGATATGTTGATGTTGCCCGACGAATTCTTTACATTTACAGGCCCGTTTGTGTTCTCTATCCTGATGTTGCCCGAGTGGCAGTCCGTCTCTATGTTCTTAAAGCTCCCGCCCGTTATTATTACGTTGCCCGACGAGTTTTCAAGCTTTAATCCCGCAACGAGATCCTGCGGCAGCCGAATTGTCATCTTCATGTTGCTGCTGACGTTGTGTTTAAGACTGCCCGGTTCGAACTCTATGCTCAGCCTGCCGCCCTCCGCGGATACAAAAAGATATTTATCCTTCTTTTCGCTCGCGTTGAAATGGCCTTTGAGCTCCACGCCCGGCTCGCCGGCTTCAACGTTCACGTCTCCGAACGGCAGCGATATATCGACCTGCGTTATCCCCGCAACGCTGAAGTCCGCGCTCTCGTCTACATCTACCCGTTTCCCGCCGAAATCGAACCATTCCCCGATGTTGAAGTTCCAGTTCCAATCCCATGGCCATCCCCCTCCTTCAGAGCTTATAGCCATGACCGATATCCCCGCGATGAAAATGACGCTTATCAGTAAAACTATGATGACTGCTATGGTTTTATTCATATTGACCTCCTATTGATCTAAAATTATTGCTTTTTTGTGCCGCAGTATGGGCAGTACGCAAAGCTTTCGTCAAAGCCCTTGCCGCAATTCTGGCACGCAGCCCATAGATCTTCGTATCCGGCAGATCCCGTGCGTACCTTCTCCAAACGCGAAAAGTCTATCGTATCCGCGTCTTTAAGCTTCTTTGCGTATTCTGCCGGTGCCTTGTATACGGGACCGCAGCAGCTTAAGGTTATATAATATTTACGGTTCCACCTGAACGTCGGTATAAAGAATATATGGAAATATGTAAAGCTCTCAAACAATACCGCCTGCGTATACTTCCCGCAATCCGGGCAGACCGCAGCGCCAAAAGTCTTTATCTTTTTTTCTTTGCTCTCTATCCCGAAGATACCTATAAAAAACATGGGATGCCTCCCATGCTTATTATAGTAAAAATTGCATGAAAATCAAGCAAATATCAGGCTCGTTCGGTAAAAGGCGGCCCGAAAGCCGCCTTTCCACCCTGATATTATAACCGCTTTGATATCTACTTCCCGATTATGTCTATATTTCCCGACGTTACCCTGAGGCTTACAAGCAGGCCGCCGCCGTTACATTTGCCCGAGATGTTATCGCCCGCGTAATTATTATCCAGCGACCCTGATACCGATATGCCGAGGTCGGTTCTTATATTGCCCGACGTCGTATTTGCTTCCAGATCGAACGCCGCGCTCATGGGCATATAAATCTTTACATTGCCGCTTGTGAGCCCGACAGTTATGGGCGGCACAGGGCCTTCCGCAACGTCTATCGATATGCCGCCCGACGTTCCTTCCGCGTTAACAGTACCCCTCGCGCCTGTTATATCGATATCGCCCGACGTGCACCCAGCGTCGATCGCATCCGATGCGTCCTCTATGATTATATTGCCGGACGTGGATCGGGCGTATATTGTTCCCGTTGTGCCGCTGACGCTGATGCTTCCCGAACGGCATGTCATCTTCATTCCGCCAAGCCCGGACGTTTCCACCCTCGTATCTCCTGAAGACATATCGCTTGTGAAAGACTCAGCCGTGCAATCCCTTACCGTTATATTGCCGCTCGAACCCCGCACCTCTACGCTGCCAAGCTTCATGCCGGCTATGTCAGTATTGCCCGACGAGCAGTGCACGGAAACGTCCAGCATGCTCTCTTCCGGCAGATACACCGTAAGGTCCAGGTCCTCGAATACGCTCAATAAATCAAAGTTGAATAAGTGCCAGCTGTCATTCTTTACGCTGATAAGCAGCTCCCCGTTTTCCATAGTCACGCCAAGGTAGTTTTCCCGCTGGCCCCCGGGCGCGACTTTTCCCTTGAGTTCGACTTTGGCCGCATCCGACGGTACTATGTGGATATCCGCCGAGTCGGCTTCTATGGTTATATTGCTGACGCGGGCAAGGTCAATCGCGCTGCTTTCGTCTACTTCTATCATATACCCGTCGAATATATTTCTAATATCGCCGATATTCTTAAAGCCGCCTACGCTGCCGATCAATATCCCGAGCGTTACTCCTATGCCTATGACGCTTGCTAAAAATATGCTGCCGAATATGATAACGACTTTTTTTGTGCTACTCATTGCCCAAACCTCCTTTTATACCTGTTCTCGTCATGTTAAGGAACTTCATATTGCCCTGGGCGAAAAGCCCCGCGGATTTCATGACTCCTATGAACCCCAATACCGACAGCGAGATGAGCATCGCGCCCGCAAATACGCCTAAGAACCCGGCAACAGGCAGCGCTCCCAGCAATATCGCCGAGCTTATAAATGTAACGACTCCCGCAAGGCCCACTGAACATACCGCTATATACAGCGAGGCTATTACGATATACCCCACCGCCACGACGCAGATCGCGTAAAAGAAGTTCGCTATCCCCAGGCCCATGGAAGCGGCTACGGCCCTTCCCATACTTTTAAAAGACTTCTGGGCGTTCGCTTCCTCTATCATCTTCTGCGAATAATATTCTTTCGCTATCTTTTTCGGGTCGCCCAGCCGCGCGCAGGTCTCTTCTTCGCTCTTCCCCTCGGCGGCCGCGCACGCGAAGTACTCGTTAAAATCCGCCATTATCTCGTCGTGCTCTTCTTTCGTCATCTTTGTGAGACGACCGGAAAGCTGTCTTAAAAAATCATTTTTATTCACAAGCGTTCCCTCCTATTATTGTATTTACCCCTTTCAAAAACTCGTTCCATTCGTTTAGATAAACGACCCTTGTCTGTTCGCCTTTTTCCGTAAGCTTATAGTATTTTCTCGGCGGCCCCTCGCTCGACTCTTCGAGGTATGTTTCCACATATCCCTCGCCTTTGAGCCGCTTTAAAAGCGGATATATAGTGCCTTCGGAGATCTCTATGTTTTTCGATATCTCGCCTATAAGCTCGTATCCGTATTTATCGTTAGACTTCAGCAAAGACAAAACGCAAAGCTCGAGAACGCCTTTTTTTAGCTGTATGCTCAGCATACGTCACCTCCTATATCATGTTGACAGATACACTATAGCACACGGTATCTTACATTGCAAGGTATTTTCAAAATATTTTTTAGATTTTTTTGTCTGTACTTGGCAGGATACGGGCGGTATAATATTTGTATACATTTAATTCTGTATGCATTTAATGACGATAAGGTAACGTTATGGTAAGAGAAATCCTTCTTCTGGGGAACCCGGAGTTATATCGAGTCAGTTCCCCCGTTATAAAAGAAGAGGTATCCTTTATAAAAGAAACCGTAAACGACCTGCACGACACGCTTATGGATTTCAGGGACAGATACGGAGCGGGCAGGGCTATCGCTGCCCCGCAGATCGGCGTAATGAAGCGGCTCATATATATGCATATCGACAAACCAGTAGTTTTTATAAACCCTGTATTGCGGTTCGAGGATGATGAACTCATGGAAGTGCTGGACGACTGCATGTCCTTCCCCGGGCTGCTGGTAAGAGTGAAACGCCATAAGAGATGCGTGATTCAATACAAGGATATGGATTTCAACGATAACACGATGAAGCTCGAAGGCGACTTATCCGAACTGCTGCAGCATGAGTACGACCACCTCGACGGGATACTCGCCACGATGCGGGCTATAGATAATAAATCTCTGTGCCTGAAAAACCAGAGGGGTACCTTCATGGAGGGATAAAAACGTACGATAAAAGGATTTTAGAGTGTTACAAATGGAGGAAGAATGACTATGCGAGAAATTTATATGCATGAGGATGATTACTGCCAATGTGAATGCCTGCCATTTGATTGTTACGAGTTTTGTGTAAAGCAATGCAGATTAATTAATGAATTCGCCGACAAGCATAGGATTGGTTCAGGATATACAGATATCTATGTCCGAGAAATTCCTCCCAATTCTATCATGGGATTGAAAATACTAAAGGAAACTTTATATGGTTCACTCTCTGAATTCTTTCCGCCCTATGACCAAATTGACAATCCTTTTTTTATTAAATACGATTTAGGTAATGCGAAAAACGCTTGTGCGTTTGGTGAAAATGAGGATGCGGTCATCTTTTTCAGCTATTATCAGGATACAAATTTCATCGATGCAATTTGGTTGACCTTTAATTATCGTCTAGATAATTCAAGTAAGCAAAATATTCACAAAATGTTTGATGTGGTTTCCAAACTCGGTAGCTTTATTTATGTAGATTGGAATATAAAAAGTGTGTTTTGTTTAAATGAAACTCAAAAGATAGATGAGTATCTAAACAATTTTAATTCCGAAAATAGATGATAATTGGATATAGGGACTTTTAGTAGTATATTAAGTTTATTCTCCCTCAGGGGGTGTTCTATGAAAAAGCCTTGCATAGGCATACTCGCGGGCATGGGCCCGCGCTCCACCGCGCCGTTCGTGGATATGGTGGTCGACGAATGCATAAAACAGTATGGGGCGATATACGATATCGACTTCCCCGCGATGGTCATATATTCCCTCCCTACTCCGTTTTACCCGGACAGGCCGGTTGACCATGAAGCCCTGTGTGATGCCATAATGTCAGGCCTCAAAGAGCTTGCGGGGTTCGGAGTCGGCTTCATCGCCATGCCGTGCAATATAACTCATGTATACTTCGACGATTTGAAAGCTTCTATTGGCGTGCCGCTCTTAAATATCGTCGAAGAAACTGTCGCCCGTCTCCCCCGCCGCTGCCGCTGCGCAGCGCTGCTTGCAGCGCGTGGAACGGCGGAATCGGGGCTGTACCAGAAAGGCGTAGCCGCAAGCGGCTCGTCAGTTTATACGCCCGATCAGGGCAGAATAGACACCCTAATATTGTCGGTAAAGAAGAACGGCCGGAGCCATGAAAACATCGATGAGATTGCTTCGCTGTTGTCTGAAGCGAAGAACGCGGGAGCTGACTGCGCCGTAATTGGATGTACTGACCTGACCCCTCTCGCGATCGGATGTAACTCAGGTGTCGAAATAATAGATTCCGCACGCTGCCTCGCGGCAGCGGCGGTAAAACGCTATATCGAACTTAAGAAGTAATTTCTCAGTGCAGTTCAGGTTGATGACAAACTCATTAATAACAAAATGCGGTATTGAATAGACAAACGAAGGCCTCTGAAAAGTCCCAAATGCAAGGCGTTTTGAGCATTGCGCTGATGATGTAGCAGCGCTACTTCGAGGTGCAAGCGGAAAAACAACGCAGCAGTTGGGCTTTCTCAGAGGCCTGAGCTGTTAGTGCAATTCTTCGCGCATACTATTTAGGTTATTCTTCGCCAGCTTTACTTCTTTATCGTCGGCCTCTTTCGGGTTATAGTAGCCCTTCTGGCGCATCTGGTCGAGCACGTTATACTCGTCCTGGCTCGTCTTGCCGAACTGGTCGAGCAAGATCTTGCGGAGCGTCGGATCAGACGCGTCCTGTATATGCTGCGCGCACGAAGACATCATCAGCTTTTCCTGGTTCAAAAGGTCTCCCAGCAGGTCCCTTTCCGTCATTTCTTCCATAATGCCGCCTCCTATTTTTGCCCCAAAAAGCTATGCTTTTTAGGGCTCCCTTATTTATGCGAATTCAAATACATGAGCAGTCCGTCGAAGTTGCCCTTGTGATGGTTCGATATCTGCTGCGCGCAACTCTTAAGCGCCGGATCCTGGAAATACGACGCGTATATCTCGCTCTTCTTGGCGGCCAGCATCTCCTGCTTTATCCTGTCTTCGATTATAATAAGATTCGTCGAATCGAGCTGCGGTTTCACGCTTGTGTTGTTGAACATAACAGCCTCCTTTTTTTGCCCGCAAAAGCTTTCCTTTTCGGGGACTCCAATTATGCTTACGGTATTATTTTTTCCGCCATATTGACAAATATCCTTTAAGTTCTTTTCAGTTTCATATATAATCAAAACATGGAAAAATTACTTATAAGCGCTCTTGAGCCCCAGAAGAGAAACAGCGAACGCTATAATGTATTTGTGGATGGAGAATATTACGCTTCGCTCGGCGCTGAGGCTATAGCCGTTAACGGCTTGCGCGCGGGCGAGGAGATAGACGAAGAAGAGCTTCGGGCCGCTATAACAAGCGATAACGAGCGGTACGCGTTCGATTCCGCGGCGAAGCTGCTCTCTTACAGCATGCGCACGCGTAAAGAGCTCGAGCAAAAGCTTGCGGAAAAGGATATAGACGCCGCCGCGGCAGCCGCCGCGCTCGATAAGCTCGAGGGGTACGGGTACATAAACGATTTAAGCTATGCGCAGGAGTTCGTGCAGAACGCCATCCTGTCAGGCAAATCGAGGCGCGTTACCGAATACCAGCTGCGCGAAAAGGGAATAGCGCGCGGCGTTGCGGACGAAGCTATGAAAGCATATACGTACGAAATAGAGGCCGAAGCCGCGAAAAAGGCCGCGGCGGCTTACAAGCGGCAGCGTAAAGACCGCCGGCATATATTCGCGGCGCTTGCCCGAAAAGGCTTTGATTACGAGATAATAGGAAAAGTATTGCCGGAGGATACGCCTTGAAATACGAGATATTAAAAAAACTCAAAGACGCGGGCGGGTTCATATCGGGAGAACATTTGGGCGAAGGCATCACCCGCGCGGCGATGTGGAAGCATATTAAGGCCATGCAAGCCGACGGGGCGCAGATAGAGGGCGTTACGGGCAAAGGTTACAGGCTCATATCCCCTCCCGATGTGCCGCGCTCCGAATACGTAAGGGCATATATGAAGACGGACGCTCATGTTTTCTATAAGGACAGCACGACGTCAACTAACGAAGACGCCAAGAGAGCGGCGCATGACCCGGAACTCAAAAAAGCGGTGTTCATAGTCGGCGAGCAGACTGCCGGTAAAGGGCGCAAGGGCAGGGAATGGGTCTCTCCCCCGGGCGGGTTGTATATGACTTTCCTCATACGGCCCGACATTGAGCCGGCGCGCGTGCCGGGAATAACTATTATGGCGGCTGTCGCGCTTTGCGGCGCCATAGAAGATATTGCAAACGTAAAGGCGGGCATCAAATGGCCCAACGATATACAGACAGGCGGCAAGAAACTCGCGGGTATACTGACCGAGAGCATGATGGGAATGGACGGCGTGGAGTTCGCCGTGTGCGGCATTGGCGTAAACACTAAATACTGCTTCGAGGGCGACCTCGTCCATACTGCGTGCGCGATAAAAGCCAACAGGACGCTGCTCGCGTCGGCGGTTATAGACGCGTTTTTCGAAGGGTACGATAAATTCCTGCGCGGCGGGGCTGCCGTATTTATGGACAAATTCCGCGAGCGGGGCGTGCTGTCAGGAGAGATCGGCATCACAACTCCTGCGGGCACTGAGACGGGGATATTATTGGGGTACGACGACGAGGGGGCGATACTATTGGGCTGCGCTGGCGAAACAAAACGCTTTATCGCGGGCGAAGCGTCGCTCCGGGGAGGAGAACCAAATGTATAGCGGCTGCATAACCGACATAAACGGCGTAACTGCTGGGCATTATACGGACAGGGAGAATATGACCGGCTGCACTGTCATAATAATGGAAGGCGGGGCTGTGTGCGGCGTGGACGTGCGCGGAAGCGCGCCCGGCACGCGGGAGACCGACCTGCTCAGGCCGATGAACACGGTGCAGAAGGCTAACGCGATACTGCTTTCCGGAGGAAGCGCGTTCGGGCTCTCGGCGGCGGACGGAGTGATGCGCTGGCTCGAGGAACGCGGCGAAGGCTTCGACGCGGGCGTTGCGAAAATCCCGATAGTGCCCGCAGCGGTGCTGTTCGACTTAAGCGTCGGCAGCTCCGCCGTTCGTCCCGACTCAAAAGCGGGGTATGCCGCATGCGAAGCCGCAAGCGGCGAGCCTCTCTCCCAGGGGGGGTTCGGCGCGGGAACGGGAGCGATGGTCGGCCAGGCGGCGGGTATAGAGTACGCCTCAAAAGGCGGCTTCGGAGCCGCTTCAGTAAATATAGGCGATATAATAGTCGCGGCGTGTTTCGCCGTAAACGCGTTCGGCGACGTATACGATCATAACACCGGGAAAAGGATAGCGGGCATGAAAGAAGCCACGGTCTCCGATGCGCTTATGCAGGGCGGTACGTCAGGTTCCCCGGGAACGAATACAGTGATAGGCGTTATAGGCACAAACGCCGCGCTCACAAAGGAGCAGGCGTGCAAGCTGGCCTCATCGGGCCAGGACGGCATAGCGATGTGCGTCCGCCCATCGCATACCATGTTCGACGGGGATACGGTATTCGCGTTCGGCACCGGCGAAGCACAGTGCGATATATCGGCCCTGCTTGCCGCGGGCGCGGAGGCAGCGGCGAGAGCGATAATAAACGCGGTGAAACAATGATAATCGGCACCGGTTTTGACATAGTGGAAGTTGCCCGCATAGAAAAGGCATCGCAGAACGAACTGTTCCTGATAAAGAACTTTACCAGGGAAGAGGTAAAGATGTTCGAGGCGAGAAAGCACCGCGCGGAGATGACCGCGGGCAATTTTGCCGCAAAGGAAGCGGTCTTAAAAGCTTTGGGATGCGGGATCTTCGATATAGCTCTGTGCGAGATAGAGGTATTGCGCGAGAAGTCGGGCAAGCCTTATGTCACGCTTTACGGAAAGGCTAAAGACAGATCGGAAGAGCTCGGCATAAAGCAGGTGCACATTTCGATATCGCATACCGACGGATTCGCAGCAGCTCAAGCTGTAGCGGAAGGAGAATAACATGATCCCTGCTATTACAAAGCAGCAGATACGCTACATTTACGAATTCATGATAACGGAAGGATCCGCTTCAGCCCTAGCTGTAGCGGAAGGAGAATGACATGATCCCTGTTGTTACTAAACAGAAGATGCGGGATATAGACGCATATATGATAAGCGAGATGCGCATACCCTCCCTTACGCTGATGGAGAACGCCGCGTTCGGTATAACAGGCGCGGTAACGGCAAGGTTTGGAAAAGAGACTCCGATCATAGCGGTATGCGGCACGGGCAACAACGGCGGCGACGGCTTAGCCGCCGCGCGCCAGCTCGAAGCGAAGGGGTACGGGGTTTCGGTGTACATCGCGGGCAGCGCGAAAGACTTAAGCGGCGACGCGGCGCAGAACGCCGGATTCTTTAAAGGCCGCTTTATTGAGATAGCAGACGCCGGGAAAGCAAAATCGCATTTGGAAAACCTGAACGGCTGCGCGGTCATAGACGCGCTGCTCGGTACCGGGCTCGCGCGCGAAGTCAGCGGGCTCTTTAAATCAATAATCAATCTTTTAAACGCCAGCGGGGCGTACATTATTTCCTGCGACATACCGTCGGGCATAGACGCGGACACCGGCGCCATACTCGGGGCGGCGATAAAAGCGGATGAGACGGTAACGTTCCAGTACGCTAAGCGCGGGCACTATCTTTTCCCGGGAAGGGAGCATACCGGAGCGCTCATGATAAAAGAGATAGGCGTCGTTTCCGGCATAAATATCGGAAACACGCGCGTTTTAACGAATACGCTGCGGCTCGAAAAGCGCAAGGCGGACACGCACAAGGGGAACTACGGCAAATTAGCCTGCGTAGTGGGCAGCCAGGGCTTTGCGGGCGCCGGGATAATGTGCGTTAAAGCGGCCCTGCGCGCGGGCGCGGGCCTCGTTACCGCCGGCATACCGGCGAGCCTTCAGCCGGTTCTCAGCGCAAGCGTTCCCGAGAGCATGACGTTTGCCCTTTCCGAGGGGTCGGGGAGTTTGGGCGAAGACTGCCTTAACGGCCTTAACGCCCTTATGAAAGACAAGACTGCGCTGGCAGCCGGACCGGGCATATCCGCAAGCGCCGGGGCTAAGAGGGCGGCCAAATTTATGGTGCATAACTATAACATAAGAAAGGTATTCGACGCCGACGCTCTTAATGCGATAGCCGAAGACCCGGATATACTCGTCGCTAAGGTGGGCGACATAGTGCTTACGCCTCATTTGGGAGAATTCGCGAAGCTGTGCGGAGACGATATAGAAAAGATAAACAGCGACCCGATAGGGCTTACGGAGCGGTTCGCCGACAAATACGGGTTAACGCTGTTGTTAAAGGGAGCGACGACTATTGTAACCAACGGCAAAAAAACGGCGCTCGTGCCTTTCGGCAGCCCAGGCATGGCAAAGGGCGGCAGCGGAGACGTGCTTACCGGGGTCATTGCCTCGCTTATGTGCGGAGGCATAAAGGGCGGCATGGCGAGTTTCCCCGCCGCGCTGTACGGCGCGTATATATGCGGCAGGGCGGGCGAGGCCGCGGCAGCCGAAAAGGGCGAGTACTCCATGACGGCTATGGACACGCTGGAGAAGATACCGGAGGTCATGAAAGAGATGCAGTGCGGCTGAAAAGCCGCTTTCTATTACTTGCGTATATTCCAATTATTACTTGTATATCTCTATATACTCATTTATAATTACAGTACACAGGAGGCTGGTATGAAAAAAATCGTTTATATTTCAACCGCGTTACTGGCCGCGGCTTATACCGTACTTCTTACACTCGAATTTATTGAAATTATCAATAAAGATTACGGCTCTTTGATTGCTTTTCACGAAGAAATCGTTACTATTTCAAGCTATTCAATTATTACGGTAACTTCTCTCGTGTTTGCAGCACTGTCGTTAATACAACTAAAAAAATCAACCCCCAGGCTTATACTTCTTTTCAGCAGCTACGCGTTTTTCAGCTCGGTTGATTTTGTGTTTGCTGAGAAATGGTGGATTCCATTTTTATATCTTATTGCGGGCTTGCTGCCGGCAGTATTCGAGCTTATAAGGCATGGCCGTCTGGTAAAGATATCTCCTTTGCAGCAACAAAGATACGATGGAATGTTAATTGCCGCAGGAGTGCTTTCCATTATTTGCATTGCCTTTCACATCTATGCTTTTTTATCAGATGTACAGTTATATAAAAGGTTTGGATCCGATATCTTGGCGTCCTATTATTACAATTTCGCTGTCGGCTCTATAAGATTTGTTTGCACAGGTCTATTCTGTTTCTTTAAATACCGCCGCACCGGCGTGTTTTACCGCATATTTTTTATCGGATCGGCCGCAATTGGCTTTTTATTCTTTCCCTTTTATATCATTGATACCATGATACGCGCTGCAAATGCTACCTATTCGTATGTGGATCCGTTGCGTATCGTTGGTTCGATGATTCCGTTCGCTCTCGTCTTCCTTATATTGATACAAGCTTTCAAAACAAGGCATGACAGCCTTATATCGCGGGAGCATATGGATATTACCCCGCAGGCGGAAATACCCGTTTCTTAATGATTTATTATTCGGCATCATTCGCTCGATTATGCCAATATCTTCTTGTAACGCCATTATCCCTCATGTATAATACAGGCTAAGGTAAGACAGGGGGTATTTATGAAACGGATCATATATATATTAGCAGCAATTTTCTCTGCCGTTGCCGCATTGATATTTATCATCGAGTTTATTTCCGGTATGGGTGAATACAGTGTATATTACGGCGGATTTTTCTTTTATCTCTACCGCTGTCCGGAAATCGCTGTACTAGTGGTGTTCTCTATATTTTCTGTTGTTCAGCTTAAAAAGCACACCCCGAAGATAATGCTGGTTTTATGCGGATATGTTTTCTTAGAGGCTGCTCTGACTTTAAACGGCCAATACCTGCTCGGCCTGTTGTTGATGTCTACTGCATTAATACCCGCAATATACGAGTTTTCGCGTTACGGCATGATGGTACGGCAGCAGCCGAAGAAAAGCGAGAAGCGCCGCTGGCTGCTTGCGGCCGGGGCGGCGCTTGCGCTGGGGCTTACCGCTTACAGGGTATTCTTAAGTATCATGCAGGCTGTCAGGATCGAATACGATGGCTCTATAACTTATCCACTGGGGGGCGCCTTAATATATTATCCGTCAGGTATCATCGGCATTGCCGTACTGCTCAGTGCCGCGGCTTTCTGCTTTTTGACGAATCGCCGCACAGGTGTTCTTTACAGGATGTTTTTCACCGGCTGCATCCTATTCGATGCGCTTAATACGATTTTACTCTATTACAACGTTATTTTCCTTAGTGATCATATTCCGGATACGTCGGTAAGAATATTCGTACTTTTTGAGGCCTTATACGCGCTGTTTATATTGTTTATATTACTGCACGCTCTTTTAACAAGGCGAAGCGGCCTTGTAACGCCGGAAGCGCCGGATATTACGGAACTGGCTTAAACGCGTCCGTGAACGTAACAGGAGGGCAAAAATGAAACGTACTATATACATTTTAACGGCTTTTATTTCGGCGGTCACCGTCGCGGTACTTTACATTGAGTATATTTCAGAAGTTGATTTATCTGGCGGATATTTCTTTAGCCCTGAACGCTCGATGCTGATTGCCGCCGTTCTTGCGCTCGTCGTATTGTCAGCGGTCCAGCTTATAAAACACACGCCTGGGTTAATACTTATCGTTTGCGGATTTGTTTTCATAGCGTCTTCCTCGGCACAGTACAACGATATGTATTACAGCCGGTTCAGCGCTTTGCTGCTCCTGGCCGCGGCGCTCATACCCGCCGTATACGAGTTCTCGCACCACGGAATGATGGTGAGGCGGGAGCCTATGGCGCAATGGCAGAGCCGCTGGCGCTGGCTTACTAAAGCCGTGGCAGCGTTGGCCGCTTTCAGGTCCTTTCCTTTTTTGCTGAATATAATGATAGATATCAGGATCAACGCCGGCAGCAACATACTGGGGTCTTACTCGGCAGATATACTGGGCATATCCGCGCTTATCTGTTTCGCAGTCTTCTGCAGGCTTATGGACCGCCGCACAAGCGCGCTTTACAGGGCGTTCTTCACCGGCTGTATCATATTCGACGCGGTCCAGACAGTTTTTATCGGTAACAACAGGTTTTTTTCAAATACCTTTCCGAACCAGACAGTCAAGGCGTTGTTTATATTCCTCGAAATCATATATGTGCTGTTCATATTGCTTATACTCATACACGCGTTTCTATCGAGACGCGCCAGCCTGATATCGCAGGTATATGATGAAGTTTCACGGCAGACGGGAACACCGGCCGAAAACATACGGCAATGATACTTTTCTTAAGGATGCCGGCGTGAAAAGCTATATTATACGGATAAAAAGATTGGAGCAGGATACTTGAAAGATCTTATATCGTTATCGAAAACGCTTAAAAGAAGGGGCTTCGAAGTCGAAGTGTGCAGGGATAAAGCTCAGGCGCGCGATGCTGTCAGGCGGATCATCGAAGCGAACGGCCCTGCCGGCTCGGCAGGGTTCGGCAATTCCGACACGATAAGGAGCCTCGGCTTGTATGATATGCTGTCGGAATATACCCCGAATATCTATAAACACGAACCGGGAATCGGTTCAGACGCCGACAGAAAGGCGCTCATCTCCGATTATTACTTTTCTTCCGCTAACGCCGTCTCGCTGGACGGCCATATAGTGAATATAGACGGCACGGGCAACAGGACTGCGGCCACGTGCTTCGGCCCGAAGCGGCTCATTTATGTTATCGGCAGGAACAAGATAACGGGAACACTGGAGGAGGCTTTGCGGCGCGCAAAGCAGGCCGCGGCAAAACTTGCCGCAATGGCTAAAAGAAAAACGCCGTGCGCCGTTACCGGGGAGTGCGGCGACTGCCTTTCGCCGGAATGCGTCTGCGCGATAACAACCATACACAGGAAAAAGCCTTACGGCATAGACATATCAGTCATTTTGATAGACGAAGACCTGGGGTTATAGTAAACACTTTCCCGGTGCATCTTTCAGCATTGCAGTCATCGGCAGCGCTCCCGCATACGTCTTTATGCTGTAGATGCTCCAAATGTATTTGACCCCGTCCCTGCCGGAACTCATCTTCGCGAACCATATGTCGTTGTCCAGAAGGTACAGCGTGAAGCCGGGCGAATAATCGGACGGCTCGCAGAGAACGCACTGGTACTTTTGTTTGTATCTCGAGATATCCGGCGCGCCGGAGATTTCCGGAGCTATGAACAGAGCTTTAAAATCGTTATCTCTGACTTCTGAGAATTTATAACCGATATCGTAACTTCGTCCTTCCCCCGATGCGCCTGTTATTGTCAGCTTATCTTTCGCAAGCGTGTAGTATTCCTCATAGCCGTCGAAAGCGAGAAGCGAGCTTAAGCCGTTCATATATATCTGCTTTTCAAATATGTAATTTCCGTAAAACTCTTCCGCTGAAACAGGTAATAGATATGCCGGAACTGCCGCAAAAATTACGAACACGGCAGCCGCCGCGAGCATCAGGACCGCCGCAGCCCAAAACAACGGCTTTTTCATTAAACCTATTGGACCTTTCATATCTATTCCTCCTTATGGCGGTCGATAAGCTCCTTTAATTGCCGGGCTTCTTCCTCCGATAGCTTTTCCCCGCTTAAAAACGAAGACACAAACAGCGGCAGTGAGCCTTTGAACGCCCTTTTCATGACAGCGCGGCTCTCGTACTCCTGCGCCTGCTTACGATTTATGAGCGAAGTCACCGTTGCGGCTTCGTTGCTCATTATGCCTTTATCGCAAAGTTTTTTCAGAATAGTGTATGTAGTCGTCCGCTTCCAGCCGAGCCTTTCCCCGCTGAGTTTGCAGAGCTCCGGCGAGCCTACGGGCTCACTTTCCCATATGATATCCGCCAGTTTATACTCGGCGTCCGTCATCTTAATGTCTTTCATATCCTGCTCCTTGTTTTCAGTCTATGCTTGTAGACTATGAATTCAGTCTATAACCTTAGACTTTAAATGTCAAGAAGAAAAATGGAAATAAACAATATTATCAGTAACAGTGAAAAGGCTTGAGCAAACAGTCCGTTCTTTACTTTCACGAAATGGAATTAGGTGTCATTTTTTTATTAAGATAATGTGTAAATAATATTTTCTCTATAACTTGTGTCCTTTTCTTTCAATTCTATTATAGAGTTTTGAATATCAAAATTAATATAAAATTCAGCATAATACTCAGTGTTACTATGAGCATTTAAAAAACATTTAAACTGCACAGCTTCTTTTTCTATATTACCAGGATTACCTTTTAATGCAGCACATTCAATTAACGTTTCTTTTTGCATTTTTAAATCTACATTTTCAAGCTCATATAAACTAGATAGTGCATTTATAAAGTCATCAGAATATCTGCCTAAAGAAATAATCTTTATACCATCCTTATAAAATTTTAAGGTACTTACATCATTGTTAACTATCCCCAACATATTTGATTTTATAAGAAAACTTAATCCAACTATATTGTCTTTAAATTTTCCAAAGCATTCAATATAATAGCCGCTGAATAAACTTCTCTTTGATTTTGTTATTTGAAATGTTAAGTCCTCAAATCCTTCTTCTGAATTTTCATTGATTTGTTTATATTCCATTTTTCGTTTCTCCTTTCTTACTTAATCTTTTTCAGGGTTATATTATTCGGATACCGCCGATATCTCCTGTTGTATTTTCTTCGGCAGTTTCTTTACTACATATGAATACGAATGGTCTATCATCATTTTCAGTTCCGCATCGGGGACGACGCCGTTAAGGAATATGGTGTTGAAATACGGCGCGACCTGCGGAGGGCAGTGATAGCCCCGCACTACGGTTCCGGGGTACATTCCGCGGAAGAACTCCCCCGCCGCCATCTCGCAGTTAAGCGTTAATTTAAGGTCTTCTTTTTTTGGATACACTTGCGCGAACAGCCTGCCCTTAACCTTTACGCAGACGGGTATCTCGCCGAAAGGATAGTCGATATGCGCACCCGGCTTTAATAGGCAGTGATCCAATATTTCTTTTATGTCCATATCTTTACGCCAAAAAACTTAATGCCTTTGGAGCCTCTCATATTCACTCTATAACTTTCTTCGCGTAATCGAGCGCAGTCTTCGCGGCCGCAATCCCCCCGAGCGACGTTTCGCGCAGCTCGTGGGGCATCATACGCCCCACCTTTGCCATAGCCGCGACAACTTCGTCGAACGGTATAGCGCTCTTTATGCCCGCGAGAGCAAGGTCGGCGGAAAGCATGGCGTTAGCCGTGCCTGATGCGTTGCGCTTTGAGCAGGGCGATTCCACGAGCCCGGCGACAGGGTCGCAGACAAGCCCCATAACGTTTTTAAGAGCAACGGCCGCGGCTTCTACAGCCGTTCGGGGCGCGCCGCCCATCATCTCGACTATCGCGGCGGCAGCCATCGCAGCCGCCGAGCCGCATTCCGCCTGGCACCCGCCGTACGCTCCCGATAAAGTCGCGGCGGACTCTATAATCATACCTATGCCTGAAGCGGTAAGCAGCCCTTTTAACAGCGAATCTTCAGGCAGCGAAAACTTCTCGGCTACGCCTATTATCGCCGCGGGCAGTATGCCACTCGACCCGGCCGTGGGGGCGGCGCATATCTTTCCCATCGAAGCGTTCACTTCAAGGCACGAAAGCGCGCGCGACATGGCGAGCACGAACGCCTCTCCGCATACCGTGTTTTTCCCTTTTGCGTAATCGTACAGTTTCTTCGCGTCGCCGCTGATTAGCCCGCCGCGCGTTTTAAGCGGTTTCTCCCTCGCGGCCTCGCTCGAGCCGCGCATCACTTCAAGGTATCCGCGCAGCTTCCGCAGAACTTCGTCCTTCGGCGTTTCAGTGACGGCGCACTCCCTTTCGAGTATTATTTCGCTAATAGCGCACGAGCGCTTCTCACATAGTGCAAGCAATTCTTCAGCGTTTTTAAACATTTTTCCTCCCGGCGTTTTCCCGGAGCCTTGAGCCTCCGGCAGCGATCAAAGCTTAGGCAGGCTTCGTACGCTCTTTATCTCTTTTATCTTTTTTATGCTGTCAACAGCGCCCTGCGGCACATCTCCGTCGCATTGTATTGTCATTGAGGCGAGCTCTCCCCTCTGCTGCCGTGATACTTCCATAGCCCCTATGTTTACCCCGAATCTTGCCAGCACGCCCGAAACTTCAGCGATGACTCCCCGCTTGTCGTTATGCGTTATCACTATCGCCGGGTATTCCCCGCTTAAGGCTATATCAAATCCGTCGTATTCCGTGAGCATTATACTGCCGCCGCCAACGGAAGAGCCCGTCACAGTATGTTTTCCTTCCGGCGTATCAAAGAATATCCGCACAGTGTTATCATGCACCTCGCCAAGGTCGGCAGTCTCGAAAGTTACTTCCTTGCCCGCTTGCTTCGCCAGCCTGAGGGCCTCTTTTAGCCTTTCGTCGCTTTCCCTTATGCCTATAAGGCCCGCCGCAATAGCGATATCGGTGCCGTGCCCTTTCCCGGTGGCGGCGAACGAGCCGTGCAGCACGCATCTCGCTTTGCTAAAATCCCCGGCCAGCGAAGCCGCAAGCCTGGCTATCCTCGCGGCGCCCGCGGTATGCGAACTCGAAGGGCCTATCATAACGGGCCCTAATATATCGAAAACGCTCTCTTTCATATGCTTTTCTCCTCGAAATTATTTTACCACTTAAGCCGGTGGAAAAAAAGAACGGTATATGGGGAAAAAATTTAAATTATTGCTTGCATTTTGCAATCATTGTGTGTTACAATATCTTCAGGTTGAAGATAATTTTCAGTTCTGAACCCAAAGAAGGGCGCATATACATCTTTGACCGGCATGAAATAGTTATTAATTTATAGGAGGTTTATATATATGAACTTTATGGAGTTTTACGCTGCATGTTTGGTCACAGCCTTATCGGATGACGTCAGGTTCGTGTCTGAAGACGAAAAGCAGTAAACACTGCTTAAACATGCGGCTCCGGAAAATGGTTTTCCGGGGCTTTTATTCTCTAAAGGGGCATGTCTTAAAAGTAAAAGCCGGCTAAGCCGGCTTTTTACTTGGAGATCCCCTAATTTAGTGCAGCATTATCCGCTGAATGCTTGACTACCATTGCGTGTTTTGGCCGCCGCCCTGAAACTCGCTTTTTACCTGTTTTATTTCAGAATCGTCAGCCATATGCGCGGGTTGGTAATAACCTTTTGACTGAGCTATCTTGTAAAGCTCATACTGAGAATTCTCATCCCCGTCCCTTATCTGCTGCAATGCAGAGCGCAGATTGGGATTTGAGCACTCCGAGATAGCGGTTTCGTATGCCGTAAGGCTGCTCTTGACAGACGCGAGCGCGTCGTTTACCATTTCTTTTTCCTGAAGCATATACTCTCCTCCTAAGATAAGAACGACATAAGCTGCTGCTTAGTCTTTTGCGCGTCCTGGGCGCATTTCTCGAAGTGCTGTTTTACCTGCGGATCTGTGCACTGCTGCGCATACGTCTGCGATTTCTGGAACGCGGTCTCGTGCGCCCCAATCAAATGCCGGAGATGCTGCAGCTCAAGCTTGTTTATCTGTGACATAATAAAGGACTCCTTTCAATGTTATGTTTTTATTATTTTTCAGGTGAAACGTGATTATGCAGAAAAGCGGGCTTTATATAAATCCAGAAAAGTCAAAAATCAAGATGTTTGATACTTCCATATCACTGTCATCGTTTGATTTCCTCAAAAAATAATATAAAAATCAACAGGTTGCCCTGGCTGTTTCCATATTGTCTTATACTAATATAGTATGATGTGTATTTATATGTTTATCGTTGTTTACATTTGTTACATTTAGTGATATATTGTATTTAATGTCTTACAAAATCTTTCCTGTCGGGAGGCGTAATACCATGCTAAAAAAATCGTTGTTTGTTTTGTTGATACTGGCGCTCGTGCTGGTAATGTTTTTACCTGCGACCTCGCTGGCGGACGACCCCACGCAGCCTGCCGGCCAGATAACGGAATCGCCGGCTGCGGATAAACCGGATCTGACCAAGTTTATAGGCGACCCGGAAAGCGCGGAAGATATGGGCTCTCCCGATGAGGGCAGCGTATCAACGCTTGCGCTGACGGCAGTCGGTCCGTCGAAGTATACAAAGTCACTGCATTATGACCCAGATTATGATGTTTATTGGCTTGACATAGTATACCAAGCTCCGGCATCGGGGTTATATGCGTTTCAGGGTCTAGGTTCCCAGGACACCGATATTCTGATCGGATATTATGGAGATGATCGTGCTTTTGCGGTAGATAACAGCGATTATCCTTTTGTATTAGAGTTATATCTCGAAAAAGATCAATATTACATGATTGAATTAATTAACTGGGAAGGTTCCTCATGTACCTATCTGTTTTCTTCTCCCAAGGCACTCGGTACCCAGGCAATAACGATAAAATCGAACGGGTATTCAAAATCCTGGATCCAGGATTTCACTTTCAATGTACCTTTGTATGGGCTTTACGCCCTGCATTTTACTTGCCCGGCAAGCTGCTCGTATTATGCAACTGTTTTCAGGCCCAACGGCTCCGGCGGTTTAGAGACTGTCTTCAGCTCCGGGACTGTATCTTCGGAATATTATACAACTATGATATTGCTTAATGAGGGTGAGTATTATATATCCTGTTTGTTGAACAACAATGTCTCTGCCTCTTATACGTATACGATCGGAATGGATACTTCGATGATCGAAACAACGGGAGGAATGGTCAACAGCATAACATATACGCGTACTATCGGCCCGAACGATACGTTTACAAGCCATAACTTCATTCCTGAAACGACCGGCGTCTACAGGTTCGCCTGCGACCGCACGGACGCAAAGCTGACTATCATCGACGATGCGGGTAACGTCATAATCAATAACGCAGCTTTATATGCGGATATCCCGCTGGAGAGCGGTGAACTCGCGCCAAACTATTATGTCTATTTCACGACGCCTGCAAGCACCGCGACGCGTTATATAAACTACTCCGCGACGCTTCTCTCCCCCGATTCCACGCTTTGGAGCCTTGGAGCTTCTACGGGCGAAATTTCGCCCGACTGGGGCACCGAGCCGACTAACGAATATAGGCTGGACGTTAACCCCGACGAGTGCACCAGCCTTACGTTTGAGCCTGTGCCCAATGCTCCGGGCGGAACTATGATGATAAACGGGACGGTACGCAGCAGTTTTACCATACCGGTGACCGCGGGCATGGAACCGCAGACTGTATACATCGATTACACCGCGCCCGATGGAGTTGAGACTACTTCTTACATTGTATTCGTGCACCCCTTATCGGTAGAGTGTTCGCTGTTAAGTATCGGCGCGCCCTTTACTTTGGGGGCAAACGGGAACGTGGCAACGGCTACGGTAACAGACAGCGGAACAACAACGCTGCCCGTAACGGCGACAGTGAGCGAAGGCGCTTACTGGGAATTGGTCGGCAGTGATTTCACGACCTCGCCGGGATCGTCGATGACGCTCACTGAAGGCCTGAACCGTGCATTTATCTGCGTATATTCTGAAAACAATAACCATTATACATTTTACCCATTGTACGTATACAAGACTTCGGAATCGGGAGTGCCGGCCATTTTCGCGTACGACTCTGGATATAATAAACTTGAAAGTGATGTTATTACCAACCAAAGCGTATATGTGTTCACGCTGGGTACGCCTGTTTTATCGGCTTCAGTGACAAAAGACGACAGCCCTGTCAGCTGGGCTGACCCGTTTACCGAGGATGGTACATATGCGGTAAACGCCACAGACGGCAACAGCCACAGCGCGGAGCCTTTCCAGTTCACGATAGACAAGACCGCGCCGGTACTTACTGTAGTCGATTCTCTCAGCACCCCCGTGGCCAACGGGGCCGTATTGAACAGGACGGTAACCGTCAGCGCTTCCGATATTACAGACATCACCTTTGCCTCGGCAAAAGACGGAGTGATATACCCATGGCCGGAAGGCGGCGATTTCACCGAATCCGGAATATACTATATCACCGCAACCGACGACGCGGGCAACAGTTCGTCTTACGCGTTCACCATCGACTTATCGGCACCCGTTATCACGGCTGTCTGCGGCACCAGAACGCTCGAGGAAGGCGGCCACGCCAACGTCGCCGTTGTCGTATCGGTGACCGACCCCCGCCTCAGGAGCAAATCCGTAACGAAAAACGGCGTGCGTATCTCGTGGCCTTCGGGCGGCAAATTTACTTACTCGGGCACATATATCGTCACGGCCGCTGACAGCTTTAATAATACCGATACGTTCTCGTTCACCATCGACAAGACGAAACCTTCAATAACGGCAAAGTACGCGGGCAGGTATACGCTTTATACTAACAGGTACACGAAATATGACGTCACCGTAACGGTAAAAGACACTTATCTCAATACCAAAACCGTTACAAGGGACGACGTTGCATACATATGGCCGGAGAACAACATATTCACCGAGGACGGAAAGTATGTTGTTACAGCCGATGACATCGCCGGCAATACGTTTTCGTTCACATTCACCATCGATAAGACGCTGCCGACAATAACGGCTAAAACTACTGATACTGTTCCGATTCCGGTCCTGGACAAAGATTGCCTGAACGCCAACGTTGAAGTAACGGTCTCCGATACGAACCTATACGGTAAATACGTTAAAAAGAATGGCCGCAGCATGAGGTGGCCTTCGTTGGATACATTCACCGCTTCGGGCAGCTATGTTGTGACCGCTAAAGATAAAGCCGGCAACGTAAGCACGTTCGCGTTCGTTATCGACAAGGTAAATCCCGTCATATCGGTAAAGACCACTTCGGGCTCTACCGTGTACAGCGGGCGCACGACCAAATACGACGTATATGTCAATATCATCGACCGGAACCCCAACGTAAAGACGGCAATGCTGGAAGGCGTACCTATCGACTGGCCGTTGAAGAACAAGTTCACACAGGAAGGCCTTTACTCCATCACTGCTACCGATTTAGCGGGCAATACCGTCTCGGCGCCATATACGTTCACGATCTATAAACCCGCGAGATTCACGGTGACCGAGTTCACTTCCCTCGACCCGGTGGCAAATAACGGTTACGCAAACGACGAAGATGGGGTAACCATCGACTTTTACGAGCCGTTCTATGCTTCGAAGACGCTGACGAAGGACGGAGTCACGATCCCCTGGCCGGATGATCCCAAAGCGATAACCGTAAGCGGCGCGGGAGTCTACACGGCAACGGTCAGGGATACCTTCGGATATACGTCTGTGTTTAGGTTCACTATCGACCTTACGTCTCCGCTGATCTCCGCCAGGGCTTATTCGGGCGCGGAGATCCTTGATGAAGGCTATACAAAAGAGTCGAGAATAACGGTTTCAATAAATGAAAAATATCTTGCCTCCAAGACCGCGACGAAGAACGGCAAGAAGATAAGATGGCCTTCTTACAGCAGGTTTACGTCTGAAGGCGTCTACGTAATAACCGCTCTCGATAAGGCGGGCAACGCCGCCGAGCCGCTCACGTTTACCATTGACCGCTCGAAGCCTGTTATAACCTGCAAGACTGTAACGGCCCAGAAGAGCATAGCAAACAACGGCATTACCAACGACAGCGCTGTGATAACAGTAACCGACCGCCTAAGCATAATAAACACGCTGACAAAAGACGATGTTGCGATGACGTGGCCGGCAGACAATATCGTAACAGAAGAAGGGATCTATAGAATAAGTTCTGTAGATGCCCTTGGGTATACGAGTACGTTCACGTTCACCATAGATAAGACAAAGCCGGTCATAACCGCAGCAAACGCATCGGGCAGCGTATCTGAAGCAGGCTATTCGAATTCAGACGTTACGGTGACCATTACCGGTGCGGTGAAGAAGAGCGTGACAAAAAATAATGCTGCTATCACATACCCCTCGAGCGGCGTATTTAAGGCAGCGGGAGTGTATAAGGTAACGGCTGCGGACGCGGCGGGCAATAAGCAGTATTTTACGTTTACTATCGATAAGACGGCGCCTAGAATAACGGCAAAAGTCGGCAGCACGACCCTCGCTTCCGGTGGTTTTACTACCGGGAATGTTACTGTTACGGTAACGGGCGCAGACGAAGTTAACGTTGACAAAGACGGCGAGGCCGGATACGGCTTCCCCGAGGGCGGAGTGTTTACCGAGCAAGGCCATTATGATATCGAAGCCTTTGACAACGCGGGCAACAGCGCAACGATTGTATTCTATATAGACAGGACTCCCCCGGAAATAAGAGCCACCACGGACGGTTCCTTCCCCGGCGGAATAACGAACAGGTATGTTACAATATCCGCTGAAGACCCGGTATGCCCGCTGGCAAATATCACGTTCACAGCGACAAGAAACGGCGCCAGTTATCCATTCCCCTCAGGAGGCCTTTTCACCGGGGACGGGGATTATGTGGTAACGGCCAGAGACGGCGCGGGCAGCAGCAGTACACCGTTCACGTTCACTATCGATACGACGGTTCCTACTATACTTGCCCTCGAGATACCCTCTTCTGCTGTAGTCGGTGAAGGTTCCACAGTGACTTCACGTGTTGGCGTTTCGGTTAATGATCTCAACTTTTACTCTGTAATAATTTTGAGGAATGACGACCCGTATAAGATGAATCCTCTTATGCCGGGATTCGACGAGTCGCTGCTGTGGGATATGGATACGCCCATCCTTGAGCTTACTGCAAACGGCTCGTATGTAATATTAGTGACTGATGAAGCGGGGAACACCTCAGCGCTCACATTTACGCTAAATATTCAATACTAGCCTCAAATCTTCAAACAGCCCTTCGGGGCTGTTTTTTTGTACTTATATCTTCCGGCATGATATTCATGCCGCGCTCCGTGAGCATAACATTTATACTTCATATCATTATTTATAAGAAATATATCATCAGGGTTGTTAACGCCTGACGGAAGCCTTATAATATGGATAGAATAACATGTAATAATATCTTATCGGCCGGCCGGATACGTATCTTAGAAAAGAACAAGGCCTGCTTTACCGCAAAGGGCACTGCGGTCTTACGGGCGGTAGAATCGTTATATCACTGTATAAATAACCATTTTTATGTAACTATATGCATGTATAATAGTTATTTTGATATTTATGTTGCATAATTATACGATTTGTATTATAATCGCTCTATAATAATGATTATATTAATTAAGGAGAGATATAAAATGAAAAAGACAAATGTATTGCATATGATAATCGCGGCCGCCCTTATACTCGGCCTTGTATTCTCGTTTGCCGCCTGCGGGCAGCCGGCAGCTACAACAGATAAGCCAAAATTGATAATGGCTACAAACGCTCAGTTCCCGCCGTATGAATATTATGACGGAGATAAAATCGTAGGGATCGACGCTGAGATAGCCCAGGCAATTGCGGATAAGCTCGGTATGACTCTTGAGATACAGGATATGGAGTTCGATTCTATAATCTCCTCTGTTGCTAGCGGGAAAGCCGACATCGGAGTCGCAGGCATAACGGCGTCGGAAGACAGGAAGCTTACCGTAAACTTCTCGACCTCATATGCTACTGGCAAGCAGGTTATTATTGTCAAGGAAGACTCAACCATAGCCGGCCCAGATGATCTTAAGGGAAAGCTTATAGGCGTTCAGCTCAGCACCACAGGCGATATCTACTGCTCAGACGACTACGGTGAAGACTCCATGAGGCGCTTCAACAACGGCGCCGAAGCAGTTTTAGCTCTTACTCAGGGTAAGATAGATGCGGTCGTAATCGATAACGAACCCGCTAAAGTATACGTTCAGCAGAATCCGGGCCTTAAGATACTTGAGACCGAATATATAACGGAAAACTACGCTATCGAAGTTGCAAAAGAAAACACGGAACTTCTGGGTAAGATCAATGACGCTTTAGCCGCGCTGCAAAATGACGGCACGCTTAAATCGATCGTAGATAAATATATAAAAGCAAACTAAATCGTTGACAAAAGCCACATACGCTGATACTTTTAATGAGTCAGAGCGGTGTTAATAAAAAGACCGGGTTAAGTACTTAAGAGCTGCCGCACGGCGGCTCTTTTCAATTTGAAAGGAGGGTTATCATGTCTGGGTGGTGGCAGGATCTTGTCGCAAGATTTACAAACGACTTTATTAAAGACGACAGATGGCGTTATCTGCTTAATGGTTTCATAGTAACTATCGAGATTACACTGGCCGCTGTCGTGATCGGAATCGCGCTGGGGTTCATCGTTGCTATAGTGCGCTCAACATATGAGAAAACAGGCAGACATAAAATTGCAAATGCAATTTGTCAGTTTTATCTGACCGTGATACGCGGCACGCCCGTTCTCGTGCAGCTTATAATTATTTACTTTATAGTTTTCGCCACCGTCAATATCAGCCCTGTAATAGTTGCGATAATAGCTTTCGGCATAAACTCGGGAGCATACGTAGCGGAGATATTCCGCAGCGGCATAATATCTATAGATAACGGGCAATTTGAGGCGGGCAGAAGCCTTGGATTCAGCTATAACCAAACTATGTGGACCATAATAATGCCGCAGGCGGTAAGAAACGTTATACCCGCGCTGCTTAATGAGGCCATTACACTGCTAAAGGAAACCTCTTTGGTAGGTTATATTGCTTTGCAGGATGTAACAAGGGGCGCGATGATAATCCGCGGCGTTACATTCGACCCTTATTTGCCATTTATAGCGCTCGCACTGATATACCTCGCGGTCGTTATTCCGCTTTCGGCGGGAGTCCGCCGCCTTGAAAGGAGGCTGAACCGCAATGGACGCTGACTCAATGGACATATTGATAAAAACAGAAGGCCTCGAAAAATATTTCGGTTCTATCAAAGCCCTTGACGGTATAGACTGCGAGATACGCAAAGGCGACGTCACCGTCGTCATAGGCCCGTCGGGTTCGGGTAAATCCACGTTCCTCCGGTGCCTCAACCTGCTTGAGATGCCTACAGGCGGAAAGATATATTTCGAAGGCGTCGATATAACCGACCCGAAAGTGGATATCAACCTGCATCGCCGCAAGATGGGCATGGTATTCCAGCAGTTCAATCTTTTCCCGCATATGAAGGTGCTCCGCAACATGACTATAGCGCCGATAAAACTGCTCAAAGTCCCCGAGGAAAAAGCTAACGAAGACGCCATGGCGCTGCTTCGCCGCGTAGGCCTCGCCGACCGGGCGGACGCTTACCCCTCGCAGCTCTCGGGCGGGCAGAAACAGAGGATAGCGATAGTACGCGCGCTAGCCATGAACCCGGACGTAATGCTGTTCGACGAGCCCACCAGCGCACTCGATCCCGAGATGGTCGGCGAAGTGCTCGACGTCATGAAGTCGCTCGCGCAGGGAGGAATGACCATGGTCGTCGTAACGCACGAGATGGGCTTCGCCCGCGAGGTGGGCAAGCGCGTCATATTCATGGATGAAGGAAGGATAGTGGAAGAGAATACCCCCGCCGGGTTGTTCGAGAACCCGAAAAGCGAGCGGCTCAAAAGCTTCCTTGCGAAAGTACTGTAATAAAGATAATTCCCGATAAAATAATAGAAGCAGCGATGCTTCTATTTCTTTATGCTGAAAATATGGCTAGTCCAATAAAAATGTTATATACTCCCCGTTTTAACTCTTTGGATTCTTCTTTATTTCTTCAAGTGTCTTCCAGATGACGTCCATATCCGTAAAACAATTAGGTATTTCAATCCTTCTGCATTTTTTATAGCTGTGTATCGTCTTACCGTCCTTTAGCACATATGCGGCCTTTATATCCCCCCATATAAGTGCAAAACCTCTCTCATGAGGTATCATTCTTTTTACACTTGTTATGCAATATATTACATAATGAACGCTACCGAACAGCGAAGAGAAGAGCTTCCTTTCTCGGTACAGCACGCAGCCCGGTACAGTAAATACGTCGCTGCCCTTATCTGTATAAAACCTTACTAAATACGGACCTGCAAGGAACAGACCCCCAAACACAAATACTAGAATATCCACAATATCCAGTTTTCTGCCTGATAATATTAAAAATATTAGACACAGCAGCATGAAAACCGGCATTATCAGCATATAACCCAAATTCCGGAGAAACACTTTTCTGTCAAATATATGCCTTAGCGCCTTGTCTTTTATATCCTTTGGCATTAACCCCATATTATGTCCTTAAATGTATAATTTAATATTTCATTTCATTATATCACTTTTTTACGCAGAACATTTGGTTTGGTTTGTTATTCATAAAGCTTTGCAAAACAAGGACAATATAGTATCACAGCCTTTATAAATAGGCCTCGTCATGAAAAAGAACAAGGCGAGCTTTACCGCTAGCTCTCCGGGCGGTAAACCGGTTCATCCAATATATTCCCGGCAGGCCTTTATCGCTTCCTCAAGGTCTTTTATGCTCGTATCGTCCCCAAGCACTTTATATCCCGGGCTTAATTGCCCGGAAGCGGCAAACAACCCCGCATTGCCAAACGCCGACGAAAATTTATTCAGTATGCCGTCCAGCTCAGCCGATACATCCCTGCGCTCATTCAGCGTGTCGGCCTTCGCCTCATATTCCCAGAACGATTCCGTGCCGCCCGCTTTAAGCGCGTCGATGCAGCGCTGCGCGTCGGCGCACAGCGCTTCGAGCGCCAAGGCGACTTCGCCCGTCAGCGGCGGCAGATATGTTATGCCGCCCGCGCTTATGGCGCCCTCGTCTTCGCACAGCGTTATTGGTTCGTCCGTATCCCTGCCGTAATAAAGTATCCCTGGTTTTCGGAATATATGGATGCCGCCCTGTGCCGGAGCTATGTTTTGTACGCCCTGCGCCAGCTGTTCCTGCGTATCCACCCGGAAAAGTACATTATCCGCCGTGATCGCGTACGGTATATCTTCTACGAGATAAAACTCCCGAACATCCTGCATCAGCAGTTCGCTCTCGCGGCTATCGATCGTAAACCTGTAAAGGCTTCCGCTTTTCGCGTCTTCGCTCTCGCGCTGCTGGTAATACATGTACTTTACAGATGTATCGAACGTGTTTTTGTATATATGTATCTCAGCAAACCCCGTATCGTTTACCTTTACGGGCTCACTCCACTGTCCGTTTTGTTTCTGCATAAAATATAGTACTCCATCCGATTCACACGCCACTATCGTCAGCCCCGGGTCGAACGCCAAATGAGCTGTATCCGTTTCCGATTCGTAAAGCTTGGTTTTTTCTTTTCCTGGCTGCTGCTCGAACAGTGTGATCTCTTCAGGCGCCCCTTGGTATAAACCAGTGCTGGATTCCCACATTAAAAACCGCTTTTCGGCGTTGGGCGGCAGCTCAGTATATAGATTTCCAAAGAACGGAATGAAACGAGCGTACTTTGACAGCATCTGCTCCTTCTGCCCCGGCGCTTTGTAGTAAAGGCTGCCGTTTGACTCGACTAAAAAACTGCTGTCTCCGAAAACTGCCAACACAATGCAATCACCTGAAAAACGTTCGATACTTCCGCCGGGGTAAAATACATACAAAGGCGGAAGTGGCACTAAACCTCCGCCGAAATAAAGCATTTGCCCGTTGTCGCTGATATGCCCGTTACCGAACATGGCGCCGCTCAAAAGTGAGTTTTCCATGCGCGCTTCCACTTTTTTCGGCCCCCGCCCGCCGATCTTCACGTACAGCGTATAAACGCTCAGCGCGCTTATGTTTCTCGTCGTTTTGGCTACATAATATATATTAGCCGCATTAGGCGAAAATCCGATGTTATAGTCGAACGAATGCCCAAGGCTCGCGCCGTTGCAGTATTCTGAGCACACGCCGCCTGAAATGAATTCCGGCTCGCCTGTAAATTCCCACGAGTACAGATCTCCCGTATCCTGATCCCCGCAGACGTAAAGCACGCGGTTGCCGTTAGCGGAAAGCGCATACCATGAAACGCCCTGCGCTATAAACTTTGGTTCTTTCCATGACATATCGAGCGCGTACAGGCTGCCCGCCGATGCGCCGCCCGCGTATATCACGCGCTGCCCGTCGCCTGAAACCTTCGCGTCGCACACTCCCTGCGCAACCGGTTCCGGCTTGACAAGCCCGCCGGCGGCAACGCGCATAAGGTCGCCTTCGCCCGTTGCTTTATTATGATCCGCCGTATAGAACAGCCATCCTTTATCCGCACAGAACTCTCCGTTAATGACGTCGCGGCCATATCCGTCTTTTATGATCTTCGCGCCTTCAAGCAGAACCGTGCGGCCGCCGCCCGCCATATAAGCCGATCCGCCCTTAGTATAAAGCAGAGGTTCTATGGCGCTTATCCCGGCCAGCCCGCTGCCTGCGGCAGGCGCCGTGTCAGCGGCGCTTGTTTCTGCACTGCTGCTGCCTGCTGTAATCTCCCGTTCCGGGGCGCTTGTCTCTGCATCGCTGCTTATGGCAGGCGCCGGAACAAAAACCGGGGCAAACACCATAATCAATACCACTGTTGCCAGCAACACCGATAATCCCGCTGCCGCGATGATGACGCGGCTTATACGCCTCGGTTTTTCATTCTTTATCTCTTCCATGACCCCTCCTATAATAAAACGATCAGCCCTTATCAGCTTTTCTAAGCGTTATCACTACTATCTCCGGCGGCGCAAAGAATCGCACGTGCAAATCGATGACCCCTACGCCCCTTGTCACATACATGGGCATACCGTTCACACTGAAAAACCCGGCAGCGTAGCTATTTACAGCATATGTACGGGCAAGCGGGCCGAGGAGCGGCAGCGCTACCTGCCCGTAGTGCGTGTGCCCGGAAAGCTGCAGCGCGAACGGAAACCTCGAGCAATCGTCTGCCTGCGCGGGCTCGTGCGCCAGCAGTATTGTAAAACACCCTTTTTGCGCAGGCCATGCTGCCCCGCCTGAACCTGCGTTCCCCTCATTTATCGCGAGATGCTCCGGCCAGGGTTTATTACCGGCTATGCAGAAACCCTCCGCTGCCTATACGAAGCGGTTCTCCAGAACAATGAAACCGCCCTTTGTCAGTATCTCAAAAGCCGTACCCTTAGCCTCAAGGTCGTGGTTGCCGTATACTGCGTATTTGCCGAACCGCGGCTTTATTTTCGCGAAGGCCGCGGCGACGCGGGCTGTATCCGGGCTGGTTTCCGGCGGCTCGTACTGCGTCAGGTCGCCTCCGAACAGCAGTATGTCCGGATTCAGAGCTTCTATATTAGCAGCGACGCGCTCCGCGTCCTCCGCGGAGAAACAGGAACCTGCGTGCAGGTCCGCGAAGAAAACGGCGCGCAGACCGTCAAGCCCTTCGGGGAGCCTCTCGTCTGCAATTTCAATTCTCGCAACCGTGAGCAGCGACGGCTCTATAGCGAAAGCCCATAAGATAACCGAAACACCCAGAATAATTAATATCAGTAAGTCCAATAATATTCGTTTCAGCCATCTTCGGCAGCGGATCGTTATCTTGCTGTCTGAAAACAGGTTGTTATACTTATGGGCAACGTAATATATTCCGGGCATTATGACTTCAGCCCTTCATCGTCACCTTAAGCATAATGGGCCCTGAGCCGTATGTCTCTATCTCCACTGTACAGGCGCTGCCCGAATATACGTCGCCGCCCTGCGCGGTAAAGCCGCTGCTCAAAAGGAGCTGCCGGTAATCATCCAAAGCGGCAGCGGTACATTCGATCACGATCTCCACCGTATCCTCACCGAGGCTCATTGACGTATTTACCTTCCCGCCTGTAAACTCGGGCAAGCTGTCGGGCAGGTTTTCCGGCCATCCCTGATCGGGCATTGCCGGAGGCGTCGGGATGCCGGGTATTTCAGGCGCGCCGGTATTTTCCCCAGGCTTGTACTGTATTCCGACCGTGCCCGGCCCTAAGTTCAACAGCATTACGAGCAGATCCCCCTTCGTAAAGTTGGTGCTGATTATATTATAGTTCTGGTCGGTCATTGTCCTTCCTTCCGTGAATCCTTCCGTTTTCAGCTGCGCGCAGTAATCTGCAAACAGATCCGCGTTTTCCGATTCGCAGCTTATTTCCAGCCTTTCACCTATCGTCATAACGCTTGTTACTTTACTGTTTGCCGGCTGGCTTAATATGCCGCTGAGCTGCGCGGGCCACTCAACTTTGTTTTTGATCTCAGTACCTTCGGGAAAGCCTTTGGGGTCTATATCGTAAGTGCCCATATCCGCGCCGTATTCTATAAACATCTTGTAGCTGCCCTTCGTTATCCTTACCGCGTCATATTTGCCCTCGCGGATATACCGTTCGATATCCTCCTGCGGCGTTCCGGGCTGCTCATAGACCACGAACTCAAGCGAAAATCCTTTTTGATACAGCAGCGCAAGGTAATTTTCGAACTCGTCTTCGGGCATGTTGTTGAAGAATATGCGTATGGTGTTTTGGTCCGCCATTACGTCCGTTATATCCGCGGGTATCGGCGGTATGTCGTCCGGTATATAATCCGGCCAACCGGACGCCCCGTAGGAGAAATACTCCCCCTGCATCGAGAACCCCCCGGATGTGACGGGGCTTTGAGGAAGCATTGGCTGCTGAGGAGCGGCTGAACAGCCGCACAGTATAAGCACAAATGCCAGAACTGATAATATCTTTTTGATCATGAACATTTCCTTTCCCAACGCGCGCAAAGGCTAAGCCTTAAAGCGCATCTCAAATTTTGAATGATACCAGATAAAGGGTTATAAATATATGTATATATTATTCGGAAAATGGAAATATTGCAACAGGATTGTATATTATTGCCCGTATCATAGAGTTGGCAGGCGATCTGGGATCTGTCTATGCTCACAAAGCATCTGCAATACAAAAAAGCCCGGTTGGGCTTCTTAAGTCTCTTATATCTTAAAATCCAGTATCACTCTCTCATAGTCCTTCTCCATCAGCTTCGAAGACATAATGAAGTCCGCCGACGCCCGGTTCATAGCCACGGGTATGTTGTAGAGCACGGCGATGCGCAGCAGCGCTTTTACGTCAGGGTCGTGCGGCTGCGACGTGAGCGGGTCCCAGAAGAATATAAGCACGTCTATCCCCAGCTCCGCTATAAGGGAGCCTATCTTCTGGTCGCCTCCGAGCGGGCCGCTGCGATACGCCTTTACCGGCAGCCCCGTACGCTCAGTTATAAACTTTGCCGTAGTGCCTGTGCCGCAAAGAAAATGCCCGCTGAGTACTTTCTTATTCTTTACCGCCCATTCCGCGAGCGCCTCTTTACGGTTGTCGTGAGCGACCAGTGCTATGCGTTTCTGCGCGTTGATAGTATGCGTCTCCATAAATATACCCCTCAGAATCAAATGATATTATATACTCAAATTATACGCTACATATGTATGTTTTAACAGTAGCGGAATCGCCAAATCTTTTCTTGCTCAGAGTTGTTATTCTTTCACTACGAAGCGGATGCCGCCTTTTGCGTTACTCCCCGTAACAGTGAAATGATATGTACCGGCCTCCTGTGCCTCGATTGAAAAACTGCACGAGGAAGCGTTATCTCCCCTGTATATACTTTCGCCATTTGCATCTGTTATGAGAATATCGACACGTCCGGATCTGTTCTCGATGTTGACGTCAATAACCATTCCCTGCTTAAGTTCCATCTCGTGCGTCATTGTTCTATTCAGTACTGAGTAATCCAATATAAACTGTTTATCGTTTCCTGTTTTGCTGCCGTCAAAAACCTGTTCCTGGCAGCCTGCTAAAGCAGCAATCAATAATGCGCTTATTATCAATATCAAAAAGTATCTCTTCATTTTCTATCCTCACTGTTACGTCAGACACATTCCGTTACTTGTTCTCCTTGAGCCATTCTGCCACTGTCTCGAGGTGCATGCCGTGCGATGCCTTGACGAGCACTGTATCGCCTTTCTGTATCAGCTTTGGCAGCGCCTCTATAAGCGCCTCCCTGTTCTCAAAGTGCAGCGCGTTCGCGCCCTGCTCTTGTGCGGCCTCATATATATTCTTCGAAAGCTTCCCTACGCCGATGATTACGTCTATCCCCTCTTTCGCCGCGTGACATCCTACGCACTTGTGATATTCAGCCTCGTTTTCGCCGAGTTCGAACATGTCCCCCAGTATGCAGACTTTTCTGCCTTTAGCTTTCGCCGCTATGCTGATAGAAGCAGCCATAGATGTAGGGTTGGCGTTATACGCGTCGCTGATTATCGTTATTTTCCCGGCCTCGATAATATGCATGCGGCCCGATGATGGCTCAAAACCGCTTATACCGCGTTGTATATGTTCTTCGCCGACGCCGAGTATTTCACCGACAGCGAGAGCCGCGAGGGCGTTCATCACCATATGCGCCCCGGGAGAAGGAACATGCAGCTTAGTCTCTTTGCCTTCATGGCAGGCAGTGAAGCTAACCCCGTCGAGCCCCATGTCAACGACGTCTTTAGCCCTTACTCTGTTGCCTTCGCCGAATCCGTACGTTACTGCGTCCGGGAAGCGCGCAACGAGCGTAGCGAGCAGCGGGTCGTCCCCGTTTATCACCACATGGCCATCCGGCTCCATAAATTCAAGCATCTCGGATTTCGCTTTCAATATGCCTTCCTTCGAGCCTAAAAACTCGAGGTGCGCCTCCCCTATGTTGGTCAAAACGCAAACTTTCGGGCGCGCTATCCTCGCAAGATTCGCTATCTCTCCGAAATGGTTCATACCCATCTCTATGACCGCCGCCTCGTGGCTGTGATCCAGTTTCATTAACGTTATGGGCACGCCCGTCTGGTTGTTGAGGTTACCTTCGTTTTTCAGCACGCTGTATTTCTGCTCGAGCACGCCGGCTATAAGTTCTTTCGTAGTAGTCTTGCCGACGCTGCCCGTAATTCCTACAACGGGTATGCCGAACAGCGAGCGGTAAAACTCCGCTATGTCCTGAAACTTACGGAGCGTTGAGTTTACAAGTATATACGGCTCCTCTTCCAGCGGCTTTTCCGTAAGGCAGCACAGCGCTCCAAGTTCCCTCGCCTTATCGATAAAATCGTGCCCGTCGTGATTTTCTCCTTTGATGGGTACGAACATGAAGCCGGGCTGAACGGCGCGGCTGTCTATCGTAACGCCCGTTATTCTCTGCCCGAGCAGTTTTTCGTCTCCCGCGAATGCACCTTTACAGGCGCTAAGCGCCTGCCTCAGCGTAAATGGAACCATGTTATTTCCCCTAAATCGATTCTATTATTATTGGGGCGGCTATTAGCCGCCCTCTGTTTACATCATGCTTCGTTTGTTACCCGGTTACTTTCTTATTTCCAGCGATAGCTTTATTATCTCTTCGCACAGCTGCTCATACGATATCCCCACGGCCTTCGCTTCCTGCGGTATAAGGCTCGTCGGCGTCATGCCGGGCAGCGTATTCGCCTCGAGGCAGTATATGCCGCCGTCTTTCCCCAGTATAAAATCGACGCGCGAATACACACAGAGGCCGAGTGTCTTATGCACTTTCAGCGCGATCTCCTGGATCTTCTTTGTGTTCTCTTCATCGAGCTCAGCCGGGCAGACCTCTTTCGTTATGCCGGCCTGATATTTATGTTCGTAGTCATAAAACCCTTCGTTCGGTATTATCTCTACGAGCGGCAAAGCCCTTTCGCCGAGTATGCCGCACGTGAATTCCCTTCCCTCAATGAACTGCTCGACGAGCACCTCACCTTCATAGCGCAGCGCCTCTTGTGCCGCAGATTTAAGCTCGGCCAGCGTCGCGGCCCTGGTTATGCCTATGCTCGAGCCCCCCGCGTTCGGCTTTACTATGCACGGCAGCGGGAATTTCGCTATGTCTTCCATATCGGCTTTCGTATATAATCTGCCTTTCGGATTGCATATCCCGACGTGGTCGAATAATTGTTTTGTGACGTTCTTGTTCATCGCAAGCGCGCTGCCCAAATACCCTGAGCCGGTGTATTTTATGCCCATTACGTCGAATATGGCCTGAAGCTTCCCGTTCTCGCCTATATCCCCGTGCAGCCCCATAAAAACAATGTCCGCCGCCTTGCATAGAGGCAGTACGTTTTTGCCTATATCGCCGTAGCCGCTGTCGGGGCGCATCGCCTTTATCTTATCTATATCGGGCGCCAGCAAGGGTACTTTATATGGCTCCATCTGCCCCGATACGTTAAACGTTTCAAGAATATCCCCGGGGACCTCTTCCGCCCCAAAAAATAAGTCGACCAATATGGCTTTATGCCCCGCGCGCCTGAGCGCGTTGCAAATAAGCGTTCCGGACGTAAGCGAAACGTCCCTCTCGCTGGAAAGGCCCCCTGCCAAAACAACAATATTCATTTACCAACCTCTTTTCTCACCCAAAAAACAAACTGTGATCAATGCTTGCCTTTTCCACCAAAAAGGAATAATTAAACTTATTTATTATAACACATTTTATTCACAGGCGTAAAAGTTTTGTTATTAATAATATATAGTTATTTAATCTTTTCCCCGTAGAGCGTCATATTGCATCAATACCGTTCGTGTGTTAGAATACATACAAGATAGACACAATCGTCTATTCCTCTGTATAATAAACAATATCGTCTATCATCAGGCTCAATAAAAACGCTTATAAAGCGGAACCTGAAAAGCATCTTGTATTATCAGTATGATTTCCATATAATGTGTATGAGGTATTGATCATGCTATACTGTGCGGTGATCGGCGATATCGTCGATTCCAGAAATCTGCCTGACCGGAGCGCCGCTCAGGACAGGTTAAAAAGCGTACTCGCAGCAATCAACGGCAGATACAAGGAATATATAGCCTCATCGTTCACTATTACGCTGGGCGACGAGTTCCAGGGGCTTTTATCCAATGCGGTCCATGCGTTTGATATCGCGGAATACATACAGCGCAAAATGCACCCCGTAAGATTTCGTTTCGGCATCGGCTATGACGAGTTGTTTACCGGCGTCGACCGTAATGTTTCCATAGGAGCCGACGGCCCCGCGTATTACAGGGCGCGGGACATGATAAACAGTATCAAATCGAAAGAGAACAGCTTGCTTTCTTACCACCCCGAGATACTCTTCGAGTCGAAAAACTGCGACGACGGGCTTATCAATGCTGTTGCCGTACTATACAGGCAGCTGGAGAAAAGCTGGACGGACAAGCAGAGAAGATATATCGATCTTTTCCTTGACAATATAGAGAGCCAATACGCTATCGCAAAGCATTTTAACGTAAAGCAGCCGAGCGTCAACAAGGCGTTCGAGCGCGCGGGGCTTTATAAATATCTGTTTGCGCTCGAACAATTAAGAGATTACTTTATAAAAAATAATTTTTAAAAGAGGTCTTATGCCGGAAGTATTTTATTTATACCTTTTAGGGCATGTTATCGGGGATTTCTATTTTCAGACGCAGGCCATAGCCGAGCGGAAGCAGGAGGATATCAAGGCGGCCTTCGGCCACTGCCTCCTCTACTGGATCGCGATGCTGATTATTTCCATCCCGCTTTTCCTCGCCTGCCCTGCGGCAGGGGCTATCGCGTTTGCCGCGGCAGGGCTGGCGCATTTCGTCATCGACCTTATCAAGCACGCGGCTGCGCGTAAAAATCCCGATTCATTTGCGGTATTTATTGCAGATCAGGCGCTGCATATCGCGGTGATAATCGCGGGCTCTTATGCGCTGCAGCAGCTTATTCCCGCTGACGGGATATCCGGCTTATTTGCCGGCCTTAATATATCTTACCTGACGACTGTAAAGCTGCTTATAGTGCTGGCCCTCGCGGGAAGGCCGGCGAATATAGCGTTTAAAAAACTCCTGAAAGCAGCCAAAGCTGAAGACAGGCTCGCCGACGCCGCCTCTGGGCTAAAGAACGCGGGGGCTGTCATAGGCACGCTTGAAAGGATAATTGTCTGCGTGATGTTCTTTCTCGGCGAATACGCCTCTATCGCTATAGTGCTGACCGCAAAATCAATAGCGCGGTATAACCGCCTGAAAACCGAGCCGAAGTTCGCGGAATATTACCTTATCGGCACCCTTTCCAGCATTACGTACGCGATACTTATTTCGATGCTATTCTTTCAGCCCGCATAATGATACAAGAATAAACAGCATTGATATTTTGCTCAACGTACTCTATTGACACAAGAGCTTACAGGAATAAAGAAAAAATTTTCAATAAAATCCAGGGAGGCTTTCCATGGCTTGCGATAACACGAACGAGTGCGCATGCACATATCCATGCCCGAGGCATAAGAAATGCTGCGAATGCGTGGCCTACCACCGCAGGGCGGGCGAAGTGCCCGGCTGCTTCTTCTCGAAGCAGGGCGAAAAGACATACGACAGGTCAATAGAAAGCCTGTACCGGGACTGGCAGAAGAACAGATGACCCATAAAAACGGGCAGACCTTTCTTTTTCAGAAAAACCAGAGCCCTTAAGGAGTTATATAATGCCTGTAAATATCATTATACTGATCATTGCAGCTGTGATATGGCTCACGGTTGAAGGGCGCCTGATGCTCCTTGAAAAAGCTCAGGCAAAGGGGACGACAAAGGCTGATCGTGTGACGAGGCTATTTAACTCCGTCTCGCTCGCACTGGCCCTGTCTTCGGTATGGCCCGCGCTCCTGCTGCCGTCGTTGCGGTTCAGCAGCAACGAGATATTGCTTATCACGCTGGCTGGAACTCTGATTATATGCCTCGGATTCGGCCTGAGGCACTGGGCGATTAGCCTCCTCGGCAGGTATTTCAGAACGACGGTCGAGATCGAGGAAGGGCAGAAAGTCGTTCAGAAAGGGCCTTACAGGTTTATCCGGCATCCGTCCTACAGCGGAATAATACTGTTTTGCATCGGCTACGGCCTCGTGTCTCAAAACTGGCTTTCGCTTGCGCTTTGCGCCGTTCTGCCCGCCGCCGCTCTCGTCTACAGGATAAGCGTCGAAGAAGAAGAGATGGTAAACGTGATCGGAGCCGAGTATAAAGACTACCAGTCAAAAACGAAGAAGCTGATACCCGGCATATGGTAATTCTATTGCTTGACTGGCCTTGCCATGAACCCGCCCTGCACCATTTCGAATCCGTACTGCTCATAGAGCCCGTGCGCGTCTTTAGTGCCGAGTATGCCCCGCAGCCCGGCAAGCTCGCCTGAATTCACGACGTATTCAACAAGGGCTTTTCCTAGGCCGCGCCCGCGGTGCTCCTCGTCTATTATAACGTCACAAAGCCAGTAAATAGTGGCATGGTCCGTGACGGCGCGCGCGAACCCGACCTGCTTTCCTTCCTTATACACGCCGAAGCACAGCGAATTCTCTATCGAGCGCCGTATCGCCTCGCGCGGCCTGTCTTTGGCCCAGTAGCTTGACGATAATAGTTTGCATACGCAGTCAATGTCGAGCATTGATTTATCGCTGTTTATCTTATACCCGTTTTCCATGTCCAGTTATAACTTCCTTGAAATTGTTCTATATCTTATTAATGTAAGCATAAATACTTCCGCATGTTTCTGTAAGTATCCTTAGATCTTCTTTATAGCCGCCCTTTTCCATGCTGTGGTCTGCGCCCTCGATAGTTATCAGCTTTATACCTTTGAGTTCTGATATTTCGGTTAAATGTTCATTCTTAAAAACCTTATCCTTTGTGCCGACTGCGACCATGCATTCCGTTTGCTTTATAACGCTTATGCATTCGGGCAGCGGAGTCAGAAATACATGCCGCTGCGGGTAATCTGAAAACTCATTCTTTAAATACGTTTGTACAAGCGTTCCGAGACTTTTTCCGATAAACAGTATCTCGTTGTAACGCTTCTCTTTGAGGCATATATCAATTGCCTCTTTTGTCTCTTTAATAAGATGAGCAAATGAATCTTTATCGGGAACAAACTCCCCGCCGCCTCTTTGAAATCCGTACTCGACGGCCAGAGCGTCGTATCCCGCTTCGAGTGCTATATTGAGCGGATAATAAAGAAACGGCGCCATATTCGTATACCGCTGCCCCGGCAGTATTACGGCTAATCTTTCGCTGCCTGCAGCTATATATTCATTTTTTGCCGTACCCCAGTAAGACGATATCTTAATATATCTTTCCATTGCAGTCTGTCCTTCCGGCCGTTGGTTTTAAGCGTTACTGCTACTTATAGTATTATTCCTGGTTCTCCTCCTCATTGCTGCTTTTATAGTTTACAACCGGGTGCGCAGTCTCCCACTCTTCTTTCAGTATGGCGTACTGCTTTACATCCCAGAACCTGCCCTTAACGAACACCCTTTGCCTCGCAGTGCCCTCATACTTCATGCCGCATTTCTCCATCACTTTCCCCGAATTCTCATTGGGCGCGAAGTGGCAGCTTTCTATGCGGTTCATTCCCATTTCCTCGAATGCGAACTGAAGTATCCTCCCTGCCGCCTCGGGCATATATCCCCTGCCCCAGCAATCACGCGAGAGCACATAGCCTACTTCCGCGCGCCGGTTCCTTAAATCGAACCACGGGAACCCTATGGTCCCGATGAGCTTGCCCGTTTCCTTGAGTATTATGCCCCACTCGCCCGCGTCGCCGTTGTCGTAACGCCCCATAGTAAAACGCAGAAAGTTCTCGCTGTCCGCTACGGAAGAGTGGGTTTCCCACAACAGGTATTTCGTCACTTCCGGGTCCGACGAATACGCGAATATATCCTCCGCGTCGGTAAATTTCAGTTTCCGCAGTATCAGCCTCACCGTCCCGAGACGGGGGTTACCGTTAAATATTGAGCTCATACCGTCTTCCTTCCTTATTTATCATAATATCGTATTTTTCCCATACCTCTGCGTGATAGCATCAACGCATCCGCTGCTTCTGTGATAATGCCGCTATTTTACCGCCATATATACCGCGTAATTATAATACTTCCAGATTACATCCACCGATGAAAATCCCGCAGCTTTTAGCATTTCAAAATGCTTCATGAGCGGCGCGGGCCTGTCTTCGTGGTAGTACTTCTGTACCCATTTGCCCTCCGCCTCTTCCCTGCCTACGTTATTCGACATGAACTCAATCCACTTCTCCATAAACCGCTGTTGGAGCCGGGTTGTCGAAGCGAGGACCGTATCCGCATTTACGAGGACTCCGCCTTTTTTAAGCCCTGAGTATATCTTCTTATAGAATCCTGACTTATCTTCATCCGTTTCGAGGTGATGAAGCGCCAGCGAGGATACCGCTGCGTCGTATTGTTCGGGGAATTCGAAGTTTGAAAAATCAGCTTTTATAAAAACGGTATCCGGCGCATTCCCGAGTTTTGTCTCCGCCATCTTAAGCATCCCCTCGGCTATGTCGAGGCAGGTAAGCCTGGCTTTCGGGTAAGCGTCTTTTACCGCACCCGCAATAGTCCCTGTGCCGCAGCCCAAGTCGATCACGCTTATTTCTCCGCCGCGCTCATATGGCAGCGCGTCAACTAAGGCCTCTACCATCTGCGGATAATATGGTATCAGCTTTATTATGATTCCGTCAAACTCGCGCGCTTCTTCCTCGAAATGCTGCTTGACGTCTTCCATGCGGCCCATTTTCTTTGTTCCTCCTATAAAATAAAAACCCGGCAAAGTCATATGCGACTCCGCGGGTCCCGGCTTAAAAACGCGGTTCTTCTGGCGGCTTTGCCCCTGTGCAGCTCAATGTTTCCCCGGAAAGAGACTTAGCTCTAATGCACATTCACTTTGTGTTATTATTGCATAAGGTAACAACAAATGTCAAGGGCTGAGCGCTACCGGAGGCTGCCGCCCCTGGTACAATTTATATTTTCTTCACGTGCCGCTTTTCACCTGTCCCTCTATCCCGTCCAGATATTCGGCGGCGTATTTCTCCGCTTCCGCGCGCCTTACTGCCGCCCTGGATTGATCTGCTCTCAGGCCATCGCGCAGTTCCCTGTAGAGCTTTATTATGTTTTTTATCGCTTTTACACAGCTCAGCGCGTCATGGCCGGCTACCGTATGTTTAAGCCGCGGCAAGTACTGCGGAGCGTCCGATTCTATCCTCCGCACTCCGCGGGGAAGGCAGCCGCTTTTAATCAGCGCCATCGGGCCTGTCACGGTCTGCCGCAGAAACGATATGGCTTCGATCGTCTCAAAAATCTCATTCCTGCCTATCTTAGATGCGCAGTAATGTATCCATACCCAGAACCTGTCCTCTATCCACTGCATATCTGGTATCGGGAATTTCGGCTGCTCAGATTTAAACTTCAGGGATATCTTATTATCTCTTTCCCAGAGTATGACCGGGTCTTCGACCCTATGGGAAATATCATCAATGATACGAATTTTAAATCTACATGCAGCAGCGGCAGCCCGTACAGGCATATAAGAAGCCTTGGCTCCCCCACGTGCTCGCCTGTAAAAGAAGAAAGGAGATTGCCGAGCCTGCCCGCGATTTCCTGCCTTTCTTTTGATACCTGTTCCGTAAATTCCGGGTCCACTGCAATAACGAAATCGATATCCGAAAACTCGTCCATGCTGCCTGTAATATATGAACCCCCGGCTGCGGCGCCCATTATACGGTCATCCTTCTTAAATATTTCTATCGCGTTATCTATAAACGCCTGGTGTATTGACGGAACCATCCGAAAACTCCTTTGCTCTACTTAAAGCTAAACCGGTCAATATAGAAAAACCCCGCGTGCTTTTACTGCTTAGCGAGGCCTAATCCACATTTTGCTTATTTATTATTGCATGTGATTTAAGTAAGTGTCAAGAGTTCAGGGCTTCCGCTTCCGCGGCCTCTATCTGTTCTTCGCGGTTTTTGATCACCGACACCCATTTCACCCTTAATATCAGTATCGTCGTTATCAGGGCGGCTGTATAGTTCGAGAACAGGTTGCCCCAGAATACTGAATAATAGCCTAAGTACTGCTCCGTCGCGAGTATGAAGAGGTATCTGAGCAGCCATATGCGAAGTATACTTGCCACGAGCGTGATACGTGTCCTGCCGAGGCCGACGAATGCCCCGAGCTGCACCATGCATACCCCGAAACCGACAACAGAATAGATGTATATGTGCAGCGACTCATTTGCGACAGACAACACGCCGGGCTCTCGTGTAAACAGCACAGTGAGAGCCGGCGACAGCGGCACGATGAGCGCTATCAGTATCACCGCCGAGATTGCGCTTAAAGCGCAGCCGGTCCAGCAGGATGACCGCGCCCTTGCCGGGTTGCCCGCGCCGACGTTCATGCTCACCATTGTCGTCACAGCCGCTGCGAAACATGAAGGCACGTTGAACGCTATATTCGTTATGCTGCTCGCTATGCCCTGGCCGTTGAGGACTGCGGTGCCGTATGCCTCTACCTCGTTGTTGATAAGAAAGAAACCTAAATACAGCATAACGTTGGCAGCCATCGAGGGCAGCCCTATCCGCACAATGTCTCTTATTACCTTCCAGTCAAACCGGAAACCGGCGAGCTTCAGCCTGTCGCTGCCCTTCTTTACGAAGAGCTCGAAATACATCCACACGGTTATTATAAAATTCGCCGCAAGCGACGCCATCGCGGCGCCAGCTATATCCCAATGCAGCACAGTTATAAACAATTCGTTGAATATGATCTTCAATAACAGCAGTATTACCATACGTACGAACGTAGCTTCCGGTTTGCCGTTCGAATTCTTTATCGCGTTGTATATAGACTCGAGGAACGAAAACGGTATAACAAACGTATTGAGGGCGAGATACAGGAAAACAGAATCTGATATCTCGGGGCTCACAAACTTTGATATGGGAAAAGCTACGGCGTAAAGCGCGGGAGCGAGCACAACGCCTAAGAGCGACGCGAATATGACGAGCTGCGCCGATATCCTGCGCCCTTCTTCAAGGCTGCCTCTGCCGTTCGCCTGGCCTATGAGCGCCATGCCGGCTGAGCTTAAACCCTGAGCCAGCCCGACTATAACTCCTATAATAGGCACGCAGTATGTAACCGCGCTCGCGGCTATCGTACCGGCGAAATTGTTTATGAACAGTGCGTCGATCATTGGTATTGCCGACTGGACGACGCCCATCATCAGCGTCGGCAGCGAAAGCAAAAGTATTGTTTTAGGTATGGAACCGTTTATGATAAGTTCGCGTCTTTGCTGTGTGTTTTGTTTTAAGAAGCTAAAATTCATTTGTGTACGACTGACCAGCTTTGTTTGTATTGGCGTTAATGTATACATTCAACAAACGTTAATTATAGACCCATTGATTATGAGGGTCAAGGAAAACCAATTGACCTATTGGTTTCTTTTGTATACGTTATATACAGGGGTATAATTTTTGTCCCGAAAATCACAGGTTTTTTATAGCACCGGATGCAAAAGATAATCTATATGAAGAATATAAACGTCTGGCTGCTCATGATACCCGTAATGCTTTTTATACTGCTTTCCGTCTTTATAGCGGCGGGCATTACGTTCGGTTTCGAGAACTGGGCTTATACCGAAATCGCAGAGAAGATGTCCCCCGCCATGACGCAGGCCATGAAGCTGCTCACGCACCTGGGCGACCCGTGCGCCGTAACAGCATTTTGCCTGCTGCTCATCGTTATCCCCAAATCAAGACGGACTATCGCCCTTCCCGTTTCCGCCGCTGTAATACTGTCGTTCCTGCTCAATCTCGTACTCAAGGCTGCGTTTTCGCGCGAGCGCCCCGACGTATTGCGGCTCGTTAATGAATCAAGCTACAGTTTCCCGAGCGGCCACGCCATGACAAATGCGACGCTGTATACGATGCTATCGCTGCTCTTATTGGAATTTATTAAGCCTATTCCGAAAAAAATCGCACTAGTCGTTTTATGCGCAGCCTTGGTGGTTACCATAGGTTTTACACGGCTGTACCTCGGCGTTCACTACGCGGGCGATATAATCGGCGGATGGATGATCGGTTTTGCGGTATCAGTGTTTGTCTGGTATCTATGGAAAAGAGCGCGCGTTCACGACGCGCCTCCCGGCTGAGAAGTTTTAATGGGGATATCATCCTGTATTTCAATCCCGTCGTAACGTCTTCATTAACAATATTTTTACTATCCATACGCGATAAGTTTACTGTTTATGGCTTGCCGTTTTCAGAGCAGGCTTTGGCCAGATCCAGCATCGTCATGAAACGACAGCCTTTATCAACGCAATATTTTACAAGTTTTTTAAACAGCCGCGAATCAGTCTGCACAGGCCAATCGCCCATGTCGTCAACTGATTCCTTATACAAACAGTGGCAGCGGAATACGATTATCGCTTTTTGTTTTATGGCTTTATCCACCAGAGCTTCGTGCTCCTTCAGCCTCTTCTCCGACCTCATGTCGGCGCTGCAGCAGTCTACCTCATACGGGTCTGCGGTTTTCGGGTCAACGAATTTACATTCGTAAAACGCCTTGCGCATCTGAATGCGAAAAGGTTTCATGGCTTCTATCGCTTCCTGATCGTAGAAACCGAACGGAAACGCGTGTATCGCCGGCGACTCCAGCCCCTGGGCTATAAACGATTCGTTGACTTTGCGCATGCTTGTCTTTATCGCGTCCGCTGTCATTTTTTTAAGATCGGAATGCGCATACGTATGGCAGCCGAAGACCCATCCATACTGTTTCATTTCCTTCACCATATCCCAAGTTAGGGCGTTTGCGGTGCCGTTGTCCTGGTATTTGGGGATTATATACGACGTTCCGCGTATGCCGTATTGCCTGAGTATCGGGTAAGCGAGCGCGTAATCGGAAATATACCCGTCGTCAAACGTGAATATTATTGTCGCGGTATCGGCAACAGGTCCCGGTATGGGATGTTCCGCCGATGCGTTTTGCACCGTTATCTGTATTCCTGCCATTTCGGCGGCAGTGTCTGCAGCGGGAGTATCTTTCGGGGCGGCCGCTTCGAAAACATTTGCCCGGGCCTCTCCCGCCCGGCTCAAAGGCAACGGCCCTTGTATTTCCGGGGATCCATTATTGTACGGTATGCAGAATAAAATCAATACAAACAAAAAAGTAAAAACAACAAACGATCCGCTTTTTCTCTTCATGAGGTTAGTTTTATAAAAACGGTTATGCAATATACGGCTCAAATTATGGCATGCGGCGGAGCGTTAACATTTAATATACGGCAGCATAATATATATCGTTAAGACCAATCACCTCTCACATAAGAAAGTGGTTTCTCCGTTCAAACCAGAAAAGCCGCTATACGGCTTTTTTGGTTTTTGTACTGTTTGCGAAGCACGCCGCGCTGCCATTACACCGCAACGAAAATAGCATTTGCTGCTGTTATAGTTTTAACTAAACTTAAACATTATGAATTGAGTTTATATATATAATATTGTATAATTATTTTTTATACAATTATACAGCGATATGACAGGGGATCTTCATGGGCTATTTCGTGAAATTTGAAAACGTACATAAAGTATACCAGACAGGAGACGTAAAGGTAAACGCCCTTTTTGACGCCTCCTTTGAAATACAAAAAGGAGAGATCTGTATAATAGTTGGCCAGTCGGGCGCCGGAAAGACGACGCTTCTTAATATACTCGGGGGCATGGATACTCTCACAAGCGGAAAGGTATTTCTGGAAAACGACGAGATATCGGCGTACGGCAAAAAACGCCTCGCGACATACCGCCGCAACGATATCGGCTTTGTGTTCCAGTTTTATAACCTCATACCCAACCTCACGGCGCTTGAAAACGTGGAGATCGCTTCACAGATAATCAAAAAGCCGCTTCCCGCGGCGAGAATACTAGAAGAGGTAGGCCTCGGCGAGCGGAAAAACAATTTTCCCGCCCAGCTTTCGGGCGGGGAGCAGCAGCGGGTCGCCATAGCCCGGGCTATAGCCAAGAACCCAAGGCTTTTGCTCTGTGATGAGCCTACCGGCGCGCTCGACGACAATACCGGCAAATCGATACTGAAGCTGCTGCAGGAGCAAAGCAGGGCCGGCGGCATGACAGTCATCATTATCACACACAATTCCGCGCTTACCGCGATGGCAGACCGTGTTATACAGCTGAAAAGCGGCACGGTCTCCTCAGTCCGAATAAACGAGAGCGTGATCCCCGTTGAGGAGATAGAATGGTAAGAAAACGTTCCGCGTGGAATAAGAATCAGCTAAGGGAGATCCGCCACACGATGGGGCGGTATATCGCGATACTCGTTATCGTCGCCCTTGGCGTGGGCTTTTTCGCGGGCCTCAAGGTCACAAAAAGCGCCATGGTACAGACCGGCAATACGTATATAAGCAGCCGGAACATGTACGATTACCGTCTGATAACCACCCTCGGGCTCACCGGGGACGACGCAGCTTATTTCAGCAGCATGAACGGGATCAAAAACGCGGCGGGCGCTATATCCGCCGACTTCATTGCCGCGGGCGCCGACGGCATGGAATATAACCTCAGGGCGCTTTCCATCGGCGCCGCCAATGCGCCGAGCCTTACAAATGGAAGGATGCCTGCGCGTCCTGATGAATGCCTGCTTGACCGGCGCTATTTTTCGGATGAATATATGGGTGAAACTATCCGCGTTGCCGCCTCAAACGACGAAGAAACTAAAGATAAATTCGTATACGGGTCTTATACCGTCACAGGTTTTGCAGATTCAGTGCTGTATATGAATATGAGCCGGGGCACTACCAGCCTTCCGGGGGGCCTCATAAAAGGCTTTGTCTACATACCCGAGGGCGGCTTTAAGCTCGATTACTTTACCGATATTTATATCGAACTGAAGGACGGCGGACAGATCTTCAGCGATGAGTATGAATCCGCGGTTTCGGCGATGGAGCAGCCGTTAACCGACGCGCTTGAGCTGCGGGCGGATATACGCTATAAAGATATCGTAAACGACGCAAACGAAGAAGTCGCCAAAGCCGAGGACGAATATAACTCTTCTTATGCTGATTATGAAACACAGAAAGCCGACGCGCAAACTCAGCTCGATGACGCATGGCAGCAGCTCTGCGATGCCAAAGATCTCATAGATAAAAACGAGCGCAAACTTAAACAAAGTGAACGGCAGCTCGACGAAGCGGAAAGCGAATATAAAAACTCTCTTGCGGGCTACAATGCCGCTTTTGCGGCTTATGAGCAGACGAAAAGCGCTGCATTGGCGCAGTTTGCGGCGGCACAGCAGGAAATAGACACGCAGCGCGCGGATGCTGCCGCGGCAATGGCGGGAATTGAAAGCAGCGCTGAGTTCGGGGATTACATAGCCCTTTTAAACACAAGAGACGCGCTCGAAGAGCTGCTCGCCTTGGAAGATCCGGCTAGTCCGGAATATATCACGCTGTCGCAGCAGCTTGCCGATACGAACGCTGCCATCGCGGCAGCTGAAAGCACCGTCATTATCGTCCAATACCTGACGCTTCAGGCAACGGTCGTACAGCTCGACGCCGCGCAGGCAGATCTCGATGCGCAAGTAGCGGCGGCATTTACGCAGTTCGCAGCGGCTGAGTCACAGTTTGCGGACACAAAAGCGCAGCTCGACGCGGCCGCGCAGCAGATAAATAGCGGCATGCATACTATAGCAGCGGGGAAGCGCAAGCTGGCGGACGCGAAACAGGAATATGAAGACGGGCTCGCGGAATACGAAGATAAAAAAGACGAAGCGGATAAAAAGATAGCGGACGCCGAAAAAGAGCTTGCGGACGGAAAGCAGAAGATAGAGGACGCGAAAGACGATATCGCGGCTATAGAAAAACCTAAATGTTATGTGCTGGACCGCACAACAAACAACGGATATGTTTCGTTCGGGAACGACTCTACCATAGTTGAAGGAATATCGAGCGTATTCCCTGTTTTCTTTTTCCTGGTTGCCGCGCTGGTATGCACGACCACGATGACAAGGATGGTGGAAGAACAGCGTACGCAGATCGGCACTCTCAAAGCGCTCGGGTACAGCAATGCCGCTATAATGATGAAATACATATCGTATTCCGGAAGCGCCGCCGTCGCGGGCTGTGTGCTGGGCTTTATGCTCGGCTCAAAGCTCTTCCCCATGGCTATATGGGAGGCGTACAGTATCCTTTACGGTTTTTCGGATATCGAGTTCGTCCTGGATCCGGTATATGCCGCGCTGGCGCTTTTCGTATCGCTTCTGTGTTCGGCCGGAGCGACTTATCTTGCGTGCAGGGCAGAGCTTTCGGAGATGCCCGCGGAGCTTATGCGCCCCAAAGCGCCTAAACCCGGCAAGAGGGTCTTTCTCGAAAGCGTTCCGTTTATCTGGAACCGCCTGAACTTTTTGCGCAAGGTTTCAGTACGCAATATACTGCGCTACAAGAAAAGGTTTATCATGATGGTGCTCGGCATAAGCGGCTGCACCGCTATGGTGCTGGCAGGCTTCGGCATAAAGGATTCCATAAGCAGCATAGCCGCTAAACAGTTCGATGATATAATGGTGTTCGATATTGAGGCCACGTTTGACAAGGCGCAGACCCGGCAGGATATGTCCCGTTTTATTTCCGATACTTCCGGCCTGCTCTCCGACTGCGTTTTTATAACCAGCGACACGTTCGACGTCCCCTGTGAAAGCGGCGATAAAACGGCTGTCATTATCGCGACAGACGACAGCGATATCACAAAGATGATCGACCTTCACTATGACGGAGATCCGATACCTTACCCCTCTTTCGGTAATGTCGTGCTCAGCGATAAACTTGCAAAATTCACGGGATGTGCCGTTGGCGGCAATATCACGATAAAACTAAACGACACGGATACCCGCTCGTTTATTGTTAGCGGCATATGCGAAAACTACGTCTACAACTACATATATATGACCGCGCAGACCTATGAGTCTGTGCTCGGTGAGAAATGCGCATTCCAGAACGCTCTTGCGATATCGGCGGCTGACGACGTGCACACCGTGTCCGCGAAACTTCTCAGCGACTTTGGCGTATCGGCTGTAAGCGTGAATGCGGATACCCGCGACAGCGTAACAAACATGATACAGAGCCTTAACGCAGTAGTGGCTCTTGTGATAGCCTGCGCGGGCGCGCTCGCTTTCGTCGTACTGTTCAACTTAAGCAACATCAATATAACCGAGCGGGTGCGCGAGATCGCCACTATCAAGGTGCTCGGTTTCTACCCTAACGAAGTCAATACGTATGTCTTCCGTGAGAACAACGTCCTTACAGCGCTGGGCGCCGCAGCCGGGCTTCCGCTCGGCATATTGCTGCATAGTTTTATTATGAGCCAGCTTAAAATTGATTTTGTAAACTTCCGCGCGATAATACTGCCGCTTAGTTTCGTTTACGCGCCCGCTTTAACGTTCGTTTTCACACTAGCCGTAGACCTGTTCCTAAGGCGCAAGCTCGACAGGATAAACATGGCGGAGTCGCTGAAATCGGTAGAGTGATTGACGGGAATGTTGGAGGAGAATCATGAACAGTTTCTTTCAAAGACTGAACAAAATACCGGTTAAAGTTTTTTTGATCTTGTATATTGTACTTTATATTGTACTTACGTTTATAGGCCTGTCGCTAAGTATAGAGAGAAGGAGCCTTGTTGCTTATGCTTTAAGCTTACCGGTTGCGCTCAGCCTTGTTCTGTTCGTTATCCGGTTTAAAAATTACATCAAATCAAAAAGCAGCGTCTTATACTACATTGCCTGTATCTTTCTTCGCCTCATTTTCTTCGCTCTTCCCGCAGAACTTCTCATAGTATTAGATGTAAAATTTAAGTTCGGCGGCTTTCTGGCGTTGCCTGGCATATTACTGCTAATCATATTGTTTATAGTCCTGATCATCAGAAGTGTCATTAAGAAAGTCAGTAAGAAGTTGAATAGAAAAAACGATATGATAGATTATCTGCAGGAACAGGATTCGGGAGAGGGAATAGCCATCTTTTTTTCGGAAGGCCACGAGATAGAGTTTACATACGATAACGTCCGTTATCTTTTTATACACGAGAACGGGCGATATTACTTCAAACGCATTACCGCAATAGACCCATATGAATACGAGATACTGGCCGAAGCGGATGAAGCTTTGGCTTGCGTCAACGCGTCTGAAATAAACGGCAAAAAAATAACCGGCCTCTGGCCGGATATCGAAGACATTACAGTCTATTAATTGTGCTCTTACTTTTAAAACAATTGTTTGGGCTTTGTATATTTTTTACACTCCGGTATGCCAAAGCCGCTTAAATCCGCGGAGTAAAATAAGTGATCAAAATTGTTTTGGAGGAATATTATTTTGAACGGGAAAATCAACTTATATCTTGATGATTCGCGCGATTGCCCGGAAGGTTTTACATTAGCAAGAACAGTAGAGCAGGCAAAACACTATTTTGATAATTACCGGATCGATATACTTTCCCTCGATTATGATCTGGGTGTTGATGCGGAAGGAAATCTTCTTCCGACAGGACTTGATTTTGTCCAATACATCTGTGAAAACAGGTTAAGAGCAAACAGGATATACATACATACAGATGATAGCTTAGGCAGAGATAGTATGTATCAATCATTATTAGACGCGCAAAGGAAAGGTTTTATAGACAAAGATATAGTAATTAAAATTATTTATTTCTCCATGCCACAAAATAATAATTCAAAAGAATAAAAGCTCTTTGTCAGTACTATTTTGGTTTCCCTTAAGGCGGAAGGCTTAGTCTCTTAATCGATTCCGGCATTAACTTCATAATTTCAAAGATATCTTTTCCAAGGCTTAAGCTTTTTGATCTCCCGGAATTACCGGGGATTTTCAAGATACGTATATGACGCCCGCCCGGATCCGAACTGAGTGGGCGTCATTTTTGAGTTACTTCCACTTCCCCCCGTTGGCGCGGTGCATCTCTTCCGTCAGGTGGAACCAGCGCATCGTATCTCCGCGCTCTGGATAGAACTCATAGAATTCCGATTTATAGAACGTATAGAACCTCGATATGTCAGTACACATGCCGAACGTCGGGGCGGCGTCTGTGGACAACGTGAAGCTGAAAGGCTCGCCGTCTTTTGTTCCATCGTATTTGAGCCCTTCGCGCGATAAGGTAAGCGTCCCTTCCCCGGCGATGATCGACGTAGCGCCTTTCGTAAGCCGCTTGTATTTCGGCAGCACGCCGAGCTTCACATGTCCGCTGAATGTAAAGCCGGTGTCGCTTACCTCTTTCTTCGCTCTTTCCCGCTGCATAGCGTACCAGTGAGATATAGTCTCAGGTATAACGCAATCGGCGCTGAGCGGTATGAGATCGTAGTATTCGTTTACTCTCGCTCCGTTGCCGCAGGCGCTGCAGCTTATAGTATCGCCCTCCGTACGCATAGTATAAAGCGCGCCGCATTTCGGGCAGAGGTACAGCAAGTCGCCTAAGTTCTTCGCCATCTCTCCGTGCCCGTCGAACGCCGCCCTCGCGTCCCTGTTCCATATGTAATCGTCGTGAGCCAGCTCGCGGTTAAGTATGTCCTGAATCTCATCCGCGCTCAGTTTCTCAAGCTGCTCCGGGCTCAAAAGCCTGTCTACGGCCACCTCTACTCTGCCGGGCCGCGTATCGAGGCAGTGCTTCGTGTTCGTCATATACCCACCCGCTATCTTCGTATAGTATACCGTAACGCCGAGATGCTTGAGCAGCCTGCCGCTTCCTATAGCGCACGGCTGGCCGCCTCCCGATATGGAGCTCATGCCCTCGGGGAACAGGCAGACATGCCCGCCCGCCTTTATTATGCGTATTATCTCACGCACCGTGTGGTAATCGGGCGTAAAGTTTCTCTTGGGTATAACCTGCATCAGCGCGAATATGGGGTAAAGATGAGAGCGGAAGAATTCGTTGTAACCCACAACGTAGTTGAGCCTGTGCGGCAGCGCGGCAGGCGCGGTATACAGGTAATCGACGCGCGACGAATGGTTGCTTATGAGTATATACGGGTTTTTATCCTTCGACGGGCGCACGTTGAATGTAAATTTAACGCCCAGCTTCTTGTTAAGAGCGAGCCGCCAGATATTTATCAGCAGCAGATAAGGAAGAGCGGGAGGTTTTTTCATATGCTTTCGTTCGAGTCGTTCCTGTAATGTCGGTTTTTCCCTCATGCGCGCCTCCCGTTTTTTGCCCCAAAAAGCCTTTGCTTAAAAAATATGTTTTCGATATTATAACACACTTCGACAAATATCGACATATTAAGCGGCTGTTGTTTTCCCTGTATGCATATGGTAGTATCAACTATAAACTATTGTGGGGACACTATGTAGGGATTAAAACAGTGGCTGGGAAAAACGCCGACTTTAGGCGCATCATCGCAATAAATCCGTACGAATATGAGATACTTACCGAAGCGGGAGAAGTTATGGCGCGCATCGACGCCTCCAGAAATAAACGGCAAAACAATAACCGGCCTTTGGCCGGATATCGAAGATATTATGATATTGAGTATCATTAAAGATAACAAGGCTTGTAAGTAGTAAACATGCCGCACAGCGCGTCGGTTATAGCTCTTCCCATTCGTAGATCATATAAGACAAGTCGTCCAATGTTCCCGCCAGTTCATCCAGCAATTTTAGCGCTTTGATCTCGCTTGCCGTAAACGCATGATCGCGTTTCTTATCGCCCTCGCCTATAAAACGAATAGTTGGAGAATCCGCGTTTATTATTTTTTCAATATCTTCATGATAAAAAGTGGTATCAATATACTCAAGTACCCCGCCGCTTATAACATCGCGTACCAAATATTTATTACTGTAGGAATCTTCGATAAACTCATCTTCCCCGACTTTAATTGATGTTTCTTCGAAATACACCCAGTTTGACGCTTTGAAACCAAGTCGAATTTCCATTCCATAATCGCCCATATAAGGAACAATATTAATGCTTTTTGATATCGCTTCAACACCTTTATAGTATATTGTTATATCGTCTGTATGGCTGTCTTTATTTATCTTACATTTGCTTAATTGTTCTTTTGCCTTTTGTGATAACTCAATTGCTTTATAAGCATAATCCTCCGGCTGCGGATTGCTTGCTCCGATGTAAGCGTTTGCCGCTTCTATTATTCCCTTAAAGTCGTATGACTCCAGCATTTTCTCAAATCCATCTCTTCTTTTATCATCCTTTAAAAAATCTTCAGGTTTATCAATTCTTATAGGAAGAGACGCAATATCCAATGCCGTTGATTCGGGAGCGATCCTGAAGCAGGCAAAATCGTTATCCCAGGAAAACCGAATCGAAATGCTATTAGAGGCAGTGCTAGTGGTAGCGCCTTTTATAAAATTGTTCAAACTTAACTCGCTATATAATGTGTCCCATGTTTTATCTGAGCCGCACAAACCTAGAACTTGCTTTACATGTTCTATCCATACATCTCCATGTCCGGTATTCACACTTAAATTTTGGCATGCGAGTATTATAGCCATCACTTTATTACTGGTTTTTGATACAAAGCATACTGCCCGAATAGAGCCTATCGAAGCCCAGTCCGCAATATATTGATCGTATTCAAAAGTGTGGCGGGTTGTGAATGTTGCTAGTTCATTATCCGTTTTCATTGTGCTGAAAACATCGTCTGCTGAAAAATTGAATTCATTTTCTATAGTAATAGCCGTATTAGCAGGCACTGCTGGCGAAGATTTCGGGGGGGAAGTCAGATCGATATAATCCTCTATATTATTTAATACATTCACGTATTCTTCCGCGTCTTCCGGATTCAAGACATAGCTTATCCTCAATAACGCCAAGCCGTCGGGCGAAACATAGATAAATTGGTAAAGGTCTTCAACGCTCTCCAGATCAGATTTCCTTAATTGTAAATCATCGTTATTATTAAAAACTTCCACGGTCCCGCCTATCGGGTCTTCCGGGTCTGATTGCGGGATCCTCGTATCCGCAAAATTGACTTTACTGGTATACTGATTCGGCCTGCCAAGCAATTCGTTAAGATCGGTCTCTTCGTCATATACGATAACGTTATCTACGGGTAAAGAGGCGTTTATAAAGCCGTTGACATAATCGCCGGCAGTATAATTCTTCCTGGCTTTTGATGCTGTGTTATAGACAACGTGGCCATTCACGGTAGTATCAGTTCCGGTGTTTGATACTGCCCGGGAACAGGATATCAAGGCAAGACACGCAGATATTATCAATAGTATACTGATAAACCTTTTCATAACGATTCTCCTGAATTGTTTCCGAAATATATGATTGATCCTACGCGTTTATATCTGTTACATAATATAACATAATACAACACAAACCTCAATGAACGGAATATATATGAATCTAAGCTATTGATCTTTAAACGAGAAAAGCTGATTCAAACGGCAGCAGCTTTCTTCAACTGGATTTATTTTAAGTTCACCGGAAGTGCAGCGCTGCCATATCCGGTAAAATATGCGGGCTAAAGTAAAAACTCCAGGTATCAATCCTGAAGCTTTATTACCAGTTCCCGTGATTTCTCATACTTTCGTTTTACTCCGGATATCATCAGTATCCCCGCTATCACAGATGCTCCTCCAAGTATCTGCGGCAAACCGGCACGCTCACCGAGTGTGAAAACCGAGAGAAGAAATGCCGTAAAAGGTATCATGCCGGAAAAAGCGGCTGTAGTGCCCGCGTCGCAGCGCGCGACCCCGGCGTAAAACAACACGTAAGCCAGCGCCGTCGCCCCTACGCCATACCAAACGAGCCCTATCCAGCCGGGCAGATCCAAAACAGCTATCCTTTCAGCTGGAAATTCGAACAACGCGGGAATAAGGCAGAGCGCGAAAGCTATTGCTGCCACGCATGCCGTCCTGTCTATCGGGTTTACGCTGCGCCGCAAGCTATCGCGCCGCGAAAAAACGTTGAAACACGATTCGCACGCCGCCGCGCACACTACGAGCGCGTTCCCAGCGGCGTGCTCCCATGAAAACGAGGCCGCGGTGAAATCCGCCTGCAGCGCCGCTATCCCGGCGCATGTGCATCCTATACCCGCAAGCTTTATGGGCGTAAAGCGCTCCTTTAATAATATGCGGGCAAGCGTCACGGTTATCGCGGGAGTCACGCCCGTAAGCAATCCGGCCTCAAGCGTGCTCGTGCGTTCCATACCGAGCAGCATGAACATCCGGTAAAGAAATATGCCGGTCGCAGCCTGAAAGGCCATATGCGCCCAATCTTTCGCGCTGCATGTCTTGATCGTTATTATTATGCTTCCGATGCGGAAAGGCAGTATCGCGATGAGCGCAAAGAACAATCCTCCCGCGCCTATCGTGAATACTCCGATTTTTCCGCAAAGAAGCCGTGCGGTTACCACCACAGTGCCGGCGAGCGAAAACGCTCCCGTAAGAAACAAATATCCTGAAATTCTTTTCATATACTGCCTTTTATCTTCCATATATTCTGTTATAATAGTAGCAAGCTAAACCGGTATGTTGAAGAGCCGGTCAATATGGATTTTTACCAGTCCGGTTTGAGGTATTTATGGAGTTTGAGATATCGCGCAGTTCCGATACGCCGCTGTCCCGCCAGATATACAGCCATATACGCGAGGGAATACAGAGCGGCAAGCTCCCCTCCGGGGCGCGGCTCGCTTCGACGCGCGCGCTGTCCGTGTCGCTGGGCGTATCGCGCAGCACCGTATGCGAAGCGTACTATATGCTTACCGCCGAGGGATTTATCGACAGCCGCCCGGGAGCGCCCACAAGGGTAAGGGAGGGCCTGTTGCTCGAACAGGCCGGTATCTCTCCAAAACCCGAGGCCCGACGCGAACCGCATGCCATTGCCGATTTTACGACAGGCCGGCCGGATCTTCGCGAGTTTCCCATGAGGTTGTGGCTAAAATCGCTGGAGTCTTCGATGCGCAGCCTCGATTACAGGGAATCGGGGTACCGGGGCCCGCAGGGCCTGAAGATCTTAAGGGAAGAGATAGCGTCGTGGATGTACCGCAGTCGCGGTATAACCGCCTCTCCCGGCGATATATTCATAACGAGCGGCGCCACGCAGGCGCTCTATATCATAGCTGAAATGCTTGCGCTACCGGGAAGTAAAGCAATCGTCGAAGACCCGTGCGTAGCGGGAGTGCTCGATATGCTAAGGTATGTCGGATATGAATTGCATCCCGTTCAGGTCGACAGCCGCGGGATAGCTGTTGACGTCCTTCCAAACGGCGCGCGCCTTATATACCTTACTCCTTCCCACCAATTCCCGCTCGGCAGCATACTGAGAGCCGACCGCCGCGCCGCTTTAGTGCGCCTCGCCCGCGAGACGGGTATGTATATAATAGAGGACGATTACGACAGCGAGTTCCGTCATTCCGGCTCTCCCGTATCGCCGCTCTATTCGATGGACCCTCAGCGCGTAATCTACGTGGGCACTTTCAGCAAGCTGCTGTTTCCCGCGCTGCGCATAGGGTACGCGATACTCCCCCGCGAATTGCACGAAGCCTGGAGGAGGCTGAAAGTTTACACCGACGTGCAGAATCCGTTGTGCGATCAGGCCGCCCTTGCCGAGTTTCTTAAAACCCGGAGGCTCGACCGCCACATACACGCCATGCGCAAGCTCTACGGCCGAAGGCGCGAAGCGCTGCTTGCGGCGCTCGGAGACGCGTTCAAAGACGGATTCCGCCCGCTCGGGGATGCGGCGGGACTGCATTTGGCCGCGCTGTTCCCGGGGCTGCGCTTTACCAACGGCTTTTCCGAAAGCGCGCGCGAAAACGGCATACGCATAGCGGCGGCGGAGGTCCACGCGGTAACGAAAGGGCTGCATGAAGATACGCTGCTGTTCGGGTACGGCCATCTAAACGAACGCGAAATAAAGGACGGCGTCCGGCTGCTTCGGGAGTTTATGGTGAAAGAAGGTTATATTAAGTAAACCGCGTACGCTTGCATATTGTGGATTTATATATCAATATATTGTATAATTTATATTAAATAGATTATTATAGAGTGGGGTATGAAACGATATAAAATTGTCTCTCTTTTTTTGATCGTAACTCTGCCGTTTGCCGCCTGCGGCCGGGAGCCCGGCGTTACGGTAATATCCGTTCCGGTTGTAACTGCGCCTGAAAAAACCATAGCTCCCGGCGTTTCCGTTTCCCGGCCTGAAAATACGGCTGAGCCTAAAAAGCAATATGGCGTCTTTGAAGAGCCCGGCGGCATGCCTATGACGATACCCGATTTAAGCGAAACAGATAAAGCGAAATTTGATCCTGGTAAAGTGTACGAATATCTCATTACGTCTCCTTATGCATGTCATCATTACATAATAAACGGAGCGCAGAAAAAAGAAGGCAAGCTTTACTTAACTATAACAGATGAAGTACATTTTAACGAACAAACCGAGGCCACAAATCTGCTGATAAATATGTTCTCATTATCTGAGAAAAATATATTGGAGCTGCGTGAGTTTTCAGGAGGTTCTTTCGACGAAGGGGAGTTCACGATGGTGAAATCTATAATATGCAGCAAAATGCTTAATCCCATCCCCGTTTCGGAAAATGCTTATATCGAAATTGAAAACGAAGAGACCTTGGAGACGGAGCAGCTTACAACACTGGAATTTGCCGATTCGCTTTTAGACGGTAAAAGCGAAAATAACAGCCTTGAACTGTATTATATGTATTTTGAGTGCTCCGATAACGAAATAACCGCAATATATCAGGGGAGCAGCGGTTACGAGGATTGGGGTGAAGGTAGCTTCGGCAGTAATGACCCGTGGTGTGACGATTATGACTACAAGGGCGACTACGAAGACGAGGGCGGCTACGAAGATTAAGCGGTCCCGGGAGATTCGTCTGGCCTTACCGATGTTGAGTGCGATCCCAAGGCGCCGGTTACGGCCCCCCTGCCCAAATTACTGCTGGGAATAAAAAGCGTAACAATGAAAACGCTTCTTAAAAACACTGACAGCGAAATCTATTCGGACAACGTTTGGTTCGAATATTCGGATGGTAAGATAACTGCTTTGATACGGGAATATTCACAGTAAGCACGCTGATCCGATGATATTGCAGACGCGGCCGCCGACCGCCCTTCTCTCATATAAAAAGGGCTGCCGTACAGCAGCCCTTATAGTGTTTTCTTCATATCAGCAGCCTTGACAGCACGCCGATCGCCCCGCCCAATATCGCAGCTAAAATAGCTATATACAAACTCGTTTTCCGGTCTTCTTTTTTCGAAGTGTTCCTGACTATCTGGTCCAGCTTTTCTTCCAGCCCCGCAAACCTCTGTTCAAATACTTCGAACCTTCCGTTCATCAGAGTATCGATATAACCTACTTTGCCGTTCAGCGTCGCGTACATATTATCGATTTTACCGTTCAGCGTCGCATGAAGGTTATCGACTTTGCAGTTCAGCGCAGCGTCAAGCTTCTCGATGTCCCCGTTTGCCTTCGCCAGAAAATTGCATGAATAGCTTATCTTTTCTTCAATGCGATCTATATTATCCTCCATCTTTGACAGGCGTTCATTGTGCTCAATCGTCATATTAATTCCATCCTTATAGTTTCATTTACCCCTATATTTATTATATGCGATGCACGTTAAAATGCTCTCGTTTGGCAACCTAAGCACAATAAAAACAAGCTCCCCCTTTGGAGAGCCTGTCAGCGTCTTGTTCTATCCGTACACATGCTATAAGCGTATTAAACCTTAACTCGCCGCCCCGTAATATTCCCTTAAGCTGTCCATCCAGCTTTCGTTCCACATTGCCGCTGTCTCCCCGTAAAAATCGATAAGCGCCTGCACGCCGTTTTGCGCAACGTCGGACGCGTTTATAACTACGGGCTGCAATTCAAGCGTAACGCTTCCCTCGCCCTTAAGCCCTTTGAGCGCGGCGCGCACGCTGAGCGCTCCCGCGAGGTATGTATCGGCGCCCGCAGACTGGGCGAAAACCTCCGGGCTCTTTTCCATCCGCTCCACAGTCGCAGCCGTAACGCCGGGGCAGAACACCTCTATGTCCGTACGGCTCTGCGCTTCCAGGGAGTCAAGCGCATTTATGGCAAGCTGCGTATCCTCGGCATATACACCGTCGAGCATGCCCTCAATATAGCCGTCCAGCTTCGCCGTAAGCCACTCCCCTGCAGGCTTCTCCTCTTCCGACGCTATATATACTTCCTTGGGAAATATCTTGCCTTCGTCGTAAAGCTGCTGGTAGAGCTTATAGCTTTCTGTCTCCTTGCTCTCGAACATAAGTATAAGCCTTACGGGCGTATCATGCGGCGGAAAGCTTAGCGCCGCGTCCAGCGCGAGACCGACTTCATTATCAGGAGTATAGTAGATATGCGAAACGCTTGCCGGGGCGTCGCCTTTTTGCATCTCAAATACGGCAACGGGCAGGCCCTTCCCCACCGCGGCATCGATCGCGCTGAAGTTTGACTGTTCATTGAAAAGGCACGCTATCACGGCGTCCGCGCTGTTTTGGGCGGCGTTTGAGACTGCGGCGTCGAAACCGTCTCCCGCCGCGTCGGTGTCAAGTGTTACGCCAAGGCTTTTCGCTTCCGCCTGCGCTCCCCCAAAGAACAGCGCTGATTCCTCTTCGCTGCCGTTGCTTATTACCGCTATGCTTACCTTCTCTTTGCCGAACACCGCGTCAAGGCCTTCCTTCGGCGGCGCACTGGGAGTTGCGGTTGCCGACGGTGTTGTCCCCGTCTCCGTGACAGCGGTATCGGTACAGCCCGCTAACGCCGTACAGATCATCGTTATAGTCAAAATAAATATTAAAATTGTTGTACATCTTCTGCTGCCCAAGTTCTTTTTCATTCGTTACGTACGCTCCGCGTTATTATTAATTTTCTTGATATTAACATAATAAACAATAACGCGGCTTTTCGCAAGCTTTTATGCCAGAAGACCGCGCGCTTTTAAGCTCTCAAACAGCGCCTTGGCGTCTCCTTCACGGTTTTCCAATATATACTTCGCGAAAGCAGGCTTCATTAAAAGGCTGCTCATGATGCGCCCGCTCAGCCCCTGCAAAGCGTGTTTTCTTTTTGCTTTGATATCACTCACCAGCCGAGCGCCCAACGCTTTCGCTTTTTCCAGTACTGCCATGTCAACCTTCCTTCCACCACGGGTGCTCTCTCCCAAAAAACCCGAGGCAAAACTGCGGGCAAACGTTCCATTAACGCCGAAACGCGAAAGCGACTTGGCGACTTTACGGGCTGTGCCCGCCGAATTCGCCGCGGCTATACCCGCCATATACTTACCTCCGAGCGACGACGTAGATACCTCAAGCATGCCAAACCTGTCTATGAGGTTCTTCATTATTGCGTTAGGCGCAGCCGCGTATACCGGCGTGCCCCATATTATGCCTTCCGCTTTGGTCATCATCTTTTTTATCGCTTCGAAATCGTCATTCTTATAGCATTTCCCCGCCTTCATGCATTTCAGGCAGCCTTCGCAAAATCCGATATTCTTTTTGGGCAGCTCTATTACAGTTACCTCCGCTCCCGCGGCCTTGGCTCCTTCGAGCGCCGCGCGCACGAGCGCCGCGCTGAAGCTCCCCTCTCGCGCGCTGCTTATCACTCCCGTTACATTGATCGTTCTTTCCATATTACTGCTCCTTTCCGCGGCAGTTGACAGCGCCGCCCCTATCTGATATACTATTAGTATATTATCAATACTTTCGGTATATTTCGTATACTCATAGTATACCCGTCATGCAGAAATGTCAATAGGGAGCTGAAAAAATGACTACACGAACTGAAAAAGAAAAACTGATGCGCGAAGAGGATATAATATCCGCGGCGGAAAAGCTGTTTTCCGAGAGGGGCTACGAACAGACGTCGATGGACGACATAGCCGCGCAGGCGGAATTTACCAAGAGAACCGTATACCAGTATTTCGCGGGCAAGCAGGACCTTTATTACGCGGTCGTGCTGCGCGGCATGCGGCAGTTACTGGAAAGTGTAAGAACCGCGGGCGAAGATAAAAATGGCCTTGACAGGTTGCGTGAAAAACGCCTCGCTGCGTGGCGCTGCGCGCGCGAGCATGCCGACGCGTTTGGCGTTATGTCCCAGATAAAGCTTATAAGAAACGCCGAGGCAAGCGGCGTATACGAGCAGCAGATAGCTGCCTTGAGCGCGGAGCTGTTTTCAATGTTCCGCGGCGCGCTCGAGCAGTGCTGGAGCGACGGCAGCATACCCCGGCCCAAAGAGCCGCTTGAGCCATATGCCGCGTTCTTTATATTTGTAGGAACGCTTGCCAGACTGACGGACGTAGGCGAAGCGTACGCGGCGCAATTCGGGACAGACATTGAAACATTCGCATTATACGTGTTATCGCTTACCGACAGGCTGTTCGTGCCATGGGAAAATAATGTCTCATAATATATATTGATACATATTGTGCATAGATCATTCGCTGTTTTTACCGTCTCTATCTCTCCGCTTGCTTTCAACCTGCAATAAAAAAGTCCGTGGTATAAATTACAATATTATAATATAATACGGGGAAACGTGATGTATGAAGAGGATGACAATATGAAAGAAAATCCGGAGGCAGCAGCTCATTTATTGATTAGGCCCTTTACTTCCAAAGACTTGGATTTTGTGATACAAGGCCAATTGAAATTATACGAGGCGGAATATGGCTTTAACTCCGCCATATGGAGATCATATATAACTGATGGCGTTCACGGGCTTGCCCATAATTTCGACATTGAAAAAGACTGTATACTTATTCTCGAACACCGCGAAGCCCCGGCGGGCTGCGCCGCCGTCGCGCATATCAGCGGAGAAACGGCTCAATTCAGGTTCTTTTTCATTGAGCGTGAACTAAGAGGCCTTGGCGCAGGGCGCAGGCTGCTCGATGCTGCGATGGAATTCTGCAGAGAGAAAAAATACAAACGTGTATTTTTATGGACTTTCAGTACGCTGCACGCAGCGAGGCACCTTTACGAGAGCATGGGTTTTAAGCTAACGGAAGCCCACGGGAAATCTGATTGGGGAACACCGATAACCGAGGAGAGGTGGGAGCTGGAATTGCGTACAGCCGATAAGCTTCAGAGAAAAGTAAATATCAAAAGAAAATGATCCCTGATCTTTTCGTTGTTCCGCCATAATCTCTTAAAATAAGACGTTCCTTTCATTCCCCGGCTTCACTGCTGCGCCTGTATTAAATCCGGCTCCGCGGGCGCGTCTTGCCGGCATAAAGCCTCGAGCTCTATAATACGGCCATACTGCACAAAGAATTTACACATAGGAAAACCGTCTTTGTGCGTTATTGTTATAATGGCAGTGTCTTCCCAGCCCGTGTTCCTGTCTATAGTCACAGTATAATCCGCCCTATTTGTGATGGTGTACCTCGCGTTCATCTCATTGATCATAGCGTCGAATCCTTCGGCGTCGCTCAGCGAAAACGTATCGGCGTATACCGAAACATCGAACGGCACATCCATGTCCATAAGCACGAAACCGCTGTCTTTCCGGTAATCGGTCGTCTCCGGCCGTTCATCGTCCATGGGAACGATAACATTGATCTGAAAACCCATAGCAGCCGGGCAGGGGTATCCCGGCGGGTTGTCCTGGTAAAATACGCAGCCAAAATCGACGACGGGGTTATCCCATGTCGGCTTGCGTTCCTGATCCTGTTCGGCCAGCGAAAGCTCGGCATCGCTCTTCCTGAGCCCGCCGTTTTCAAGATTCGGATCATAGCCCGGCACCTTATCACGCACCACCGCCAACTCGATCCCCAGCTGCCGCATCGTATCGACCGCCTTCTCCTCGGTCATGCCGATCAGGTCGGGTATGACCACGTAATACCGTTTTTCCAGCAGCCTCTGGTATTCTCTGTAGGTAAGGGCCGATTTAAGTATCTCTGTCTGCCGCGGCGACAATTCTTCTTCGTCTTTGTTGATCTTAACTTTCAGCACGTCTTTAAGGGTATACTTTGATATTTGCGCTTCATGTGTCACCGTTTCATCAGCGGCAAGCCGTATTTCGTCTTTCTCCGTGTCCGCCGTTACGGCGACCTGCAGGCCGTACTCCGCGATCAGAAGCTTCGTCAGCTCGGCTGCCCGTATGATATCGCTGTCGCCGCATTTGCCTCTAAAATAGAAACGAGCCGTACTGCCTTCGGCGTCCGATATATATCCTTTTTCTATCAGTTCCATTATACCAAGCAGCGCCGCGTGATTTAATCGCATATCGCCCGCGTAATCCAGCAGGTATTGGATAGTCCTGCCGTCCCGCGTATGGAAGAATATATCACGCACGCACGCGGAATACGTATAATCTATCATCACAAATTCCATTTCAACGCCGGGGCTTTCGCCGCCCTTATCTTCTTCAGGCGGCAATTCCGGACATGCGTCGGGCTCGCCCGCCCCTTCCAGCACGATCTGCAATTTGTTTGCATCCGCGTCCTGTATAACATCGACCGATATGTTCTGCTGGGACGCGGCGGTTTTAATAATATTCGTCATAACGGATAGCGTATCCAGCGTCATTATGCTGCTCGAAAGCGATATGTTTATCTCATCCTGTATTTCTGCGGCGGTCAGATACCCCTGCAGCATCAGCTGGTTGACGACCATTATAGTCGCGTTTTCCAGCGACATTCCCGTAAAATCGATTCCGGCAATGAGCGCCGCGCCGTCTTCGTTCAGGCCTACGACCTCGGTAACGATGCCGCCAGCGTCCAGCCGGATCTCAACGTCGGGATTCATGCTCAGCACTATTGCCGTGGCGTAGTCCTTCTTTCCCGCAGCCGGGGCAGCCTGCACCGTTTCAGTTGGAGCGCCCGAAGACGCTGTCGCGCTGTTCAGGGCGATATGATTGGTCCTGTTCATAAGCGCCGGCGTAATTATTATCGCCAGAGCGGCAACCGCGCACGCTGCGCAGGCTGCCAATGCAATTTTCCTTAATCTCTTTTGTTTTCGTGATACCGCGGCGTTATACTCCTTAAGTATGCCGCCGAGCATCTGTTTCTTTTTACTATCGTCAAGCTTTATGTTATCGTAACTTTCGCGTATCGCCCGTTTCATACTTCCTCCCTCAGCATCTTCCTCAGCATGGCGCGCCCGCGGTGCAGATACCCCCATACGGTAGACTCCGTTTTTCCGATCATGTCCCCTATCTCCTTCGCGGTGTAGCCCTCGTAGTAATGCAGGTAGATTGAGACGCGTTCGTTCTCGGGCATCCCGAGCACTGCCTCGAGCGTCTCGTCTTTTTCGTCCCGCGAGTCGTGCCTGTCCGCAATGAGCTCCAGGTCGCTCCGGTAACTCCGCTTAAGCATGTTCCTGCAAATGTTCGAGGCTGTTACTATAAGCCAGGCTTTCGCATGCCCTTCGCTCTTAAAGCGCATACCTTTGCGCACGAGCGCAAGAAAAGCTGACTGCACGGCGTCTTCAATATCCATGCGGCGGCCTTTCATGTACGTAAAGCACACCCGGTACACGGTATCCGCATGTTCGTAATAAAGCCTCGTTATCTCATCCCGGGTAAATATGATGCCTTTCCTTTCTTAATGCCTTTACCAGTAATACAACTGAAGGAGGCAAATCCTTGGTCCCTCCAAAAAATTTTCTCGCCCTGTTTCTCAGTATTGGTATCATGATAGTGCAGGGGCGTCCTGTGGACGCCCGCTTTGTTCGTACGTAATTATTTAATGATCGGTTCACCGGCACCAAACGAGAAAGATCTGCCTGCTGGCGATCAGAGATCGCCCAAGCGTTAATAACAGGTATATCAACCTTTTTCTAATTCTATTGTCTCCCCGTCTTTCAATATAAGAGGATTCTCCGGAGTAAATTTGGCCGGGTCTGCGTCAAACATATGCACCGGGGTATTGTGCTTCGCCCCTATTATCTGCGCGCATTCCATTGCCTCAGCCGCATCCATATTATACACGCCGTCGATCGGAAAGAACGCGTAATCTATGTTCCTTGCCTTAAGATCCGCCATCTCGTCTATTTTCGACGTGTCGCATGCAATATACAAAACTACCCCGTCTACCGTGATAACGAATCCGCAGGAGCTCTTTATTGAATGGTTGCCGTTATACGCCGCTACCGGCTCGATCGCTATATCTGCAGACTCATACTTGTTGTAGGTTCCATCAGCGTTGTTGTTCTCTTTTTCCTTAAGCACCTTGCATCCCTCATTCTGCGTGCATAGGCTTATCTCATTGTGATCGGGATGCTGATGGCTTACGAGTATGATATCGGCGGGGTCGCCGTAATCTCCCGGAGCATGCGGGTCGATATAGATAACGACGCCGTCGGCCGTCTTTATCTTAAACGAGTTGTGCCCTATCCACGTAAGCTCGGGCGCCACTTCGTTTGACGGCTCTGCGCTCTCTGGCAGCTGTACAGTCTCCGACGGCTGTACGCTTTCCGGCGGCTGTACTCCCGATGGAGTTTCCGCGGCCGGCGTTGTATCACTGGCAGTATTCGCGGGCGCCTCCGTCTTTGCACACGCAGCTGTCGTGAATAACATAGCGACAGCTAAAATCAAAACAATCAGCTTCTTCATAAAAGATAATCTCCTTTAACATATGTGTATCGTATGGAATTATATACAAGTCTTTATTGTTGCGCAAGCCAGTACTGCCCGAATAGTACGCTTAATATTCCATACCCGCAGGGCTCTGCCTGTACAAACCGCGTGCGCATGTTGTATAATATGCAGACATCGAATTTCGTCAGAAGGCGGATATGTTGGGTAATAAAAAGAAAAAAAACGGGGCTGTTAAACTGTTCGTGTCATACTACAGGCCGCACATAAAACTTTTCCTGCTCGACATGCTGTGCGCTTTTATGATAGCGGCGATAGACCTCTCTTTCCCGCTCGTTTCAAAATACGCTATGAGCGAACTGCTGCCAGCGAAAGCGTATGAAACGTTCTTTATCATAATGGGCGCGCTTATAGCCGCTTACTGCCTCCGCTCTGCATTTAGCTATATCGTAACATACTGGGGCCATACTCTCGGCATACGCATTGAGGCGGACATGAGGCGCGACCTTTTCACGCATATGCAAAAACTCAGTTTCCGCTTTTACGATACTCACCGCACCGGCAAGCTGATATCGCACGTGACGAACGACCTTTTTGAAGTGACCGAACTCGCCCATCACGGCCCGGAAGACCTGTTTATTTCGCTGGTCACCATAATAGGCTCTTTTATCGTCATGCTCGGCGTAAACTGGGTGCTCGCGCTCGTGCTCATAGTGCTCGTCCCGGCAGGCGTAATGCTCACTATGCTGCTGCGCGGCCGCATGATGTCTGCTTCGGGGCGCGTGAAGGAGCGCACCGCTGCCATAAACTCGGGGCTGGAGATGAGCATATCGGGAGCGCGCGTAGCCAAAGCTTTTACCAACGAGGAATATGAGATTGGGAGGTTCGCGGAAAACAATGATCGCTTCAAGTCCTCGAAACGCGAGTTTTACTCGGCTGTGGCGTGGTTCTCAAGCAGTATGGACCTGTTCACTAACCTGTTCTCAGTCGCGGTGATAGCCGTAGGCGGATACCTTATAATGCAGGGCAATTTCGACTACGTCGGGCTCGTTACTTTTACGCTGTATGTAGGCGTGTTCCTTCAGCCCATACGCCGTCTCTCGGCGTTCGCGGAACAGTATACCGTAGGGGCCGCGGGGTTTTCCCGTTTTTGCGGCCTGATGGGCGAAGAGCCGGAGATAACCGACCTGCCGAACGCTATAGAACTTAAAAAAGTACGCGGCGACATCGTTTTTGAAAACGTGAGTTTCTCGTATAACGACAAGACCTGCGTCCTCAAAGACCTGAATATGAAAGTTGACGCGGGTAGAACGCTCGCTTTGGTCGGGCCTTCGGGCGGCGGGAAAACGACGCTCTGCCATCTGATACCGCGCTTTTATGAAGTGGACAGCGGCCGGATAACGCTCGACGGGCACGATATAAGGAATATAAAGCTGGGTTCCCTGCGGCGCAGCATAGGCATAGTCTCGCAGGACGTGTTCCTGTTCGCGGGAACGATAAAGGAGAACATACGCTACGGCCGCATAGAAGCGACGGACGAAGAGATAATAGAGGCGGCGAAACGTGCCGAGATACACGACATGATAATGGAGATGGAGAACGGATACGATACCGAGGTGGGCGAACGCGGAGTAAGGCTCTCGGGCGGGCAGAAACAGAGGATATCGATAGCGCGTATATTCTTAAAGAACCCGCCGGTGCTTATACTCGACGAGGCGACGTCTTCTCTCGACAGCGTTACTGAAACGAAGATACAGGCGTCGTTCGACGAGCTCTCCAGGGGCCGCACTACCCTTGTAATAGCGCACAGGCTCTCGACCGTACGCAGCGCGCATGAGATAGTCGTGATCGGCGAAGAGGGCATAATAGAGCGCGGCGCGCATAAAGCGCTGCTCGAGGCGGGCGGCGAGTACGCGAAGCTTTATAAGAGTCAGTTCAGGGATGATACTTAAATTCCGGCAACCGTGCCGCCCTTTATTACGAGATGAAATTTCGGCTGCTAAAATAACGTTTACATACGCCGGCCTCCGTATTACAATAGTTTTCGGTGAGGCATTAAAAAATGACAAACATGGTAGTGTAAACAAAAGATTGTACAGATTGCTGAATAACCCGGACGAAATAAAGTGGAACATAGCTCTTAAGGGGGTTATGGCAGGCGTTGTCGCAGGTCTGGCTTCGGTATTTTACAGGATTATAATAGATTACGGCACTGAGTCCGCACTGGACATATACGCTTATCTCAGGACAAATCCTACTGTGATCGCCGTTTGGATAGCCGCAATACTGGCAGCCGGAGTCCTTATCGGCTGGATGGTGAAAAAAGAGCCTATGGCGTCGGGAAGCGGCATACCGCAGGTCGAAGGCGTGCTTCTTTACGGGCTTAAAATGCGCTGGTATATCGTACTCGCAGTAAGGTTCGTCGGCGGAGCGCTCGGCTCTTTATTCGGTCTTTCCGTTGGCAGGGAAGGCCCGTCGATCCAGATAGGCGCTGCGGCCAGCCAGGGTATTTCAAAGTTCACCACAAAAACCAAACTGGAGCGGCATCTGCTCATTACAGGCGGAGCGGCGGCCGGCCTCTCGGCGGCGTTCAACGCTCCTGTCTCGGGTATGATCTTTGCCCTGGAAGAAGTACATAGAAGCTTTTCGCCTTACGTCCTTCTTGCCGCAACAGCCGCGTCGCTGACAGCTGATATCGTCTCCAAGACCATTTTCGGTTTAAAGCCCGTTCTCTACTTTGTGCAGATCCCGCAGCTCTCGATCGAATATTACTGGTGGCTCGTCCCGGCCGCCGTCGTTTTCGGCTTTACAGGTTCACTGATGAACAAAACGTTGTTATGGGCGCAATTGCTTTATAAAAAATTGCCCTGGTATTTAAGGGTATGCGCGGCGCTTTTTATTGCGCTGCCCTTCGGGCTTTTCCTCCCGCAGGTGCTGGGAGGCGGGCAAAACCTTATAGGCCTTGCCGAAAATACGGCGAATATCTTCGGGTTTATAGCGCTGCTCTTTATATTCAAGATCGTTTTTACCGGCCTTAGCTTCGGAAGCGGAACTCCCGGCGGCATATTCATGCCTATACTCTCCGTCGGAGCTCTGTCGGGGTGCCTTTTCGGTATGGCTGCGTCGCATCTCGGGCTGCCGCAGCAATTCATGCCAGTTTTTGTGGTATGCGGCATGGCCGGCGCTTTCGTTTCGTCGGTCAAAGCGCCAGTCACGGGTATACTGCTGACGGCAGAAATGTCGGGGTCGCTGGTGCACCTGCTGCCGGTGGCGCTCTGCGTGTTTATCGCCATGTTTATATCCGACCTGTTTAAGGTAAAGCCTGTATATGAAACGTTGCTTGAACGGTTTATGAGCGACAGCCCGATCACCGAAGAGGAGAAAGGCAGCGTGTTTGAGCTGCCTGTCGAGATGGGCAGCTGCATCGCGAATAAGATGATAAAGAACATCGAAATGCCGGGAAAGTGCCTTATAGTCGGTATACGCCGCGGGACTAAAGACCTCGTTCCCAGAGGAAATACGAAAATACTGTCCGGCGATTACCTTCTTATATTATGCGGCTCAGAAGACCCGGACGGCGTACGTGAGTTGATGGGAAAACTTTGCCGTTTAAATTAGCGGATATGCTATAATATATTGTATATTATACGGAGACCGGTGGATTCCCGGAAACCAAATCAGGACTACATGGAGGTCAATATGCTGGAACGTGAAGACAAGGAAAGAATAGAAAAGATAATGCGCGACCGCAAGGGAGCCGACCGTTACCTCACGGAGAATTCTGAAGTTTACCGTGCGTTTTCTGACGTGGAGGAAAAGACATTCAAAGACGGCGCCCTCCCGGCGATGGAGAAGCAGCTCATAGCAGCCGCGATCGGCATAAAAGACAACTGCGAATCGTGCATGGAGTCGCATATCAGGGAGGCGCTGCGCGCGGGCGCTACCGAACAGCAGGTAGTGGAGATGATAGAAGTCTGCATAGAAACGGGCGGCGGGCCCGCGACAGTGGCAGCGAGGTTCGCGCTAAAGGTCCTAGACTATTACAGGGATAACAAGCCTTTGGAGTAGATCATTATGCTGAACCGTTTCGTAAAATATATAGCTTTAGGGGTACTAGTAATAGCGGCAGTATCCGTACTTTTTTTAACGCTGCGCATCGTTATCCGTCTCGTGATTTTCGGCGCTTTGGCCTTAGGCGCTCTTTGGGTATTACGGAGCCTCAGGGGAAACAGCGGACAGGGGCAGTGAGTCCGCTTCTGCATCCAGTGCGGTTGCTATTTATTTATTGTACTTATTAGACCAGTATATACCGAGCCATCATCACAGGCATGGAATTTGGTTCGTACTCGGGCCGTACGCCTTGCTCATGTCATGGCATAAGTGGCTGTGGGAACGGTGCTGAGGTGCGCTTGAAAGGGCGGGAGTTATGGACAATGAATTACGGTACAAAGTAATAAAAGTAGTGGTGATATTGGTTCTGGGCGCGCTCGCAGTCTACATTTTAATAACGACAGTACCTTTAATGCTAGAAGAAATGGGAACGCATAATTACGGCCATAGAAGTCATCTTTTTACTGATTTCATATTTCTTGTATTGATACTGCCTATTGCATTCATCATCATCGGGATAATACGCTCATGGAAGTAAGAGCGTATATATAAGATCTATGACGGCCATAGCGCTACAGTGCGGCGTTATGGCCTTTTCATGTCACGGGCTGCCATATGCGCACATAACGTATATTAATAATATATTTGGAGGCAAACATATGGCAAATATGGTTTATATAATGACAAATTCGGCTGATGGCAACGGGATCGCCGCCTTTCGCAGAATGAACGACGGCACACTCACGCCCGGCGGCATCTACAAAACGGGCGGCGCCGGCAGCGGGCCGCGCGGAGTCTCCCCTATGCCCGGTAACGGCATAGACCCTCTTCAATCGCAGGGTTCGATCGCACTTTCGCGCGACAGGCGTTTTCTTTTTGCCGTCAATGCAGGCAGCGACAGCATATCGTCGTTCCGCGTGTCTATAGACGGCTCTCTTTCACTTACCGGAACTGTACCCGCAGGGGCTCAGCCCGTCTGCTTATGCCAGTCCGGTAACATGCTTTACGCCGCACACGCGGGCAGCAGCCCCGATAATCTTGCATCGGGGATTTGGGGCTACACTATAAGCGGCAGCGGAGCACTAACCATTATACGCGGCTCGGGTCGCTCGCTCAGTATGACGGACGCACACCCTTCATGCATTACACCGAGCCCCGACGGCAGATACCTCGTTGTGTCTGAACTGAATACGAACCGCTTGAGTGTCTATGGAATAAGCTGGGATGGGACGCTCTCCGGCCCGGCAGTCAGCATGTCAAACGGACAAGGGCCTTTCGGGTCGGTATTTCTTTCGTCCGGGCTGCTGCTTGTGTCGGAAGCAGGAGCAAACGCGCTTACATCCTATATATTCGCCCAAGATGGCATGCTTTCTATGGTCAACACCGCGCCAAACGGCCAGATTGCGACCTGCTGGGTTGCATCCACTCCAAACGGACGATACGCATACACGGCAAACGCCGGAAGCGGAACCATATCGGCATATGGTATATCAATGAATGGTGTCCTTCGCCTTATCGATAACATACCGAGTACCATGCGGGGCACAATGGGAGCTCCAATAGATTGCGGAGTGAGCAATGACGGACGTAACTTCTATGTGCTTAACGGGAATCAGGGCTCCGTTTCAGCGTTCAGAATAGATGCCGGCGGCAAGCTCACGCTTCTTCAGTTGCTGACGGATACAGAGCTGCCTTCGCTTGGTTCTCAGGGTATGGCGGTGCTGTGACAGAGGCCAGGCTTATGAATCAGGCACCCCATTCGATACGCGTTTTAAGGGCAGGGTTCAGTGCCCGCCCTTAAAGCCATCTTAGAATAAAAAAGTACTCCTTTAATGAGGACGCCCCCTGTTACGATTCGCCGCATATTGCGGCGTACCCGGTTGATAATCCCCTCAAGTTAAAAAAACAGCACCCCTTTAAAAGCGCTGTTCCTGTTTTTTACCGCGTTATACATTTATGCTTCCCGACCAATATGACGTTTCTTTGCCCACTGTTTTCTTTCTTATGCTGATCACTGCCGCCCCTATTACGGCGCCCAGCGCGGCTCCGGCCAAGCTGGCGTACACGGCTATGAAATCATCGGACGGCTGTACCTCTTTGAAGGTTATGCTGTTTATCGTGCTCTTCATCGTCTCCGCAAGGCTGTCCGATATCGCGCCTTCGCCTGAGTTAAGGGTTATATCTATCGTTTTCCCGTTCTTTACGGTAATATATTTCACTCCGTTTTCAGTTTCGTTGTTCTTCTGTCTGGAAAAAGAGCAAACTGCAAATTTGGCCTGCGCGTGAGTAAAAACTGAGAAATCTGAAAATACGGCTTGTTCTTCCTTTCGGTCCTCCCCTTCACGCGCTATGGTTTCCGCCTCTGCCAGTATATCTTCTTCCGGCAGGCTGTTAAAATCATATATTTCCCTGCTGCTGCGGGATTCTGTCATCGTTATTGTTATCCCCGCATCAGATATCGCGTCTTCCATATCCATGTATGTACCGTTTTCTTTATATTTGCCAGGCAGCCCCGCGCCGTCTATCCCCAATAGCCCAAGCTCCGGGGCGTCTTCTTTGACATCCCGCGTTATTACGTACCAGCCCTTAGGCGAAACTATCGTCATATAGAGCTCGGACAGCTCAAACAGCGCCGTGTCAGGTATTGGTACAGCAGATGACAGCTTAGGCGAAACCTTTGTGAACTCTACGCTGTCGACCGCGCTATAGAGCGCGTCCTCATAGCCGGCGGGTATTTCTCCTCCCTTATTATACGACAGCGTGATCTTTATCCATTGCCCGTTTACAATAGTAAAATACTGTTTCCCGCTTACCGCTTTGCCGTCGGCCTGACGAGTAAAATCGCATACGGCAAATTTAATCTGATTCTGCGTGTAAAATGAGAATTCTGAAAAGTTCGTTCCCTCCGTTTTTATCTTTTCATTTGCCATTGATGCCCAAAACTGCAGATAATCATCGGGCACATCGATAAAATCGCTGACGCCCCGGCTGTTCCCGGACAGCTCAACATCGATCCGGGCGTAAATATCAGGGCTTACCATATCCAGATAGGTGCCGTTTTCTTTATATCGGTCCGCAAGGCCTTTGCCATCGATCCCTAAAAGCCTAAGGTCCATGTCGTCTTCCTTTACATCCTGCGTGAACGCGTACCACCCTTCAGGCGAGTCGATCGTCATGTTCAGATCGGGCAGGTCAAACGCTGTCCCTTTCGGCCCTGCCTGAGAAACGGGCGCAGAGGATACTTTTGTGAACACTACGTTGTCCACCACCCTTTTAAGCGTTTGTATAGAGCTTAAATGCGATTCGTTTTTGTATGGAAGCAGTGTAATATATATGATTTGCCCGTTGATAGATGTAAAGAATTCTGTCCTGTCATCAGTGTATAGAATAAGGAATTTGGTTTGTTTATGCACATAAACAGAAAAGGTTGAATCAGCGCCCTTCTCAGCCCCTTTGGTAAACGGCTGCAGTAACAAGTCATCGGGAATTTCGTTAAAGTCAACGCCGTCGCTGTAATCTGCCATACTCACCGCTATCTCATCTTCCGACACCGGGTCTATCAATTGTAAGCTGATAGCGTGCTTTTTTGTATAATCCATAAACCACTTGCCGTCTATCCCTAAAAGCTTAAGGTTCGGGTCGTCGGCCTTTACGTCTTCAGTAAATACGAACCACCCTTCGGGGGAATCCACTGTCAGGTGGAGTTCAGGCAGTTTATATTCTGCCGGAGGCGGCGCCACTGGTATCGGCTTTGACGTTACCTTTGTGAACACAATGCTGTCAACTACGCTTTTAAGAGTCTGTTCAAGGCTTTCGGACCGTTCACCTTTACCGGGATACAGTAGCTGGAATGCCATGTCCTGTCCGTTGATAACAGTTATATATTCCGTACCATATGATGTTATTTTGCTGCTGACCGGCTTTGAAAAATTGCGAACATAAAATTTTGCCTGCCCATGTTTATATATGTAACCTTCCGTAAATGTTATCTTTTCTTTTTCTCTCTGTTTCTTCACTTCCGGCGATACCTTTTCCATCCCATCCTTCAATTCCTCGTCGGAAACAAGGTTGAAATCATATATATGCCGGCTGTACTCGGAATCCGCCATTACCACATAGATGCGGGCGTCAGGATCTGCGCTTTCCATATCAAGGTAAACGCCGTTTTTTTTAAAAAAATCCGCAAGCCCCTTCCCGTTTATCCCCAAAAACTTAAGAACAGGGTCGTCTTCTTTTACGTCCTGTGTAAAAGCATACCATCCTTTGGGGACTTCGATAGTCATATTAAGCTCAGGCAACTCGCAAGTCTCGCCCGCCGCCTGCGCTGCGCGCACAGCCAGACTGAGGCAAAACAGTGCGAGTGCCAGGGATAAAAGCTTTTTCATGATTTCCTCCTATGGATGCGGCATATGGTAATGATCAGGACTTATTATATAATAACATAAAAATTCATTTTATTACATTATCTTTTAATGCTGAATATAAAACGGCGCCTCTTTCGAAGCGCTGTTTACCGCTACATATTTAAACTTCCCGGCCTGTAAGGAACGGCGCTTATTGCCTTTGACCTTCTCTTTCTTATTGTATTTACGGCAGCGCCGACAACCGCGCCGAAGGCAGCCCCCGCTAAGCTGGCATACACGGCTATGAATTCTCCGGCTGGGTTTGATGTGACCTTTGTGAACGTTATACTGTGCACTGTTTTTTCGGCCGCGTCCGCAAGGCTGTCCGATATCTCTCCCTCTCGCGAAACCAGCGTTAGACATATGGTCTGCCCGTTTATCACCGTAAAGTATGCCCTCCCGTAAAGCGTTTTGCCATCCTTTTCTTCAGTAAAATCGCATACGGCGAATTTGGACTGTTTATGATTGCATACGGAGCAGTTTGTAATATCCGCATTTTTTCCGCTTGTTTTTATCTCCTGCAGCGCCGCCGCAAGCACGTCGTCATCAAGCATGTTGTTAAAATCCTTACTGTCCCGGCCGGCATCAGGTTTTATTATTGTCAAAAGGATACCGGCGCCGGGTTCTGCGTTTTCCATATCGAGGTAGATACCGTTTGCTTTAAAATAATCCGCGAGCCCGCTGCCGTTTATCCTTAAAGCTTTCAGGTTCGGGTCATCCTCGCTTATGTCCCGCGTAAACACAAACCACCCTTGAGGAGAATTTAATATCAGATTGAGCTCCGGCAGTTCATATGCCGCCGCGGCGGGCGCCTCGGGTATAGGCCTTGGCTCTACCTTTGTGAAAACTATGCTGTCCACAGCATTTTTCAGCGTCTGTTCAAGGCTGCCGGATATTTCGCTCCCGGATTCCAATCCGATAGATATTGTCTGCCCGTTAATAACGGTCATATATATTTTTCTGTATATTGTTTTACCGTCTTTTTGGTTATTAGAATCGGAAATAACGAACTTTGCCTGTTCATGGTCATATACGGACATATTTGAAAAGTCTTGTTCTACTCCCTTTAATACGGTTTTCAGATCATTATCAGCCACATCGTTAAAGTCATGACCACCCGCTCAGCGGGTGGCATGCTCAAGCCCTACAAGGGCATTT
>CAZDZY010000002.1:0-71162 GCA_964510055.1 uncultured Christensenellaceae bacterium
CGCGCTCTATGTTCTTTTCGATATCATAGCCTGCGTTTACGGCGGAATCAAGCGTATTTCCGGCCGCTGAGACTTTCAATGCCCAATACAGTCGGTCCTGTTTGCTTTCAACAAACGCTTTTAGCTTAGGATACAGGCTGAGCGCCGTCTTAAGGTCTCTTTGTTTGATTTGACTGTACGGATCCGGTATCCCCGTTCGCTTGCCCACGAGCCTGTGTACTTCCCTTACGATCTCAGGAGAATTCCTGTAGGATTTGTATTTAGATAAAATACTGATAGCGTCCGACATGATGCTGTCCTGTTCCTCAGCGTCCTCCGTTGCCATCCTCGAAGCCTCAAGCACCTGCCGCAGTACGCATGGCAGGCAGTCAAGATATACTTTCACGCAAGCCCCCGATCTTAATCATATATTATTTAAAAAGCAAAACACATTTCTTCATATTGAACCTATCGGCCGCGATATCGGCCGCAGCGAGACCCGCCTAATTTTGCAGCCGAAGCGGCTGCATACTTACTGTACACGGTTTATGGAATATCATCAAGTATCAGATTAAAGTTTCAGGTAATATTGATATAATTAACTTATAGCACAAGAAGGCGCTTTTTAAGCGCCTTCTTGATTTTTCAATATCTATATTTATTGCAGAACTCTCAGTTGCCGAACAACGCCAGCAGCACGCCCGCCGCAACAGCCGAACCTATGACTCCGGCTACGTTCGGGCCCATCGCGTGCATAAGAAGGAAGTTGCCAGGGTTGGCCCTCTGCCCCTCTTTCTGCGATACCCTTGCCGCCATAGGCACGGCGGACACGCCCGCGGAGCCAATAAGCGGGTTTATCTTTCCGCGGGACAGCACGTACATCAGCTTGCCTATGAGCAAACCGCCCACGGTGCTGAACATGAACGCGATAAGGCCCAGCCCTATTATCTTCAATGTTTCCGGTTGTAAGAATGTTTCCGCTTTAGCTGTAGCCCCTACGGTAACTCCAAGGAATATCGTAACTATGTTGATAAGCGCATTCTGCGCCGTTTCCGACAACCGCTCTACCACGCCCGATTCCCTGAACAGGTTACCGAGCATCAGCATGCCTATAAGGGGAGCGACCGAAGGAAGCAGCAGTATGCACAATATCGAAACGATGATAGGAAATACTACCTTCTCTACCTTTTTTACCTCGCGCAGCTGCTCCATCTTGACTGCGCGCTCTTTCTTCGTTGTGAGCAGGCGCATTATAGGCGGCTGTATGAACGGTATGAGCGCCATATACGAATACGCCGCTATCGCTATAGCGGACAGAAGATGGGGTGCGAGCCTTGTTGTAAGGAATATCGCCGTCGGGCCGTCGGCGCCGCCTATTATGCCTATCGAGCCCGCCTCCTGAGGTGAAAAGCCTAATGCTATGGCTATAGTAAAAGCAACGTATATCCCGAACTGCGCCGCCGCGCCCATAATAAGGCTCGAGGGGCGCGCTATCAGCGGGCCGAAGTCCGTCATCGCGCCTATCCCTAAGAATATCAGCGACGGGTATATACCAAGATGTACGCCCTGATACAGGTAGTATAAAAGCCCGCCCGGCTGGTCCCCGGACGGTTCGGCCATCAGCCCGGCAGCCGGCAGATTAGCCAGCAATACCCCGAACGCGATCGGCAGCAGCAGCAGCGGCTCGTACTTCTTCACGATGGCGAGATAAATAAGCACCAGCGCGATCACTATCATTACTCCCTGCAGAAGCGTCATTTGGGAAAAACCGGAGTCCTCCCATATCGTTTTCAATGTGTCGGTAAAAGACGTCATGATCCGACCTCCGTCACTGCAGTACGGCAATCAGGTCGCCCGTGTTTACCGACGCGCCCTTTGCCACAGTTATGTCCGCGACCACCGCGTCTTTAGGCGAGAATATCTCGTTTTCCATCTTCATCGCTTCTATTATAAAAAGTATCTCGCCCTTCTTTATGGCTTCGCCCCTGTTCTTTTTGACGTCGAGTATTACGCCCGCTATCGGGGCGGTGACTTTATCTCCGCCCGCAGATGAAACCGGAGCGGTTTCCTGTTTTGGCTGTACCGCGGCAGGAGCGGTAACCGCGGGCGCGGCCTGTTTCACCTGCGCAGTCTCGCCGGTTTTTCTTACCCGGGCTTCTGTTTCATCTACGTCGACTTCATATATGTTGTTATTTATCGTTACTTCGAATATCATTTTTCAGCCTCCTTTATTCGCCTTATGGAATTGAACCTTAATCTTGCCAGCGGTATCCCTGAGTTTTTGCTTACGATAGCCATTATAGCAGCGGCCGTTTTTTCATCCACCTCTACGAGCGTGATCTCGCTTTCTCCGTCCTGCGCCGGCTGGCCTTCAGGTGTTGCCGCAGCTGCCGCTGACCGCGGGCGAAATGCCATCGATATAAGTTTTATTATAAAGCTGAGGGCAATAAGGACGGCGAACACTATAGCCAGCCCAAAAACGTCTACTCCCAAACTTTCCAATACAGACATACAACCTGCCTCCTATTTCTTCACAATGGAATACGAGAACGTTACGGCCGCTGATTCCTCGCGCTTCTTAAAAAAGCTCTCCGCTACTTGCGGGAACGCAATATGCGAGAGCACGTCTTCGTCGCTTTTTGCCAGGCTGCCAAGCTTTTTCTTCGCCGCTTCAAACGCAGGAGCGAGCGTATCGGCGAACCGGTCCTCTATCGGCTTCTCGTCTCCGAGCACGCTTTTGATAAGCTTCCTGTCAACTTCGCCCGGGGCTTTTCCGTACTCGCCTTTCAGGTACGCTTTTATTTCCTTTGAAATAGATTTATACCTTTCTCCCTGCAGCACGTTTGAGGCAGCCTGCACGCCCACCATCTGGCTCATAGGCGTAACGAGCGGCGGGTATCCTAAGTCTTTGCGTACATTCGGTATCTCGCTTAATACTTCATCGAGGCGGCCGATGGAGTTCTGCGCCTTTAATTGCGCGAGCAGATTCGAAAGCATCCCGCCGGGCACCTGATACACTAGCACGTCCGCCTCGGTCCCCATTACAAACGTATCCAGCAGACCTGCAGAAACATATTTCTGTTTTATCGGCTTGAAGAAATCGTTTATCTCTTTCAGCACTTTTTCGTTTACGCCGGTTTCATGCCCCAGTTGTTTAAGGGCGTACACCATCGTTTCGGTCGATGGCTGCGACGTACCTCCCGAGAACGAGGATATTGCGCAGTCGATGCTGCTGCATCCCGCCTCCACGGCCTTTAAGCATGTCATCGGCCCCAAACCCGTCGTCGAATGCGTATGCAGCACTATTGGCACTTTAACCCGCTGTGTCAGCGCCTTGACGAGGCTGTACGCTTCCCCCGGCCCCATTATGCCCGCCATGTCCTTAATACAGATGGAGTCGGCGCCCATATCTTCGAGCTGCGATCCCATCGAGGCGTATTTCTCGAGGTTGTGGATAGGGCTCGTCGTGTAGCAGATGGCAGCCTGCGCGTGCGCTTTGCGCTTCTTTGTTTCGTCCATCGCTACTTCGATGTTCCGAAAATCGTTGAGGGCGTCGAATATCCTGAAAATATCGATGCCGTTCTCTGCCGCGTGCGCCACGAAAAGCCTAACGACGTCGTCCGGGTAATGCTTGTAGCCGAGTATGTTCTGGCCGCGTAGCAGCATCTGCAGCTTTGTACGCTTCACTTTGCCCTTTATTTTGCGTAACCTTTCCCACGGGTCTTCGTTAAGGTAACGCAGGCACGAATCGAAGGTAGCGCCGCCCCAGCATTCGAGCGAATAGTATCCGGCTTTGTCCAGCGTTTCCAAAATACCCTCAAAATCAGAAAAGGGCATCCGTGTGGCCGCAAGGGACTGGTTTGCGTCCCTTAATACCGTCTCTGTAATGTTGACCTTCATTGTCATTTCCTTTCTTAAAAATTATATATTTTAATTAAATTTAAGGCTCAGTTATGTTTCCGGCTTCTTGCCCGGCAATAAATGCGTACTAAAAAAGGGCGGAAACACTAAGCTTCCCACCCTGAAAACTCGAAATCTTGAAACAGAAACTGCCAACCGAAAACCGAAAGTAAGATATTCAATTTGAAGTTATTATAATATATTGTCGGGGAAAAAACAATTAAAACTTTGTGATGATTTTCTCACTGTATTAAGCAGTTACACCCGTAAGGCTGTAAAACAGGAATCCCGCAAGAAACGAGGCAGCGTTGGCAAGCGCGGAAACCCAAAACGCCTTCGATGTCTTAAAACCGCAAAGCATACGGTACACATACGCTTCAACGAGCACTGCCGAAGCTTCGAGCAGCGCGAGCGCAGGGTAATAGAACGCGATACCCAGGTATGCCGCTGCCAGCGCAAGCAGAAGGTTTACCGCCGGATTAGTGAGCAGGTTGCACAAAAAGCTGTAATATACAAAGTCGCGCCTGCGGAAAAGCAGCGCAATAACAGCGCCTTCTATGACTATTGTAGCGATAAGGTTTCCTAAAAAAATGATTAATATCATTTTTCCTCATTGCCTTTGTGTACTAAATCGTTTTTGCTTTACGCCTTATTCTGCTTTTTCTTCTTTGCCGCGCGTATAAGCAAAACCACGGCAGCGGCTATAGCAGCGGCAACAACGGCAAGCATGATGATCGTGATAACGCCCCCGGCGGGGTTATCAGCGGTTGTGGTAACAGCCGATTCATCAGTTATTGGCGGCGCAACGTCCAGCAGCACGCAATTCAAATAAAACACTTCAAAAGCCTCCCTAAGGTCATTATTATTATAAATATACTCTGCTTAGACAACTGATATCTCAGCGGCTGAAAGCAGCGTTCTATTCATCCTTTCCTTTTCCGGCGCCCTGTTCGCTTGACAGCCGCTTTGCCGCGGCAAGTTCCTGCTGCTGTTTTTTTGCCTTTCTAACGTTTATAACAGCTATCGCTATAAGCGTCCCGACCACGATCAATACTATCAGCGCCGGTATGCCGAGAACCAGGTATACGACACCTGCGGCGTCAAACAGCGTGCTGCTGAGTTTCCTTATGTTCTTCATACACTGCTCCTTTCCTGCCGTACGCCGCTAAATATACGCAGAGCGCCGACAGCGCTGTAAGAACTGCAACAACTGCTAAGACGGCTGTTCCCGTCAGACCGAACATAAACGAAGGCACGGTGCCGCACAGCAGCGCAAGCGTGGTAAGGCCGAACGCAAGCCCCGGGTTTCGCGGAAACTTCGATACGACTATGCACAGCGTTATTGGCATAGTCATGTTAAACAGCATTATCCCTAAAAACGACAGCAGCGGGCTTCCGTTTCCGAATACGAGCAGCGGTATCGATAAAACGAGAGCCGCCGTACCCGCAAATTTTGCGCCGCGCAAGTCGCCGGCAAATCCTCCCGCCGCCTTGCCTGCGAAAGCCGCTATGCCGGGCAGCATCGATAACAGCACGGAAGCCGATTTCCATTCGAGCGGCAGTACCCCGCCGACATAAGCGCGCACAACTATTGAAACGAGCGCGAGGATGAGCACCGCCGCAAACGGCCGCCCCGACGATACATTTATCTTCACCTCTTCAAACTTTACCCTGCCAGTTTGCTTAAACAATGCAATGAGTATCGCGGACGCCGCGAGCAGCGCGAGCGGCAGGGCGGCCGTATACGCGGCTTTGCCGTACATCGTCCCGAATAATACGCCCAGAGCGCCCGTGGAAACGAATATCCCGCTCCTCGACATTCTTCCGTTTGATAACGCAAGGCTGTCTATGCCGCCTTCGACGTGGAAAAACGAGTTTCCCGCCGCGCACAAAAACAGCGACAGCCAGTAAAACGGCAGCGCTATCACTCCCGCCGCTACCGCAATGCAGCCTATTAAACCGGCCGGCAGCCCCGGCTTTATATCGCAGAGGTATCCTGTCACCGGCTGGGTGCCGAACGCTATTATATTATATATAAGGAACGCGTACGCAATTTCAGCCTTATCCTGCACCGCCCCGTTCATTGAAAACAGAATGAAAAAACATGAAAAGTCTACGCAGAAATGCGATATGCTGTAAGCGATAAGCGATCTTAGATTTCTGATATTACCGCCCCCAAACTGTACGGAGCAAATGCCCGCTTTCTTTATAATACTATATATTAGTCGTAAAAAGAAGAAGCGGGGTTCCATTAACGATCGTTTCCCCGCTGCCTGTTCCCGTATAAGGCTGTTTTATCGGCTTAGCTTTTTAACTATTTCCTCCATAGCGCGGTAATGCTCCTCCTCCTGCGCTATTATATATTCGTACAGCTCTTTATTCGCTTCCGTCTCGCCGCGCAGCCGTTTATAGAGCTCTATGCTCTTTTTCTCCATATCAAGAGCGAGGCGGTAAGCGTCTATCTCCTCCGGGTCGGTCTTTAAGTCTTTAAGCTCCGGAAGGCCGTCGAACACGTTGACCGACAGGTCCTCTTTGCCTATTGCCACTCCAGTATCATAATCGCGAAGCAGCGCCGCGTGGCGGCTCTCCTCTTCCGCAAGCGCCGAAAACACCGCTTCAAGCGGAGTGCCCCTGTGTTTCTGCGCCTGATGGCGGTAATACCCCTCGCCCTCTATCTCCATGTTTATCGCGAAGCTCAATCCCTCCATGATGTTTCTCCTTTGCGTGATATGATCTTAGTATCGCAGAAATGTATCGGGCGGTCAATGACCGCCCTTACTATCATAATATTTTATTTTTCGGTCCTTACCACGAGCCTCCACCGCCGCCGCCGCCGCCGCCGCCGGAGAAGCCGCCGCCCGAGAATCCTCCCCCGCCGCCTCCGCTCCGGGTTGTGGGAGGCGAAGAGGTCATCTGATTACCAAAAGTGGTCATGGCGTTGTGGAAGCTCGACGCGAACAGCACCGGCGTGAACGTTCCGTGCCCGTAATACCACGTCGGGGGCTGCAAGGCTATGCCCTCAAAGTTCTTTATCCAGATATCCGTTATGCCGAGCACATACGCGTACGGCAGTATGCTGTAGAAATAAGACGGATTTTCCGCCGCGAGCTTTTCGAGGCGGTCTTTCTCGGCGAGTATTATGAAATTGCGCAGGCCGAGTATCTTGCCCATCCAGGCGTTGCCCTGTTCTGTGCGTTTGCGGACGAACGCCGCACAAAGCGTGATTATCGCCGACGCGGCTATGGCAGCCCAGGGCAGCAGCTTCTCATAAGCGTTCGGCAGCACTATGGCAACCAGAATAGCGGAAAAGCCGGCCCAGAATATAAGCGCGAAAATAAGGCCGCGCACCGGGTTCTTTTTACCGCGCCATGTGCGCATCAATCCGATGATTATATAGGCCGGCAGCATCAGCGCGAGCCCTAAAGGTATGCCCAGCATGAGCGCGAAAATAAACCCCTCGCCTATGCGCGACAGCGCCGCTACAACTGCTATTACAAGCGGCAGCATGGCTAAAAACGTTACCCACGGCATTATTTTCAGAGACTTTGCCGTAAACACCCGGCGTTCTTCAGGAGCGAACGACATTTTTACCATCGCCTTTGTGCTCTCGAACGTCGTGTAGAACTTTTGATTGAGCTGCGATGTGGTCACGGTGTCGCCGGTCCGGAACAATGCCTCAAACATATGGCGCTCAAAGAAATCGGAGTCTTTATCGAGCTCTTTCAGCCTTGTTAATTCGTATCTGTTTTCGCTTATTTCTTTTATCGATATGTTGCCTTTATCCGCCCAGTAGACGAGCAGCGATACAACATCGCGGTTATCGACCACACCGTCGACCACAAACCCGACCTCAGCCGGGTTAAGGCCTTCGGGCGGGTAGAACTCCACGGTAGTCACATACTTCTTATCGCGGCCGAAAATAAGGAACAGGATTATACCGATTAACACAAGCGCGCCCATTACGCCGATCAATACCCAGTCGAAGATCTGCAGCTGGGTCATCTTGAAATACCCCTGAGGCAGCTCTATGCGCATCCCCACGCTTTCGCCCGGATTCAGGACGCGCTGCACGCTGCCGGTTATCGTGTTGCCCGATAGTTCGTATTTGAGCACTTCAGGGTCGTAGCCTTTTGACCCATAATACCCGGTGTTGAACCCGATCTTGCTCTTATCGAATTCTTTGGGCAGCGTTATCGAAAATGTCAGGCTGTCTATAGGCTGATCCCAACCTGAATTCTTTCCGCCGGTTATGTTGTAATAGACCTCGTCGAAACGCTGTGTCCCGTCGTTACCGAAGCCGAGCTTATACGATATCTTATATGTCTGGTCGCTGCCGGCCGCCACAGTAGAATTGGGATCGCCTATCTTTATAGACACGATACGGGCGTCTCCGCTTACTGAGTATTGCCAGCCCTCGACCTTAACGTCCCATACTTCCGAGGGCACTCTCGTATCCAGCCTCTCGCCGGTGGGCATCTCGCGCTCCATATCGGTATTTACCGGGATATCGCGGTATATGCCGTGCCTCGGTTCATAAAAGTGAACGTTTAGGGTCTCGGTTATATCGTACACATTATTCTCGGAGATAACAGTCTTGACATCGTAACTCGTTATCTCATAGCCCCCGAGCGACTGCGCCGAGGCGCCTGCCGGAGCAATTACCAGCGTAAACAATATTGAAACACAAAGAAGTATTTTCAATATTCTCTTCATAACGCGTCCTTTCCGCACTATACGTGCAACAGCAACCATGGAAGGTAAGTAAAATATATTCCTGCTGTTCTCATTTTAGACGTTTATTAGGCTAAAGGCAAGACGGAAAAATGTATATATAATATTGCTTTGCAGCCCGGGCTGAACAGCTATTACCATACATACGCCGCAGCGCATATCGTCGCCGACGTTTCAGCGTAATCTGCCCCCGCGGCGTCGCCGTAAATATCTGCACGTTTAAAGCCCGCGGAGATAAGGTCGGAGCGCAGTTCCTCTTCAGTGAAGGCGTGGTTCCATATGTTAAAGCGCTTTATCCTGTCTTCTTCTATTACCACATGCCTGTCGCAGTACACGCGGCAATCGTCGTACCTTATAAACGAGTACAGGCAGGCGTAAGGCTTTTCGCTCCAGAAGCCTCCGCTGCAGAAGCTCCAGTTACAGCTCTCTTCCCTGCCCTCGTACTGCGCTGATGTGAGCGCGTCGAATATAAAGATCCCGCCCGGAGCGAGCGCTTCGCGTATCTTTATGAGCAGCTTTTTCCTGTTTTCCCCGCCGAGTACCCCGAAGTCGCAGTATATGAGCGTTATAACGTCGTACGGCCCCCCGAAGCCCGTTTCGAGGTAATCCCCGCAAACGTATTCTATACCGAGCCCCTTTTCCTCTGCGCTCTTTTTTGCGTACGCAATGGAGTGCGGCGACAGGTCGAGCCCCCTTACCTTAAAGCCTCTCTCCGCGAACATTTCCGCGTATATTCCTGGGCCGCACCCTAAGTCGAGCAGCCGCCCGCGGTCGTCCGCCAGCGAGGCTATCCAGTCGGCCGACTTCTTTACAAAGCCCGGCTTTCGAGTGGCGAGGTCGTCTTCAGGGTCGAGATGGGTCGCCAACATGCCCTTAGATATGTGTTCGTCGTCCCAAAACTTTGAGTCTCCCCATTCGTATACGCCGGGGCGGGCGCTGAGGGTTTTGAGAAGATCTTTATACATAAGGCCTCCATTATTTCTTATTTTATATACTAACACCACCCGCCTTCTTTTTCTACCATGGCCGCCTCTTTTTGGTGATTCCCGTCTTGACCTCCCATTATTAAACAGTTATTATAAACGTAAATACTATAACAGGAGCCAAAGCTATGGAAGATCAAATCGATAACCCAAAAAGCCTAAGCAACAGCGAAAGCACCGTTCCGAAAAAAAGCAGTATTAAAATGATAATATGGAATGTTGCATGCATCATATTGTTTACAATCGGTGTAGTATTCCTAATAATCTTCTTTGACCGTTACCATCATATCCTTATACTCAATTACGCCTGGGCAATCATCTTAAGCGCTATTATCGCTATGGTTATTATCATCCTGTGCTTCTTTACATCCCGGACTAAAATCGGCGCAGCTAGATTTGTGGCTTTGATAATAGCTGCGATCTTATTTGCGGCCAACTGGTTTATTTACTTCAGATACATTCCCAAATACGGGCCGGCGGACGGATGCGCCATAGTGAAAGCCGACCCGAAGTACGCTTCCGCAACCGTTGAACCTCAATACTATAGGCAGTATAACGACAATGGACAATTAATTATAAGTACTAACGTAACATATGAACTTAAAGACAATCCGTTTTATGAATGGGGTTATATTTTAGACGTCATAGAAGACGGCAAAGTGACGGAATGGATAGCGTTTGATCCCGCTACGGGTAAGTATTACGTGTTCCATGAACTTAAAGATCAATAATAATATATTCAAAGGAGCCAAAGCTATGGACGATCAAAACAATACTCCAATCAGACCTAAGTGGTTCTACAGGCTTTTCCTCTTCTCTTCTCTGCTTTTCTTTATAGTCGCCGGACTCGTATATAAGCGGGTCATCGATATCTTTGATAAAGATACGGCGTGGGTATTCGCAGCAGGAGGCGTTTGTGATCTAATAGCCGCGTTCATATTCAAATCGCGATATAACGATAGTAATTAACAGCTTTACGTATAGGAGAAAAAAATGTACGATTTCGGATTCATAGGATTCGGCAGCATGGCTAAGATGCTCATACACAGCCTTACAGAGTTTTCAAAGGCGGGCCCCGGCAATATCTGCGCCACGCGCAAAGACAAAACAAAACTGCATGAGATAAGCGGTATGTTCCCGGGCGTTAAGACGTATGATACCTGCGGCGAGACGGCGAAAAACGCGCGTGTCGTTTTCTTGTGCGTAAAGCCCGCGGAAATAAAAGGCGTCTTGTCGGAAATAAAACCTTTTATCAAAAGCGATACGCATATCGTTTCTCTCGCCGGAAGCGTTTCAATGGAGAATCTGGATTCGACTATTCACGGGAAAATATCGAAGCTGATACCGACGATAACATCAGAGGCCGGCGCCGGCGTATCGCTGTTATGCCATAATGCGAACGTTACGATCAGCGACGCGGAGCTTTTGGAAAAGCATATCAGTAAGCTGGGCAAAGTTAAGATAGTAAAAGACAGCGATCTCGGGTTCGCCGCGGAGCTTACAAGCTGCGCCCCCGGCTTTATAGCCTCGATATTCGGGCACTTCGCAAAAGCCGCTTCGCTGCATACGTCTTCGTTCAGCCTTATGGAAATAAGCGAAATGGTCACGGAAACGCTCTTCGCCACGGCGAAACTCCTTGCGGAAACGGGCATGAGTTTTGAGGATGTCGTCTCGCGGGTGGCTACGAAGGGCGGTATAACTCAGGAGGGGGTCACTGTCTTCAACGAGGCGCTGCCGCGCGTATTCGATGAAATGTTCAGAAAGACCCTGGAAAAAAGGCGCCTTGTCACGGCGAAGATAAACGATGATTTCAAAAGCAGATAAAGGGGCTAAGATGAAAGAACGAAAAGGCTCTCCAATAGCGGCCGCGCAGGCGGCGCGCTGCCAGTTCGACTCATGCTATAAGATGCTCACCAAACTTGTGGAAGTATGCCCCGGCGATGTATGGTATGAATTCTTCAGCGGCGTCCCGTACTGGTATCAGGTATATCACGTAGTCTATTTTATAGACTACTGGTTCCGGGACGATTACGCAAAAGGCGATTTCATGTGCGTGCAGTACGATAAACGCATCCCGCCGGAATTTGAGCATGACGTTGACAACAGCTTCGCCGTCTCAAAGGAAGATATCAAAAAATACCTTGAAAAGATACATATAAAGACCTCCCGCGTATTTGATTCGCTCACAAACGCTAAGCTCGGAGACTCCATTCTTATAGAAGACAACTATACATACCTCGACGTTATCATGGCGCAGACGCGCCATATCATGTACAACATAGGCTACCTTAACGGCATACTGAGGAGCAAAGGGCTCGAGGAATCGGACTGGTGGGCATACAACGAAAAGGAAGAGTGAACTCTCCGGATAACAGTCATATCAGTAAATACAGACAGCAATCCTAGCATCTGCCTATAACTGCTTTTTGTTGACACGATTACTTTCCCATGGTAAATTAAACATAAACTTTGTCGAATGATATAGTAAAATATCATATCCGGATATAGTTAGTAATTTTGCTGTATCTCTCTTTTTATGTACATCTATGTTTCAGCTCAGTTCAATCATTATTGCAGGGCGCTTATGTTTGCGCTGCAGGGACCAATATTAGTTTAAGCGGAGGTAAGAAAATGAAAAAGTTCATTGCATTGTTACTATCGTTTATCATGGTATTCTCGTTGATACCATCGATCGCGCTGGCGGAAGGCGACCCAACGCCGACGCCTGAGCCAACACCGACGGGAACGCCGATACCTGCTCCTTCGGGAACGCTAGTATCTACTACTGACCCTTATACAGAGAACGGTACGACCTATAAGACAGAAAGATGGAATGATAGCGGAACTTTGTGGGATTATTATTTTGAGAATGATATTATAGTTAGCAGACTTCAGGTTGAGCCTGATTACGACGAAACCCGTAATTTACTTGATCATGTTGTACATGTCGATTTTTACATGACAAATTCAGAACATTTAACTGTTGTTTACATTGATGGTAATTACAGCGAAATACAAATAACATACGCTCCTCCGGATATACGTAACGGAGAGCTTCCCAGGGGATGGGGATCTGAGGCCTATGACCCTACCTGCGGAGGCTCATTGGAACAAGAATATAATGATCCGGAAAGAACGAATAATGGTTTAGGGCCCAGTGTTACTATTCCCGGTTTTGTCGGTGATTATCGTTATCTTGGTTCCATAACAGATGGGTATACCGCTGATATATATAGAAATGATCAAATTATTTGTTTCTATGGCGGGGAGGCACGTTATGTTAAATGGACTGAAGGTGATACAATAGGCCTTATACTTTGTGGTTTATCTTGGGTTGTCCCCGGTGCCAAAGGGATGGAATTGCTTGCATTGGTGGTAAATGTTGCTAATACTATTTTTACGGGGAGCCAGCTGTTGGCAAAAGAGGATAATGCGATATTCCTTGATTTAATATACTTCCGTTATGATTATGTAGTTGTTTATCCTGAAGGAACTATTAAAGGATACCAAAGACTGGACGGATATTTTTACCAACAAAAATATGGATCCGACTTTTATGAATTGAGGACGCGAGATTTATTTCATATACATCATGATGGCACAATATTAAAAATCGGCGGAGTCAATAATGAAGGAGAAGATTGGGGAATCAGTATACCTGACTCTATAAGTTTTCTTCTTAACATATTGGATATCTATGGTTTTCATAATGAGACATATACAGATGATAATGACTGCTATTGTAATTATTGTAATACTCCCAGGCATATATATAATAATCCTTGTACAGATACAGTATGCGCACGATGCGGTGCACCAAGAACAGCTCCCGACCACGACTGGGTTTGGTTTCCGGCAGAGATATGGGGCGGCTCGCCTTACATTAAAATAGGCGACGGGCATAAGCAGGTATGCAGTGTATGCGAATCTGTACAGCATGAAGAACTGCATAATAATGATGATGGTATATGGGGCGTTGATCAAGATACTATTTATGAGCTCGGCCTCTGTGATGATTGCGGCGCGCATATGCAGCGGATGCATGACTACTATTCATATTGGTATGATCCTGATTATACATGTACGAATGGCGGCACGTGGGTAACGGATTGCCAAAATAATTGCGGTTATGTGGATTCCGTTCTAGTTTTTGACCATTCTTATTCAAACATCTGCGACGAGATCTGCGACAGGTGCCTGCAGAAGACCCGAACCGTGCTGCACAGCTATACGAACTGCGCAGATATCAACTGCAACCTCTGCGACGCGGTTAGGACACTGCCGCCGGGTTACCAGGAATTAGACGGGCACGTATATCTTAACTGCGAAGACCTGACATGCCAAAGCTGTGAACATGAACGGCTGGACCCTGTTCACTTGCTCACGGATGTACCACTCTGGTTAACCGTTAATAAACCTAATGTATGCCAGGAATTTACCCTGCACTGCGCGAGACCGGGCTGCACATACTCGGATGTTCAGGATACCAGAGGCCATTCCTATGCTGATTGCGCGGACGCCGATTGCGACACCATCGGCTGCAACCAGGGCAGGGGCACGGTACCGGGCACCCAATTTGATATTAACGGGCATGTGTATGATGATTGCGAAGACCCCACGTGCAACAGGGATACGTGCGGTTTTGTAAGGACTACGACCGGCCACTACTATGGCGGCGCACCCTACTTGTTTACCATAAAGACGGAAGCTGTATGCCAGGAGCGAAGAATGGATTGCACGATACCAGGCTGCAGCCACTATGAACCTTTGGAGACCTTAGGCCATACATATACCAACCCGTGCACAGATACGGAATGCGCATTATGCCATACACCAAGGATAGCTCCCGGCCATGCCTATAACCCCTGGCAATCCATTGGGCCTTCCGAGCACAGGCGTGCATGCACCATATGCTTTGTCACGCAGGATGGTAACCACAGCTATGACAACTGCGCGGACGGATACTGTAACGACTGTACTTTTGACAGGGGCGCGTTGTCGGGTTATCAGTACGGCGGGCATGTATTCAGCAGTTATTGCAGCGGCGCCACATGCTTAAGATCAGGGTGCGGCGCGAAAAGGACGGCGCCCGGCCATAACTACCAGACTGTTTATGTCAAGATACACACGGCCGAAAGATGCCGGAAGGTGGTCAGGACCTGCACCATCTGCGGCTATTCATATTACTATTATGATACCAGCCATTCCCGCTACGGTTCCTGGACAAGGACGTCTACCAAACATTCGCGGACATGCGCTGACTGCACCTATGTGCAAAGCGGATCCCACAGCTTTACCTATATCGGTTCCGGCATTTTGCAATGCACTATATGCGGGTATCAAAAATCGGCCTAGCAGCAGCTTAAAGGGATGACTTAGGCAAAGGCCGCCCGGCAGGGCGGCCTTCATGGAGAGCCGCACGTAAGTGCGGCTCTTTTACTGTCAATAAGGCCAAAAATCACCCTTTTCGGGTGAGGCTTTTATTAGTGTTATGTACTATTATAATTCAAAGTTTGTCGAATAATTGATTATTTACTTATGTAGTAAATTTCATTATATATCCGGGTTTATTAAGTTGTATTTTTAGCCTCATTGAATAATACCGGCAATTATCCCGTCATATCGGGATTTGCATATTAATTTTATATGGAGGATAAACACATGAAGAAGTTTGTAGCATTGGTGTTATCGTTTATCATGGTATTCTCGCTGATACCATCGATCGTGCTGGCGGAAGACGATCTTTGCCCGGGTGAGAATTGTGCGTTTTACACTGAGTTTACTGATCCTAGTTGGAGTGTTCCGATTCATGGCGATTTCGATGTAACGGGTCAAAAAATGCATAAAGTTGCCGGAGTGAATGGGGACTCAGTTAAAATGTTTGAATATGATAGCACTGGGAACCGTACTGAACATATTATAGAGAGCATTGATGTAGATGATGGGCCAGTTGAAAATAGCTCTATTATAAAAATTTATTATGCGCCGAATAAAGTAGAATTTTACGCTAAATATGATCTAAGAATGATATACATAGGAAGTGGCGATGCTGATCAACCCACTCAAATCTTACAGTATGAAGGTGCATGTGAAACTTGGATAAACGATAAAGTAGGAGATAAAGCAGATTTATGGATATATATAGATAATGTCTATAATACTTTAAATAGTAACAGTGGTAATTACGGAAATGAATTTGAGGCCTTTCCTCCGATCACCATGTCACATATTGGGTCAAGCACTCCCGCGGTGGCGTGTACAAAAGCACGGTTGGATGGAAATGGAAGGCCGCGCATAACGTATATTGGCAGTGGTACAACAGTGAATTGGCAAATTAGCGGTTCAGATATTGCGCAATTTTTTATCAATTGTTTTTCAGAAACGCCGTTGGGAGCCATAACTCAGCAAATCGTTTGGATGGCTGTGGGCTATGCTATCGCTGAGCGTGATGAGGAACCAATATACAGAGTTTACTATGTTGATTACTATCTTTTCATTCAAAAACTAAAATCTCTGCCCCCCTTGGAATTCGATAACGATTTTTCTGGCATAGGAATCGATTACTTCTCTCTAGGTCCCGTTGGATATTCTGGATGGGGTGGGCATGTTGAGTGTGGGGATTTTTTAAGAGGTGCACCCGGCGATAATTCGGTACGCGGTTGGACGTGCATTGATCTACCTGATTTGGATGACGGCATTAATCATAATACGGATCAAGGAACGAAGGATGCGTACTTGAAGCAGCAAGTCGAACAAAGGCATCCGCACACATTTCCGGGCGAATACAATGCGCTTTGTTCGATGATATGCCCCGACTGCGGCTTCGGACGCAGAGACTGGCCTAATAATGGCCATCCTACATGCTGGATGCATGCTAAAGATCAATACGAGCAATGGAAACATGTAAAGATCGACGTAGAGTGTGACATTCCAATACTAGATTGGAATGATTCATATTCTTTTAGTACCACTAGACTGGATTGCAATTGCACAGATACTGGCAGATTTGCGGCTGATCCCAACCATATTTATACGAGTTGCGCGGACAGCATATGCGACTGCGGCTTTGAGAGAGTCCTGCCGGGCATCCCCAATTCAGACGGGCATGTGTACGATGGCTGCGAGGATATAGACTGCAACAGTATAGGGTGTACCCATGTAAGGGGCGGGTTCAACCACATCATGAGCGTACCTTACTGGTATAACGCAGAATCGCCTACGGATAATTTGTGCCAGGAATTTGAAAACTACTGCACGAGAGAGGGCTGCGATTTCACTCTGGTTTCGATGACCAGAGGCCATATCTTTACGGATTGCGAAAACCCCGTATGCAGCAGAGCAGGGTGTGGTTACGTAGGGACTCCGCTCGTACACTCCATGAGCGTACCCTACTGGTATAACGTAGAATCACCTACGGATAACGTATGCCAGAAATATGAGAATTACTGCACGAGAGAGAACTGCGAGTACACCCTGGTTTCAATGACCAGAGGCCATTCCTATGCTGATTGCAAGGCCGATGCCTGCGACCGCAGCGGATGTACCTATAACAGGGGCACAGTACCGGGCGATCAATCTGATGCTTACGGGCATGTGTATGATGACTGCGACGACACCATATGCAACAGGTGCGATTTTGAAAGGGATCCGGCCGCCCACAGCATGAGCGTACCTTACTGGTATAACGTAGAGTCGCCTACGGCTGATGTATGCCAGAAATATGAAAACTACTGCATGAGAGAGGGCTGCGATTACACTCTGGTTTCAATGACCAGGGGCCATTCCTATGCGGATTGCCAGATCGGCGCCTGCGACCGCAGCGGATGCACCTATAACAGGGGTACGGCAGCGGGTACCGTGCAGGATGGCGGGCATGTGTATAGTGATACCTGCACGGCTACCACATGCAACAGAGATACGTGCGGTTTTGAAAGGACTGCGCCCGGCCACAGCATGAGCGTACCTTACTGGTATAACGTGGCGTCGCCTACGTCCAGCCTATGCCAGAAATATGAAAACTACTGTACGAAAGAGGGCTGCAGCTATACCCTGGTTTCAAATACCAGAGGGCATTCCTATGCGGATTGCGCGGACCGCAGCTGCGGCCGCACCGGGTGCGGCTATACCAGGGGCGCGGTGTCGGGCTACCTGCAGAGCGGGCACGTGTACAGTAATTATTGCACGGCTACCAATTGCAAAAGGTGCGGTTATGACAGGACCGCCCCCGGCCACTCCTATAACGTGCCTTACTGGTATAACGTAAAATCGGCCAGCGTTTGCCGGGAATACAGAAATTACTGCACGAGAACAGCCTGCAGCAACTATATAGTTGTACAGAGAGATACCACCCATTCGTACACCTATAAATGGGTCAATGTGGGAAAGGCCAGCACATGCCGAAAGTATGTCGGGACATGTTCCTCCTGCGGTTATTCCTATGTGTCCTCTTATGACTACACCCATAATCTGGTCTACATTACCAGCGGCATATACCGGTGCACCTCATGCACCTATACGGGGCCTTACGTTTAATTGTATAGCAGCTCCCGCACTGCCATAGAAGAATACTGAATATTACCTAAAAAGCCGCACGCAAGTGCGGCTTTTTCTTGTCTAAATATTTATACATTTTTTCTAAATACCTGTTGACAAATGGAAATAACGGCAGTAATATTACTCCATCAGATAGTACTCTATCTCGCAGTGCACTGCGTTTCAGAGCACTGTCTGAAAGAGTACAATGAGTTGTTCCCGGAAACTTTGTTTTCCGGGTGCTTGAAAGAAAGGTGAGAGTATGATCAGCAGCGATATTATCAGAGGTCACCTTGACCCGATCATCCTGCGCCTGATACTTGAAAAAGACCGGTACGGGTACGAGATCAGCAAAGAGATAAGCGCCCGCACGCAAGACCGCTTCCAGATCAAAGAGGCCACGCTTTACGCGGTGTTCCAGCGCCTCGAGAAGAAGAGCCTTATAAGCTCGTATGAAGGCGACGTTTCCCTGGGCGGCAAGCGGAGGTACTACAGCGTAACGCCATTGGGGCGCGCGTTTTTCCGGGAAGAAGTAGAGGAATGGCGCAAGACTAAAGAGATCATCGATATTTTTATGGAATTGGAGGAGCAAAAATGAAATCTATTCAGGAGCATGTGGATTCGCTGTTCCGGGATATACCCGACAGCGAGCGCAAGGAGTCTCTTAAAAGAGAGATCGTCGCTAACCTTCAGGAAAAGGTGAACGACCTTATGGCAAAGGGCAAAGAGGAAGAGGACGCTATAAACCGCGCAATAGTGGAGTTTGGGGATATAAGCGACATACGTGACGAGCTTCGAAACCAGCAGCTGCTGCCTCTTAAAAAGAGCAGCGCCGGTATACAGCTCGGGTTCTCTATAGTGGGCAGCCTGCTCATTATGGCTCTGGTGATTTTTATCAACCTGTATGTTGCGCCTGGCTTCCTTTGGTGCGTATTCCCGATATTCGGGGTGATGTGGTGGCCGCTCGCTATGTTTTTCCGCTGGCTCAAGTACAGGAAGCAGTAAAGGGGGCAAAACGATGAAAAAAAGTTACGCAACCCCCTTCGCCATAGCCGGCGTAATAATGACCGCGGCGCTGCTCGCCGTGACCAACCTTATAACTACGCCGGAAACGTTATGGTGCATCTACCCCATATACGCCGTCGCCTGGTGGCCCATTGGCGTAGCCCTGTGCCGCGCGAAGCATTACTTCGCTTTCGCGGCAGCGGGGAGCCTGCTGACTATGGCGTTCCTCGCAGCAGTCAATATGCTGGCATCGCCGGGACATCTGAGGTTCCTTTACACTGTGCCGCCGCTGCTGTTCTTCCCCGCGGGAGTATATTTTAAGGACAAGATGCAGTCGTTAGCCGTAGCGTTATCATTCAGCGTTATCATCATAGCATACTACGCAGTCATCAATATAATGCTTACGCCGGGGCACGTTTGGGCCATATATCCGATATACCTTACTTTATGGTGGCCGGTGTCGCTGTATTTTACAAGCAAAGGTCAGTACAAAGCGTTCTCCGTTGCGGGCGCAGTTATGACGATAGCATTCTTCATCGCTTCGAACCTGTTAGAGACCGCTTTCCCCTGGGCGCTGTTCGCGTGCTTCCCTGTTCTTTGGTGGCCGGTAGCAATGTATTTCGGCAAAAAAATGGGAGGGTTAAAATTCTCAATATTCTGCTCGATATGCACGCTGCTTTGGTACGGCGCTCTCAATATATTTATCGCCCCCGGAAGCCCGTGGGTAATGTTCGTCGCGTTCGCGCTTGCCTGGTGGGTGCTGTCGGTGTTCTTTTACGGTCGGCAGCGGCCGCATGTATACGCCGCAGTCATGAGCGTAATAAGCATAGCGTTCTTCATAGCGGTCAACGCGATATACTCGCCCGGTGCGATATGGGCCTTCTACCCCGCTTTCGCGATTTTGTGGTGGCCCGTAACGCTGCTGTTCGCCAAGTATCACGCATGGCGCGGATACGCTTTTACCGCGAGCGCCATGACCATAGGCTTCCTCGCCGCGGTCAACGTGATCACGTCCCCCTCTTACCCGTGGAGCGTGTTCCCCGCTTTGGGGATACTCTGGTGGCCGCTGGCCACGTGCTTTAAAGGAAGGCATAAGCCTTTCGGCTTTTCGATAGCGGCTGTGATACTCATCGCCGCGACGCTGGCGGCTGTAAACCTTATAACGTCGCCCGGTATCCTCTGGTGCGTTTTCACCGTACCGGCTCTCCTTTGGTGGCCGCTGGCGGCCGGGTTCGCAGGAAAACACAAGCCTTTCGGCTTTGCGATCTTAGGCGCCCTGCTCGCTATAGGAACGCTTGTCGCTATAAACCTGATCACTTCCCCGTCGTTCCTGTGGAGCGTATTCGCCGCACTCGGCATACTATGGTGGCCGGCGGCAGTGCTGTTCGCGAAAAAGAAGAGCCCGCTCGGGCTCTCGATCGCGGGCAGCATGCTCGCAATGGCGCTGCTGGCAGCGATAAACTTCATGACGTCGCCGGGATTCCCGTGGTGCGTGTTCCCGCTGTTCGGCATACTGTGGTGGCCGCTCAGCGTGTATTTTCACGTGACGCGCAAGCGCAGGTTTGCGGAGCAGAAAGCGTGACGCAAAAGCATTTTCTTAATCACTTTAATGCAGAGGGACGGCCGTAAATCGGCCATCCCTCTGTTCATTTATTTATAACGTTAATCTTTGTCATAGTTATGGTACTAATCATATATAGCTGTGTCGAATCTTGACATTTAATGAAATACTGGTATGATTGATATAAAAATACATTAAGGAGCAATATAAATGTCTGTTATACCGGTCATAATCCCAAAGACACGGAAAGGACTCATAATTCTTTTAGCCGTACTGTTCGTTATCTGCGCAGGCGCAGCCGTATTCACGTATTTTTCCTGGTCGTCAGACCAGCAGGCGCTCAAAACAAGCGGGCAGCCCGACTTCAATACGCTGTCTGAAGCCGACTTAAAAGGCGGCCTCATAGTTAAAGGCACTATAGACATAGCTCTCGACGCGTACGTCGAGGATTATGAAACTACCGTCGGCATACGTTTTTCCGACAACAGCGAGGCGCTGTATTATCTCGTTCCTATATACGACATGGATAAGGACGGCTACATAACCTTTAAGTATCTGATAACATATAAGGCCGAACCCAAAGATTTTGACGCGATGAATGATATCGCAACGAATTTCTGGAACGGCGGGGCCGAGCTCAAAACGCTCACAATCGATAACGCGAAGATAGTCGATCTTCCCGCCGAAAACAAACGTCTTTTTGCCGAATGGGCCTCCACTCCCAACTATTACGAAGGGGGATCGTTTTATGACTGGTGCGCCGAGACGCTTGCTTTCGGAACTGACGACAGGGCAGCCATAGAATCAAAGTTCGTTCCCTATATGATACAAAAGACGGCCACCGCAGGCACAGACCCTGTGGTCATGTGGATACTCGCAGGAGCCGCGGGGCTTTGCCTGATAATACTCGCAGTGGTGCTAATTCGCAAGAAGCCGATAAGCGGTGTAGCAAATAACACCGGCGACCCGGATATCATGAGGCCGATGCAATAGAAGTCTGGGAATAACACTGAAATGAAACTTAGTAAAGGGACGGCCGAGAGGCCGTCCCTTTTTGTATACAATAGTGTAACCTTGACATATATACATTATAAGGTAAGATTATATATAAATATATAAAAATTAGCCGAATCATGCCGCTTGCTGCGGGCATTGCCCCGAAACCAACACAGAACGTAACATTAAAGAGAGACGGCGATGTCCCTCTTATTTATTCTTATAGAAATGATCATTATCCAAGCAGCGCATATATAAACGCTCTCAGCGCTATATCCAGCATCCATCCGGGAAGTTTGAGGGGTTTTGCGAAATACCCTTCTGGCAGTTCGATGCGCATCGTAATGCCCTCGTAAGGCTCAAGATGCTGTATATTGCCGTTGACGGTATTCCCGTCTACAGTATATGTAAGCTTAGCCGGATCGTATCCCATAACGCCGGGCGCCCCTGCTGAGAACCCGATCTTGCCCCCATCGAATCCTTTGGGCAGCGTAACCGAAAACGTCATATTATCGATAGGCGTATCCCAGCCGGAGCCTATTATATTGTAATAGACCTCGTCAAAACTGTCGGCACCGTCGTCTCCGAATCTCAATTTATATGAAATACGGTAAGTCTGGTCACCGATCACATACCGGTCGGCGCTGCCTATCTTTATCGATACGGTCTCACTGTCGTCCTGCACGGTGAATTCCCAGCCCTCGACGTTAACGTCGCTGACGCTTGAAGGAACGATGGTGGTGATGCTTTCCCCATTCGGGCCTGTACGCGTCATCTCCCCGTTTATCGGGATATCGCGGTATATTCCATGCCTTTCTTCGTTAAAGCGGACTTTTATAACTTCGGTTATGTAGTATACGTTATTTTCAGAGATTACAACCTTAACGTCGTATCCCGTTACCACGCACCCCCCAGCCGGCTGCGCCCATGCGCTCCACGGCGTCACAATCGCGCATAGCAGCGCCGCGCAGATAAGCGCTATTACCGCTTTTTTCATATCCGACGCTCCTTCCGGTTAAATTCATTCATGCCGTAATGATATAATTTTATTCTATTATATTCAAGCAGAGTTTTGTTTTGGCTTTCCATCTGCCGGAATATTATTTGCCCCAACCGGAAAATCATATAATCGTCCTAAAAAAGCCATCCTCTGCCTTGACATTACATACCATGTTTCTTATACTTTTAATAGATATCAGGACTTCTGGCGGAGGTATATTCGTGCTTAAGAAAATATTTGGTTTGATATTAACTGCTGCGCTTGTTTTTTCCCTGTTTCCCGCGGCAACGGCTCTCGCGTCGGATGAGCTTAAAAACACCGACCCGGAGAAATATTATATAGTTCTCGATCTTAAAAATCAGATCGTGACCGTATACGAGAAGGACAAAGACGGGGAATACACAAAGATTGTGCGGCGTTTTTTGTGCACCAGCGGAAAGACGGAACCTAAAATGATGCCTGACCCTGCGAATCCCACAGGTCCACCAATTGAAGATCCAGATAACCCCGCCACCCCCACTCCCCTGGGGATATGGAAGGTAGGCGGGCGCGAGAGGTTCGGCAAGTTCGCCGCGTTCGGGGGGGAATATGCCCGCTACTGGACGCAGATAGTCGGCGGCGTTTATTTCCATTCCATCATGTTCGACAAGCGCGATATCAACTACATGCAGAGCGGCGCTTTTAGGCGCATAGGAAGCAAGGCCTCGCACGGCTGCGTGCGCCTTTACGTGGAAGACGCCAAGTGGCTCTATTATTACGCCTGCCCCGGTACGACCGTAGAAGTTACTGATAAGCTTCCGTCCAACAACGCCGCGAGAAAAAAACTGAAAACCAAATTGTCGTTTTCGACTTACAACGCTTTTCAGAAGAAGATATACGATATCGGGGAACTGCCCAACCCAATAGCCTGGGTAGTTAAAGACAAAGCTGAAATGCGAACTGGGAACGGCGGCGAGACCGACAGGATAGTAAAACGTATCCCCGAAGGCGAGCAGGTGGAAGTGTTGCAGGTTGCGGAGCCATGGTGCAAGATCAAGCACGGAGGCCGCGAAGGTTATATGCGCACGGCATATATCACGTTTGAGCAGGGCAAGATGAACTCTAAGGCTGACGCCGATATTGTGAAGAAAACAGCCTGGATGTATACCGCTGCGTCTGAAAAGTCGGAGCAGATCACAAAAGTGCCTTCGTATTCATCTATAAAGATAATCGAACCCGATAAGGACGGCTGGACGAAAATACAGTATTGGGATGAAACCGGCTACATACAGACCAAGTTTTTAACCAAAGGCTGGGGAGTAATAAGGGAATAATGAGTATAGAAAAGGGATGCGGTTCAAAGTGAAGTGCATCCCTTTAATAATTTACCATCGATTTAAGTTTATTGAGCTCTTCGTCGTTTAAGTCGCAGACAGAGAACCCGCACAGCTCGTCGCTGTACGTCATGTAATACTCTATCCTTCCGTTGGTAAACCTCTCATGTACCCTTCCGCAATTATTGAATACGCATGTCAGCTTTTTGTTGTATACGGAAACTACGTACGCGCCGTCGACGTCTATATAATCGCTTTCCTTAAAGATCTTCGTGTCTATAACTATATTACCTTTGGTCTCTATGCCCTCTAATATCCTGCCCGGCTTGAGGGCGCCTTTTTCTATGAACAGAGTTACGGTACTTATCGTCTTTTTCTCTGAGTCTATTTCGATTTCAAGCGAGTTCTGGCTGCCGCCTTTAAGCCTCCAGCAGTTAATTTCATTTGCAGTGTTGTCGGCGTCGTTAAGGACGGTTACCATCAACAGGTCTTCCGCCAGTATCTCAAACTCCACCGATACGCTTGTATTTGAAGATATTTCATAGACTTTTTGTAAAAACATTGATTATGACTCCGTTACCCCTGCATAGTACTGCCGATGCCAGACGCCGTAATATCTATTATATATAACAACAACTCCCTGATTTAAAACAAAAAAACGCGCGCGGCTCAAGAACAGCGCGCGTGCGTTTTTTACCGTTCTTTATTTCATCAAAAATCCGGCTCTCCTTAAGAGCGCCTCAAAATCATACGTCTGCCCCTTGAAACCGCGCAGCCAATCGTTGAAAAACCAGTCGAAATAGTTCGCATACCCTGCGGAATTCCAATAATTCTCTATACCAAGCCGGTTTTCCCTTTTACCGTATTCGGCGACTATTTCCCCGGCCCGTTCCCGCAATATCTTTGTGTATTTCCCGCGGTGCACTACGCCCGGCCCTCCCAGCCTTCCGCGCGCTGAGGCGGGATGCTGCGCATACCCTATAAGCAGCATTATAAGAGGCACGCAATATTTTTCGGGCAGTTCGAGCATCTTATACACCCGGTCAACGTCTCCCCTGTGTATGCCGTTGGTGAACATATAGTCCAGCCCGAGCGATTTCGCCGCGACAGCGCCGTTCTGCGCGGCGAGTATCGTATCGGTGCTGTATGTGATAAAGCTCAATATCCCTCCCGCTCCGATGTCCTCCCCGAGATGGGCGGCAACGTCTATAGTACGGTTGAAATCTACGCAGTAGACTATAGCCGCTGGGCTCCCGTAGCCGCACAGCTTTCGTATAGTCTGCGCGTCTTCAAACGTTATCAGCGAGTAATTTTGCGCAGCCGAAGCGGTAGCGGCGCGCAGGCTTGCGCTTATTACTGCCTCAAGGTCTACAGCGTTTACCGGCCTTTCGGTAAACGTACCGTGCGTCGTTGCCATACTGTGTATGGTCTTCAATGTTTCATTCATGGTTTTCTTCTCCTTTATACTGATACAATCCGCAGGCTTTAAAATGCTCCTGCAGTTTTCTAAGCAGCCTTTCGAGTTCATTCCGCTCTTCTTCCGTAAAGCAGGCAAGAGGGTCGATAGCTTCTTCGGGCATGTTTTCCAGCCCTTTGAGCTTTTCCTTTCCCGCCTTCGTCAGCCTGACTATGCGCTGCCTTCCGTCCGAAATGTCAGCCTCCGACGTTACCCAGCCGTATCTCTTCATGTTGTCTATGACTACAGTGGCGGTCGGGCGGTCGCAGAAGAGCATGTCTGCGATCTCCGACGGGCGTAATTCCTTTCCGGCGAGCCTGCGCAGCAGATACAGCTGCTTGAGCGTTATGCCGTAAGGCCTTATTTCGCTTTCCAAATGCCTTCTCCATGTCAGGAAGACTATACCTAAGCGTGACATCACGGGTAACTTACTCATCGTTTTCCTTTCCGGTTACAAAAAATTCATTCTATTTGATTAGAACTCTAACTATATTATATGAATTGGCTGCTTTTGTCAATAGTCAATAACCTGAGACCCTAAGGATCAGGCGGCGGGTTGTTATGCTTGCATATTAAATGCGGAAGAAGTATAATCCAGGCATTATATAATATTATTTTGAAAATCAGAATGGATTTGTGTCAATGCGAAATTTTTTACGTATACTGGCAAAACGGATGGCATTGCTGATTGTTATTGTAATGATGACTGCATTTTCATTGGCATGTTCTCCGATTCCGCCGACAAACTCAGGAGGAGTAAAAATGGATTTCAGTAAAGTTCTTGACGAACTTCAAAAGTATTCAATCAAAATCGACTTTGATTCTTCTGGCGATGAAGAATTGCCTGTAGGCTGTTCAAAGCTTGGAGGAAAACCGGACTTGCCTGCGGATTTTCAATGGTATTATTTCAAAGGTGAGAGTTTCGAAGGAATTACTGAAAACCGGCCCCTGAGTTTTCTGGCCCAGATAAACTGCGGGGAAGCAAATAAGTACGATAAAGACGGCCTTCTTCCGCCCGTTGGGATGCTGTACTTTTTCTATGAACTTTCAACCATGACATGGGGGTTTGACCCAAAAGACAGCGGGAGCGCCCGTGTTTTCTATTATCCGGGCAACGTTTCAGACATTCGCAGAACAGAGTTCCCAAGTGACTTGGCTGATGAATATATGCTGCCTGAGATGGCCATCAGCTTTTCGCAGCAGAAAGACTGGCCTGATTTTGAAGAATTTATCGAATGGCACAACGCGGTTAGCTACGATTCGTATGAAAAGTATGATGAGATCCTGGAAAACAAAGGTAAGCATGAAGTGGAAAATATCAGCAAGTTGCTTGGATATGCCGATGTCATTCAAAATGGCATGCTGCTGGAATGTGAAGAAGTTACGAATGGAGTGTACACCGGGAGCGGCATGGAGATAGAACCTGACGAGCTGGAGAATTATGAAAAAGAATGCGTACAGTGGCAGCTTCTTTTACAGCTTGACTCCATCGAGACAAATGATTACGAAATGCTTTGGGGTGATATGGGACGGATCTACTTTTACATACGCAGAAGCGACCTGCAGAACATGAATTTTGATAACTGTTGGTTGATCCTGCAATGCTATTAACGCTGCCTTTATTGGCTGATATACGGAGGTATCTGCCTGCTCAGCCGGGGTATATTATCGAACATTCAGTCCGGATCTTTCTTTAAATAAGGCCTCTATCATTACAGAATATTCTTCCCTTATCGGCAATTCAAAATCAACTTTTAACTTTCGTCTCGATGCGGTTTCAGCCTCTCCGGAAACAGGGTTAAAACCATCCTTTGTATAGTCTTCCCAATAGACCCCTATCCCCCGTTTCTGCCATGAAGGGAGTTTGTCGAAATTTATCCCCCTTGAAAAAAGCAGCTCGTTTTTAAACGCGACCGCTTTGTTTTCTAGCGCTGCCGTAGCGTCTTGCACAGACACACCTTCTTTACGAAGCATCCAGTAGCAGTGGGCGTTGAGTGCGTTTCTATGCGCATCTTCCTGCCTCCATAAAAAATAGTCTTTTACCCTCTCGATGCTAGGCAACGGTACCATTCTGCAATCAAAACATGCCGTACGCCCCAGCATTAGGCTTATCACTCCGCTCGCTTCTCCCGCAAGGATTGAATTATATTTGCGCACCTTCCGGTCAAATGCCTGCTCAGCGGGGTGAAACAGCAGCGATATCTCATCGCTTTCCGTATACCCGTATATAACGCGGAAACCGCATGTCATCAGGTGCTTTACCGTCTCGACCATATAGTCTCTGAACTTATCGTCAAACGGAGCTTCAAACCTGCATATCTCTTTTGTGAGCCGCGTAAAGCTTCTTCCGTCTATTCGGGCAGTCATAAACAAGTCGGGCAATATGTTTTGATCAAGAGACTGCTCATACTTTCGCATTATGATGTCAAGCTCGTCAAATCTCATCTTTCCATTCCTCCGTTATAAATTTACCATCCTCTATCCTCACATAATACAGCTCATCGAACCCTTCGGCTTTATAGGGTATTTCGAGCTTGGCCGCAGTAGCGAATATCGCCGCGTCAGGTACTTTCGCTTTACCTTCCCTCATAGCATTGCGTTCCATACATTCCTTTACGGAACTCCTGAAATACACGCCGGTTACCCTATACCCCGCCTGTTTCGCCGGGATGATATACCTTGCCCTGTCCGCTGCCGCCGGGTTTGTGTTGTCCACGGCGAAAGATCTCCCCTCTTTAATGCAATTCTCGAGCAGCTGCCTTTCCTTGTTTCTCGTATGCAGTTCGTCGAGGTTTATCCTTAAATGCGTAGAGACAAGGTATTCTTTATAAAATGCGCTCTTCCCGCTCGCCTGCAGCCCTATGAAGATGACAGCGTTTTTCCGCGTTTTTAATACATCCATCTGCATACCTCTGATTTTACCAGATATAATATCAAAGCAAAATACTGTGATTATAGAAAATGAAAAAGCACCTTCGAAGAGATGCTTTTTTGTTAATATCCCCTGTATACCTGTTATAGATCCTGAACATTCATCTTCGCAAGCTCCGCGTCCCTTTTCCCTTTTGCCCTGCATGCTGCGTAGATCAGCAGCAATATCGCAGTCGGGATATTATACTGAAGGAAAAGAAAGATTCCCGTTAAAACCCTTGAACCTATGTCAGGCACTGGTAGATCCGGAACGCTTGTAGTAATATTTTCGATCACTTCTTCGCCTCCCGTTTCCGTATGCCCTACTATTACAGTCTGTTCCGAGCTGGTTACGTAAAACGGCGTTACAAACGTTAAAAAGATTGCGGCGCACAACGCAACCAGCGGCAGTATAAGACCGAGCCACTTGTTTTCTTTTCTCGACAGGAATATCTGAAGCAGTATTATCCCCGCAGCTAATACGACTATTATAGTCCATTCTAATATAATGACCCATTCTATCGGTTTCATTTAATCTGTCTCCTTCTTAGTTTTTTTATATTCCGAGATCAATATCTTAGCCGTATCAAAATCTACCTTTTCATTTATAGCCAGCCGCTTTATAAGGCTTATATACGGCTCGTTTGCGTTGTCTTCGCTTATTTGTATCTTCTGTATCAGCCTGTCGAGGCGCAGGCGTACGGTCGGGTATGTCACATTATATTGCCGCGCCATTTCTTTCAAAGAGCCCGAAGCCATAAGAAATTTTCTTATAAAAGAAACGTCTTCGTCGTCGAGGCCCGCCATCCATTCAGGTAAGACTTCCATAGAAGCGCCCTCCTTTAATAATATTAAACATATCATTTAACTTTGTTAAAGTCAATACTAAATATATACTCAACAATAATAATCTATATTATCGTTGAGCCGGTATGGATATTTCCCCTATTTCCAGAATAAATAAAATAAGCCGCCCGTAAAGGCGGCAGGTATATGGCGCATTTTATGCTGCTATTGCTTTCCGCATACCTTCTCGAGTTGTACCACAAAATAGTCTTTCTTTTCTTTCAGGGCATATATCTCGGTTTCTATTTCTTCGATCCTTTTATTGCAGGCCTCAATAGCTCTGTCCTGCAGCGAATGATCGTCGCCCGCCAGCCTCTTATGATATTCATGCTGCAATATCTCTATCTTTTTTTCTTCCCGCTCCCTTCGCAGCGCTTTGTCTTCTTCCGCCACTCTTTCGATTATGGCTGTAAGCAGACGCTCCGCCTCGCTGAAGTCAAGATCTGAAATTCCCCTTATCATATCTGTCGCTCCTTGTTGTTCTACATAATCTATACAATTATATTGTATTTTATATATACCACTTTAATTTTTTACGAAACAAAAGGCGTCAAGATTTAACGGTTTTTAATCGATGCGGCAGTATCCTGTTGCCATCGGTCATCACTCTACCGGCTCCGTCTTCATATAGTAAATGAGGAGTACAAAACTCAAAATTCATATAAGAAGGTGTAACAATGGAAAGACCGGATATAGATATGACCCAGGTAAGCCTGAATCCAATTGCCGCCCGGCGGCTTTCACATACTACCAAGAGCATTCCCATGATGGAGAGCATAACTCCCCGCTGGCTGCTCAGGTTTCTGCCGTGGGTGCCCGTCGAGGCAGGCGTTTACAGGGTGAACCGGGTAAGAAAAGCTCCGCGCGCGGAGGATATGAACGAATACGGAGAAAAACTGATAGACTCGAATTACAGGCATATAAACGAGGATGCGATTACGCAGACGTTCGCCGATTATGAAGAAGAACCCAGGGAATACATGCTGAATCTCGTGCAGACTATACTTCGTATGAATACTAATGTTACCGATATATTCAATAAGCCTATAGACCAGAAAAACGAGCAGATAAGGCTTGCTATTGAAGCGATGAGAGAAAAACAGGAGTGCGAACTTATAAACGACGAAGAGTTCGGGCTTATTAATAACGTGTCGCGCGATATGAGGACCAAGGCGCGGCACGGCTCCCCCAGCCCTGACGACATGGACGACCTTTTGGCCAAGGTGTGGAAAAAACCCGCGTTCTTCCTTGCCCATCCTAAGGCTATAGCCGCTTTCGGCAGGGAATGCACCCGCCGCGGCGTGCCGCCCGTGGTAATAAACATCTACGGCTCTCCGTTCATGACATGGAGGGGCGTTCCTCTGGTGCCGTGCGACAAACTTATGGTCGGGGGCAAGTCGTACGCAAGATCCGAAGGCGGCAGAACAAATATACTTCTGCTGCGGGTAGGCGAAAAAGAACAGGGCATAGTCGGGCTGCATCAGCCGGGCATACCCGATGAAACAAGCATACCGAGCCTGTCTTTAAAGCTTGCCTATATAGATCAAAGAGGGATCGCCTCTTACATCTTAAGCCTTTACTTTTCGATAGCAGTTCTCGCTGATGACGCTCTCGGAATGATGGAGGATGTCGAGGTGGGAAACTATTATGATTACAGGTGACACGGGAGACAGGGTACGCGGCACGGCAGACCGTTTATACTGGGAGGAGGAAGTTAAAACTGTCCACGACAGTTCGCTGTTGTCTTTTCCTGTTAATTTGTATGGGCCCTCCCAGGGAGCCCCCGGACCCCCCCATAGTGTTCTTGCGTGCCCGGAGCCGGCCGCTGATGATTATTACTTCTTAAGCCGCGCTCCGGAAACGAAAAGCGATCCGGGCTTTAGCATGCTGCGCAGCGATTTTCCCATACTTAACCGCCGCGTAAACGGCCGCAGGCTCGTGTGGCTCGATAACTCCGCTACGACGCAGAAACCCAACTGCGTCATCGAAGCGGTCAGCCGCTATTACCGCGAATGCAATTCGAATGTACACCGCGGCGCGCACCGGCTGGCGGCTGAGGCTACGGAGGCGTATGAGGACGCGCGCGAGAAGATGCGTATGTTCCTCGGCGCGTCGGCGAGGGAAGAGATCGTATTCGTGCGAGGCACGACTGAGGCTATAAACTTAGCTGCGGCGAGCTGGGGCGGCCAGAACCTGCGCGAGGGCGACGAAATATTGCTTACCGAGATGGAGCACCACTCCAATATAGTGCCGTGGCAGCTTATAGCCCAGAAAACGGGAGCTGTCATAAAAGCGGCCCCGATAAACGAGCGCGGAGAGATAGATTTGAGCGAGTATGACCGCATGTTTACTCCGCGCACTCGCATAGCCGCCGCAGCGCACGTTTCCAACGTTCTGGGGACGGTGAACCCCGTGCGGGAGATGGCGGACATAGCGCACATGTACGGGGTGCTGTTTCTCGTGGACGGCGCGCAGTCGGCGCCTCACCTGCCTATAGACGTAAAACGCATGGGAGCCGACTTCTTCGCGCTTTCCGGCCATAAGATGTACGGCCCTACCGGCATAGGAGTACTGTACGGCAGAAAAGAGCTGTTGTCGGAAATGGCTCCGTACCAGGGCGGCGGGGGCATGATAAGAAACGTGCGTTTCGACATGACGCAGTACGCCGGCCCGCCCGATAAGTTTGAGGCCGGGACTGTAAACATTGCCGACGCGGTGGGTTTAGGCGCCGCGGCTGATTACCTCGGGGCGATAGGCATGGAAAAGATAAGCGCCCATGAGAAGGAGCTTACGCAATACCTGATGAGCGGGCTTTCCGGCGTACCGGGCATAAGGCTCATAGGCACCGCTCCCGGCAAGATTAGCGTAGTATCGTTCATACTCGATAATATGGAGCCTGAGATGATAGCGAAGGAACTCGACCGGAGGGGAATAGCGATAAGGGCGGGGCAGCATTGCGCCCAGCCCGCGCTGCAGCATTATGGGCTTAAGAGCACGGCCCGCGCGTCCATCGGCCTGTATAATACATTTGAAGAACTGGACCTGCTTATAGATTCCGTTCGCGAACTTTCAGGCAATTGATTTGGTAAGGGAGGGCGCCTCCGTCCTCCCGCTTTACTGGCCGCCGCATAAAAAAGCAATAAAAAAACAAGGCATTGCCTTGTTTTTTTGTTTCTGTTTTAATCGTCGATTTCCTCTTCATCGTCTTCGTGTTCGTCGCTTTCTTCATTGTCGTCTTCCGGATCGCCGGCGTCCGGTTCGTCTTCCTCATCGTCATCTTCAATTTCGCTGTCGTCGCCCGCGTCTTCATCGTCGTCTTTTTCGTCAGGTTCGTCTGTATCGTCATCCTCGCCGGTATCCGGGTTTTCCGCTTCTATATCGCCGCCGTCTTCTTCGCTGTTATGTAAGCCTTCGCCTTCCATATCGTCAGGGTAAGGCTGGTTTTCGTTTCCCGTTCCCAAAACGTTTATATACAGGTATGCAGATAAACTCTTTCCTTCCGCGCCTGCGTTTCCAACTGTTATTTTATATATATTATCTTTTTTGAGCCCGCCGCATTGAAGCAGCAATTTTTCTCCGTCTGTTTCTTTGATATCCGCCGGGTATTGTGCGCCGTTTATATCCTTCACGGTTATTGTTTCTTTGCCTGTAAACAAAACCTCTTTGGAGAATTCAACTTCTATTACGCCGTTTCCCGCGTATTTTGCTTCTACTATATACAAGCCGCCTTTTTTCGTATACCGCAGGCTGAAATCATAAACCCCGGACTTATCCTTATCGTCCATCGCATACTGCTCTTTCCTTAAGGCATTAAAAGATTCCCCGTCCAGTTTTTGAAGCGTGATATCTACAGAAAGCCCGGCGCCCCTGACAGTCTCCAATGCCGAAGCCATAAGCTTCATCTCAGTATCCTGCGCGCGCTGCATATCGTTATCCGAGATGGTAAGAAGGACATGCCCCGTCGATCTGAGCGTGCCGTCTTTCCATGCCTGATTAATTATCTTACTCACACTGTTTTCCGGTTCTCCCAATAACGAGCCATTAACTTCGCCTAAAAGAGCATTGCCGTCTTCATTTATTGCTTCTGCTGATATTACATTTCCCCATTGGTTTACTGCAAGCCGCACTCCGGGGTTGATATTTATGTCTATATAACCGGCGGGCGTAAACGTAATGAATGTCCCAAGCCCCAGCACGCAGATCAAAAGTGAAGCCGCAATAGCGATAGCATAACGCTTCCATGTTCTATTCTTCGGCATAGATTCCCGCCCTAAAGAGCCCTCTGCCTTTTTGGGAGCCCCGTATTCAAATTCCGCGCCTTCCTTCATCCCGCTTTTTGCCGGGATAGTCATAAAAACTCCGTTATCTGCCAGCACGGTCGCTTCTCCGGCGCTTACCTTCATCACTAAAACGTTCATCGCATATCCTCCTTTCCGAAAAACTTCGGCAGCACATAATCTTTCAAATGCTGGTATCCTCCGCTGTGGATTATATATGCCGCTATCAAATATCTCCTGTGCCTTTCAAGCAGTTTCTCGCTTACTCCCAGTTTCTGCGCTATCTGCTTTACAGGCAGCTTCTTCGTCTTTCTGATCTGTTCTTTGAGATCCTCGTCGCTGAGCATCGCTCCCAATACATAGCCGCACAGTTCCTTGCTGCTTTTATGCTTCGGCGACGCCTCCGCGAGCTGTTCCAGCTTCATTCCCCAACCGCCCAGCTCATTTACAAAATCCATTATCTCCAGCCGGCGCTCCTGCCTGTCTTCCACTATCTCCGCCTGCTGTCGCGCGGTATACTGGTCTATATAACCATCTTCTTCATTTTTCAAAACATGCAGGCCGCTCTTTTTCAGCTTTCTCCGGTTATCGATAAGCCGGTATTTAATGACCGACGCCGCATATGATAAGAAGTTCCCTTTTTCTTCTTTATATGTCTTTACCGCCTCATAGAAAGCCATAAGAGCTACGCTTATCTCATCGTCATCGCTGCCGAATCCCTGGTCGTATACGCGCCCTAATATAAACGGGCGGTATTCGGTTATCAGCCGCTCAAATTCCTCGTTGCTTTCTTTCGCGATGATCGCCCTTTCATTGACAGAAAGGCTCATTTGTTCTCCTTAGGCCAGGTGTAGAATGATATTTATTATATATAAGTTACTGTTGATATTATAATATCTTTATGCTATTATTTCCACCCTTTTCATGCTGTTCATTTTTCATGAGAAGGCTGCGTATAAGCGCAGCCTTCCGCCAGACCCTATACCTCAGGAGAATTTATGTCCAAAACGGTCAGTCGTCTTCCTCCTCGTCATCCTCGTCGTCATCTTCGTCATCGTCGTCATCGTCGTCATCGTCGTCATCGTCGTCATCGTCGTCATCGTCGTCTTCGTCGTCGTCTTCGTCGTCATCTTCATCCTGATCTTCAACATCGTAATCAAACGAGAAGTCGAAATCCCAGTCAAGAAGTTTTTCGACGACCTCATCGCTCAGGCCGAGGCCTGCGACGGCCGATACAAACTGTTCTTTCGCCGCGGCTCTTGCGCTTTTAAACGCGCTGCGGGCGTCTTCCCTCGCCTGCTCAAACTGCTGCTTCAATGTTTCTTTTGCCTGCTGCCATTTCTCCTTGTCACGGTCGATTTCAAAAGCCGCCTCAGCCGCGTCTTTCGTTGTTTCAAAATAATTTTCGGCGTCTTTCTTTGTCTGTTCATATGTACGTTCAGCAGCCCTCATCGAAGCCTTATAAGCCTCCAGTGCGGAGTAGACAACTGCCTGCTGGTCAGCCGGCAGGCCGGCAACAAGTTCGTTCCAGTCATCGACTTCGGAAAGGAACTCTTCGGTCTCTTCCACAAACTCGAAAACTTTTTCCATCGGGAGGCTGCCGTATTGGGCTATAGCTTCCTCAATAGTTATGCCTTCCTGCTCCGCGATGTAAGAGAGCATCATATACCTGCCCGTGGACAGCCCCGACCCTTTTGCCGCCTGCGCTACCTCCGCCGGGACGCTGGCCGCTATAACATCGCAGTCGGCCCCAAGAGTCTCAATGTTCTTCTCGGCAGTCTCTTTAAGGCTTTTGGTAAGCCCTTTTTCAGCGTCGCCCGTTACCGTGATCACAAGGGAAGCTTCGGTGCCGGCGCTGATATACCCGTCAGTTGACAATTGTGATATTATTGCCGCTACAGCCTCTTCAGAAGTAAGGCCCGTAACGTCTGTGCCTAAAATAACTGCTGCCCCGTCATCGTTAAATGCCGCTACTTCCGTAACAAGCCCGCCGGTGAGCGTAAGCTCTATACTGGGGTTAACGTCTAACGTGACGTACGCTACCGCCGGCATTGCCGGTCCATCGCCGGTATCAGCCGTACTGGGATCAACCGCCGTATCGGCCGGAACAACAGTTGGCTGGCACGCGGTCATTGCCACGATGAATACCAGACTTACAAACAATATAAAGACCTTTTTCATTTTTCTATCCTCCGTTACCGTTATTTATAATATAATACGTAGCTTGCCGGTAATTTTCGGGGGTGGAGGCAAAAAAGTTTTCTGTTCCCGTTCCATCCCTTCTTTAATTGGCCCGCAAGTATTGGCTTCTACGCTTGCATAAAGGTGATATTATGCTATAATAAGGAAACAACTTTTAAGAGGATACTATGAATCTTAGACTTATACGGCAGCTGCCCGCTCCAGAGGAGATAATGGAGCAGCTCCCCCTGCCTGAAAAACTGAAGGCATTGAAGAAAAATCGCGACGCGGATATACGCGCGATATTTGAAGGAAAGGATAAACGCTTTCTGCTTATAATCGGCCCTTGCTCGGCCGACAGCCCCGAGCCGGTATGCGAATACCTCTCGCGCCTGGCAAAAGTGCAGGATAAAGTCAAAGGCAAGATACTCGTTATACCGCGCATATATACAAATAAGCCGCGCACTACTGGCGAGGGCTACAAGGGCATGCTTCACCAGCCCGATCCCGAGGGCGATAGCGACCTCGTGCGCGGCATAAAATCGATACGCAGCCTGCATATAAAAGCGATAGGCGACTTCAGCCTTCCGGCGGCCGACGAGATGCTCTATCCCGATAACTACGCTTACCTCTCCGACGTGCTTGCCTACCACGCTGTAGGCGCGCGCTCTGTAGAGAACCAGCAGCACCGCCTTACGGCAAGCGGCGTAGACGCGCCCGTAGGCATGAAGAACCCCACGAGCGGAGACCTTTCGGTAATGCTCAACTCGATAAAAGCCGCCCAGATGAGACACACGTATATCTACCGCGGCTGGGAGGTGGAAACGCAGGGCAACCCGCTCGCGCATGCCGTGCTTCGCGGCGCCGTGGAGCCTAACGGGCACAGCGTGCCCAACTACCACTATGAAGACTTGAGCCGCGTTACGAAAAAGTATATAGAGATGGAGCTTGCCAACCCTTCTATCATCGTAGATACCAACCACGCCAACTCCATGCGCCGCTTTTATGAGCAGCCCCGCATAGCGAAGGAAGTGCTGCACAGCCGCACCTACGACTCGACGCTCTCTAAAGTTATAAAAGGCCTGATGATAGAGAGCTATCTCGTCCACGGCAAGCAGGACGTGGGCGGAAATGTATTCGGCCAGTCGATAACCGACCCGTGCCTCGGGTGGGACGACTCGGAAAGGCTGATATACGAGATAGCGGAGAGAGTATGATACTGCGGGGAAAAAAATATGAAGATTAAGACGCTCGATACCAGAACATATGCGTCATCTCCGGGGGGTGTTTCCCTTTCCAAAGAAAAGCTTAAAATGCTTAGGCCTGATTTATACGGAATTAAAGCATCAGTGAAGGAAACCATCAGGGCTGTTCTTTTTGGTTGGAGTGAAAAAAGAAGAATAAAGGAACACCTGATGTTTTGTGACAGCCAGCCGGCTATAGTCGTTTCAAAACATCCGCTTGTTGTTGCGGCATACTCGGATGATATCGACTGCGTTGTAATGCTGAAATTTCCCGATGAATATGCCGGGATATATAATCTTGACGTAAAATCAAGACTTATAACGATAAATATTTACGGCCGGGGAGAAAGCTTTCAAAACGACATATTACCCGGCGAAAGCTGTAACTATACGTGGGTAGCTTTTAACCCCTTTATTGCCGAATTCCTGACAGACGATATAGATATACTTACACATAAAAAAGAGCAAATTGGTAACGAAATTTGGGATTATGTCTGCACACTTGCGGTTGAATATCAAATCAGGCACCCAAATGTTTGGAGAGACGGCCGGCCCGGTTTTTCTTATATATCCGCATTATAAAAACCTTAAATAACTTTTATGCGTAATAAAAAACCGCCCTTTCGGGCAGTCTCTTATATGATAACGTAGGGGCGATCATTGATCGCCCTCTTTCAATTCACTGTTCACTATTGCACAGTATTTATTTTTTCGCCTGCTCCAGCAAAGCTTTCGCGGCTTCCTCGAACTTGTTGTACGCCCAGGTCGCTCCCGACACGGCGTCTACTTTGTCCGGGTCCTGCGTTTGGAGAAGAGCGGGCACATATCCCTGCATTCCGCTCCAATTGTCGCGGCACTGCTGTATATACAACTGATAGACGTATACTTCCTCGTAAGTCTCGTCGAACACGCGGTCTTTGTTCTCATCCACGATCTTCCAATCCATCGACTGTATATTACCGCCCTCCACGACCATCGTTCCTTCTACATGGTAGACTTCGCCGTCCCTCTTGCCGATGTATTCGTAAGTCCCGTCTTTATACGGCCCCGGCGCAGCGGTAGCAGACGGGGAGGGAGACGGGGCAGTCTCAGAGGCCGTACCGGTGCACGCGCACAGCGATGCTGCTGTTATTAAAGCCAAGGCTAAAACAATCACTTTTTTCATAATAAAGCCTCCTAAAAAATAAGCGTATATACCGTATGTTGGATATAAGTATATATACTGCCTATAGCGCTGTCAATTAACATATCTTGCTGTATTAACGTTCCATATATATGATAAAGCGATGAGGACATAATAATTCATATGAGCAGAAAAAAGCTGAAACTGATACTTCTTATTGCCGGCATCGCGGTACTCGCGGCCGGGCTTGTTGTATTTATTATAGATATCAGCGGTTTTTCATCGCTGAGGCCGCGCGGTTTTAAAAGCCTGATGAATGAAGTCATCCTCCCTTTCTATGTATTTGCACTTATCGGTATTATTGCGCTTAGCATTGCCGCATTTTTGCATTCAAACGATATACATGAAACCAGGCGCAGCCTAAGCGTCGTTTTAAAGACCTTCGCCTGCTTTTGGATCGCCGGCGGCGTTCTGTCGGCTGCGGCGTTTGTTTCCATATGTATATTTATTATGAGATAATTTAGTCTAACGCAGAAGTTCATAAAACAAACCGCCCTTTCGGGCGGTTTCTGTATCGATCCAGCCGTAGAAGCAGACGACTCTGTCTGCAAGCCCCTAATCCAATCCTTTTTACGCCTGTTTCATTGCCTTTGCCAGCTTGCTTATATTCCCGGGCTTCTCCTCAGGGCCTTTTTTCCCTTCTTTTTTATTTACGCTTTCCATCATCTTCGTTATCATCCTGTGCCCAAAACCCATCTTAGACGTGTCGAGCACTCCCCCAAAATACTCTTTCGCAATCGCAGCGGTGATCAGCTCCGCCGGAAAGTTCATGCCGAAAGCCTGCTCAACGTTATCCTCGATCCCGCTGCAAACGAACAGCCCCAGTTTCTTCGACGCAAGCTGCGCCCTATGCTCTTCCATATACCCTTTCAGTTTCTTCTGTATCTGCCCCATATAAATAGAGCCGCCTAAGATTACAGCGCTATACCCGTCGAGAGACTCGGGCGCCTGCTTTTGGACGTCAATTACTTCCGGATTGCCGCCTATCTCTCCGGCTAGCTTGTTTGCGCATTTTTCGGCATAGCCGTAAGTGCTTGCGTAAAGTATGAGAGTTTTCATTTTTACAGTTTTCCTTTCAGTTATATAAATTGATCAATACCCTTTTTATTTCTTAAGCTCCCTTTGCTGCCTTATATCCATTTCCTCTATATTGGCCGTCAGCCTGCCCAGCAATGTCCTCAGCCCGGCAAGCCCCTCGCTGCCGAGGCCATTATACAGCTCCTCCATAAAATTCTCGCTGCGCTCCTGCATACCTGCCCAATACTCGTCGCTCTTTTCGGTCAGTTTCAGCCTTACAGCCCTGCCGTCTTGCGGGTCTTCCAGAAATTCGAGGAATCCTTTTTCCTTAAGTTTCAGCGCCACCTGCTTTACGTTCTGGTGCGTGCTGCCCATTAAAGCAGCCGCTTCGCCAAGGGTGGGAGGCTCATCGAAGGCTCCGCCTATTATGATAGACAAAAACCACTGCTTTGTCGTTAAACCGGAACTTTCAAACTCCCTGTCAAGCAGAGTCTGCAGCCTGTTCGCAATAACGAACAGCGTACCTAAAACAAATTCCCTGTCCGGCGTCGCCCCGAGTTTTTCCCGGCTGGGCTGTGCTTTTTGCTTCATCTTACGCATCCTTTCCGTAAAGATACTATGTAATGTATTACCTTCATGGGTAATATATCACCCTGTTATGTGGTTTGTCAATAGTATTAGATAATACATAACGATAAGTATTTGCTTTAACGATAAAAAAACCGCCTTTGAGCGGTTATTATTTTTCTCTATTTCCTCTTTGTCAGCTTAATATATTCTTCCTTCCCCATTGCCCATGCTTTCAGGTTAGCAAGTCTTTCCCCGTTATCTCCGTGCTCCGGCATCTCGAAAGCGGCTTTAAGTTCCGCGCACGCCAGGCTTTCGCACAACCCGCAGTGCTCATGCCCCCTCCCCGCGCAGCACTTCGCTATTTCGCACTCGCCCCAGAACATAGTTCCCCCGCATGCCTGGCACCCCGGGCAGCCGGTTTTCTCTTTCCATTCGCAGTCTCCGCAGTACGCCCCGCACATCGCGATAAGATTTCTGTCCATAAATACTCTTCACCTCGAATAATAACAATACCAGGTTTCTGTGATTCTTTCTTTCTCTCCCCAGTCGCCGAATTCGTCGAGGAGATAATCAGATTCTTCATTTTTCAGATAAACATATCCGCTGAAATTATCGAGTATACCGCGCAGCCTAAAGAAGAAAACTGCTTTGTTTTCTCCTTCTTGGAAAACAAATATTTCACCTCCACCCCGCGACAATCCCGCATTTTCTATAGGTAATTGTATCTCATTACCCCCTATGTCAATGGTACCATAGTCTCCATTAAGCGCTTTTTCGGCAACCGCAGTATACTGTCCTTCCAGCGCTTTAAATCGCAGATCCTCAGCAATCTCACCAAGAGGCAGTAATATCAAAATGCACGAAGCTATTGAGACTATTAAGCTAACCCAGAGCCTGCGTATAAAAAACTCCCGCGACTTTATTATAGAAAAGACTACAACAGTAATAAAGAATGCTACCGTCAGAATATTCAAAGCGAACTCTAATAAAGGATAAAAGAATACTGTTAAGAGATCTATCAGGTCGTACTTAAATAGTTTAAAAAGTAATTCTATTATTAGAAAAACTAAAGCAGGTTTTAATAAGGTATATGGCCTTAAATCTTTCTCCATATCTTTTCAGGCTTTTCCTCACATGCCATAGCGGCGACGACTCTTTCGCTCACTCCACGGCGAATCACTTCTTTCCCTTTATCCTTATATACTTCATCTTCACGTTGGGGTTGCTCGTGCTGCGCGAATCTATATCGAATAGCTTTAAGGCCGCTATAAACGGCGTGAGCTTCGAATAACCATAGTTTCTCGTGTCGAAGTCGGGGTAACGCTTCGTGAGCTTCGTGCCTACCTCGCCCATATAGACCCATCCGTCCTCGTCGGAGCTCTCGTCCACTATCGCTTTAATGGCATCCACTATAGTCTTCTTGCTAGTAACGGTATCGTTGAGCGTCTCTTCGGGCTGTTCCCTCTTGGCTTCAGCCGAAGCCGCCGACGAGGCGAGCACCTCGAGGTACTTGAACTTCTCGCACGCCGCAATGAAAGGCGGAGGCGTCTTCTTCTCGCCCATGCCGAGCACGTACATGCCCGACTCCCGAAGGCGCGCGGCGAGCTTAGTAAAATCGCTGTCGCTCGACACTATGCAAAACCCTTCCACGCTTTCCGAGTAGAGTATGTCCATAGCGTCTATTATGAGCGCCGAGTCGGTCGCGTTCTTGCCCGTGGTGTAACTGTACTGCTGTATAGGCGATATCGAATAATTCAATAGCACGTTCTTCCACGAAGCCATCTGCGGCTTCGTCCAGTCTCCGTATATCCTTTTATATGTAGGCGTGCCGTGATTTGATATCTCGTCGAGTATAAACTTCAAATACTTATCGGATACGTTATCTGCGTCGATAAGCACCGCTATCCTTTTTTCGTTTTCCATCCTTTTTCCTTTTTCTCCCGTATAGTATATATGTAAGTATACCATGTTTTAATATTTATAGCCAACATTAAACCCAAACCGCCCGATGTTTGTTCTATTACTGGAATATTATTGGTCTGCTCCCTTAACATACATGCAAAGGATACGAATAAAATCGTTGAATTTACAAATACGCCGAAATATAATAAAAGCATAGGCGGTGATCAGAAAGCCGCCGGTTGTAAACATCATGTCTTTTACCGCCTTTCCGGCGGTTTTTTTTACACTAAAAATAATAACCGCTGAAAGGCCCTAATACAAGGCGTTATTCGCATTGCGCTCGAGACGTAGCAGCGCTGCTTTAGGGGATTGCCGTTTACGATGCAAGGCCGGAAGTGAACGAAGCCATCTTCGCGGTATCAGACTTTAACAGAAACAAATATGGAAAGCCAAACGGCCCGCGCCACGCGCCTTTCTGGGTTAAAGGCGGCGTCGCCGAGTTCCACGATATGACCGATGATTTCCGCATTGTTAAGATATGAAAAACGGGCATACAGCCCGTTTTTTTTTAATACCGTATGGAGCTGTCACCACGCCCAGTGGTTGATCGAGATGAGCTGCGCGTCCATTACGAACATCATCTTTACTCTATCATCTTTTGCCATACGGAGTATCTCTTCGACCGGCCCGTATACTATCACCCCATACGTCTTTACGCCGTTTTCCTGGGTGTATTTCAGCGCAGAGGCGTAATCGTATTGATAAGATTGGTATTCATTATAGCCTATTACCTGCCTGAACTCTTTCTGGTCGTTCATATATTTCAGCATGCTTTTGAAATGCGTTTCCCAAATACCTGTATCCGGTGTACCCTTCCAGCCGCTGACGGTAAAACGTATGTCAGTTTCGTCAATCCCCCCAAGAAAAAGGTGCGGATATTCCTCCAAAAGTTCGTTGTTATCGATAGTGCTCAATCCCCAATTGGGTGCAATACCGAAATTCCCTGCGGTCGGATAGTCTGCGTCCTCTTCACGTGTCTTTATTGCTATAAAAGTAACCATTGTCTCATCGCTCCGGAAACCGTTTACCGCACCGAGGCTTAGATCGTCCCTGAACGTAAGCGCCGCAGTCACCATCGCCGTCTCGGGAAGCTTATCCAGTTTCGCGGCGTTGGCTTTGCTTGCGATCTCCAGAGTATCATCCTGGCCAAAACCTGACCGGCTGAAAAAAGGTCTCGGGCCGGATTCCCGCCAGTCAGGGCCGTTTATATGCGTTTCTCCTTTATCTATAACGAACTGGTAGACCTGCCTTGCAAAAAAATTACTTGAATAGCCTGGAGTTATAAAAGTAAGCTCGATTTTATATCTTGCGAAACCTTCATCTTCCACCACTGTACCCCCAAAATACTTTCCGGGGCAGTGCAGTTCAGTGTACACGGATAACGGCACGTCGATGCTGCTATACGTGGAATCCGGCTCGGGCAGTGCTGTACCCGGGTCGTAATAAATCACATCCATCAGCGGCGACAGCCCGAACATAAGGAACAATGCTATCGCTAAAACTATCGCTCCCGTCCATATGCCGAATCTTTTAAGCTTCCTGCTTACCGCCTTTTGAACTAGCTTCGAGAACTCGCCGTCCTCCTCTGCGTGCTTTTCGTCATTATCTTTGCTTACCTCAAAGATATCACCGTCCGTGCTTTCTTCGAGGTAATCGCCTATCGCGCGCTGGCGGTCTATATCGCTTTCGACTTTCTCTTTTTCTCTGCCTTCGAGTTTCCCTTCCGCAAAGCTTTTGAGCTTCTCCTTATATCCCATCCCGTTCCTCCTTCAATCTCTCATAGAGCTTTTTGCGCGCCCTGTGCAAAAGCGTCCTCACGTTGGCATAGCTTATCCCGAGTTGCTGTGCTGTCTGCTTCTGGTCAAGCCCCCCGAAATAGTACAGCGTCACCGCTTCCCGTTCAAGGGCGGGAAGCTTCTGTATCTCAGCGTAAAGCTTCCTGTTTTTCTCGCTCGTTATCACCGCCTGCAATACGTCGCTTCCGTCGGGCAGCTCCCCGGCCTCTTCAATGCTCAAGCGCTTTCTCTTCCGGCATTCGTCGAAGAACAGGTTTCTCGCTACCTTCATGAGCCACGGCAGTACGTCCTGCCCGCTGCCGAGCGACAGCATTGCCCTGTAAAACGTCTCCTGCGCGAGGTCCTGCGCGAGCGCGCTGCTGCGGCAAAGGGAATAAAGGTACAGATAGACTTTGCCCGAATATTGCCGGTAAATATACGTCAATATCCTGTCCTCTATATCCCTCACCCCTTCATATGCATAACGTTTTAATAAAGAAAATGTTACAATCCATTATACGTACACGCTGATTTTATAACTAAATATATTTTATCGCCCCTTCCGTTTTCTGTCAACTTTGTAAGGAAGGCTAATAATTTCGATGTTTCCCGAATATATTATATTATCCGCCCAAAACCACAGTTTCGTTATATATGGCCCTGAATCGCTGCCCCAAAAAGTTCCGTGGTATTTTTGGCGCCTTTTATTAAGGAGAGCTATGCGCAAGTGTTATGTCTCTTATAAAACCGAAGATTCATATTACGCTTATAAAACGCTCGAAGTTGTGCCGGGCGCCTTCTTAAGGGCGCCGGGCGCGTGGGGCGGGTGTTACGATGACGGCCGCCTTATAGAGGACGTACGGGAAGAGATACTCGGCGGCTCGGAAGTAACGATACACCTTATAGGTAATTTCAGCGCCGAACGTCTCGGCAGCGATGAACAGAGGTTCATAAAACGCGAGCTTCAGGCCTCGCTGTGCAGAGCCGAAGACGGCCTTTGCAGCGGCGTGCTGGGAGTAGTGCTGCCCAGCGCTTGCGGAGCGGTGTTCAAAGGAACATACCGCTGCCCAATGTGCGGTAAGCTGCATGAGCGGGCAGCGATCGACGACAGCACGGTGGTAACGGAATTCAGCAGTAATTACCGACGCGGCTGCCGGGGGGAAAGCGGTTATTGCGTGCTTGCGGCGTGGAAAGCTTTTTGTGCAAACCCCGCCAAACATATCGAGAGGGCCTTTAAGCGGCGCTTCAGCTCTGCCTCAAAATCAGTGGATGCCTGCCCGGCTGAATTCAAAAAGCTTTTTACGTACGGACCGCTGAAAAAAGATAAGTATACAGAGAAAGGGTAAAGGAATTAGTAAACGAAAAGCGCAGGGAACAGGTAAAGACAGGCCTGCCGCGCTTTGCCCGGCGTAAAGATCACTCTTTTATCGGTTCGTAGGTCTTTTCGAACACATCAGGCTTACAGGGGTATTGCTCCCCTTTAACTCCCGTGATTATATAATCGCCCGCGTCGGCTTTCAGGTCGCCTTCAAGCGTGTGTATCGTCATTTTTTCTTTTGCGATATATGCTTTAATTATTATCGGTTTTTTACGGTATTCTATGGCTTCCAATCCTGTCACTCCAATTTATTAAGGGCTGTCAATGATATAATATTGCCCCTTTTATAGTATTATATTCTCCGCGTTTCGTTTTGGTTTTTGTGGAACGCGTATGCCGCGGCAGTATATCACTGTTATTTTAATTGATTTGGACCCCTATGTATTGTGTCATTGTTTTATATATTTTCTGCGGTATACTTTATAAATTCTCAATACTTGGAGGCTGGCATGAAAAAACTTATAACAGCGGCGGCCGCGGTGCTTCTGGCGGCGGTAATACTTACCGGGTGCACCCTATCGGTCAACTTGGGCGGCAAACCATCCGCAAGCCCTTCCGCGGCTACTAAAGAGCTTACCCGCGGTATCATAGAAGATAACGTATATACGAGCGAATACTCCGGGCTTAAATTTACCGCTCCCGAAGGCTGGGTCTACGCGTCCGATGAGGATATCGCCGAGGTGGCTGGCATAGGCGCCGATATGCTGTCCGAAGCGGGGATGCCCGTTACGGAGGAAATGATGAAACAAAAAGACATTTACGACATGATGGCGCAAGACCCGGCTACCGGCTCCAGCGTTATGGTGATGTACGAGAACCTGGCGATGTCTCTGGGCGGCACAAAAGTGAAGGAAGAGCGATATGTTGACCAGTCAGCAACGATGATGTCGCAGACGGACGCGGTAAAATACGAGTTCGGCGATATCACGAAAGAAAGCTTGGGCTCAGAGGAGTATACGCTGCTGCCGGCCTCGATGCCCGACTATAACGGGGTGCAATACTACTATGTCCGCAAGATAGACAAATATATGCTCGGCATCATCATCACAGTGTTTGGCGGCAACGACGTATCCGACATCAAAGCGGATTTTTCCTGACTTCATTATTAAAGGCTGCCTATAGGCAGCCTTTTTTACGCTTCGGGCTATTTTGCCTTATATTCTTTTACCATATCGCGAACTATCGCCTCCGCGCTGTCCATAAGGGGCGGGCACATCTTAGCTATAAGCCCGGCTTCAACGATCTTAGCAAAGTCCTCCGGCTTTTCCATGTCGTATCCTAAAAGGGAGCGGCAGATCAGCGTTCCGTTTTTTTCACGGAACCGCTTATGGAATTCTCTCGTAAGCGAGGCTATCCTGTCTTTAGCTGCCTTGTCGTCCCCGTCGGTGAACGGGAATAAAAGCCCTAAAGCCATCACCGCGCCCGAAACCGCCCCGCAGACCTCCGCGGCCCTCATGCCGCCGCCGAAACCTCCTCCCAGCGCGAGCGACGTTTTCTCATCCTGCCCCGTAAGGTCGGAGAGCGAGAGCAGCACCGACTGCGCGCAGTTGAATCCCTTTGAATGTATATCGCTTGCTTTCATAACAGCCTCCAAAATTTTTATATTATTATACAGCAGTTTGCATTTTTATTAAATACGCCGCCCCAAAAAGTCTCACGGCTTTTTGGGCCTCCATATTAAAAACGCCCTCCGTCCGGAAAGCGTTTTCACAGTTGCTTATATTGCGCCGCCTGTTATCCTGAATACCGCCAGCGCCTTACGAATATCACCATGAGCACAGCCGCCGTGACCATGAGCGCGCCTACCGCTACCCACAGCCATGCGGGCGTACCCGTTTTACCGGTGTTTGCCGCCATCATCGCGACTTCCTCGTCCGTTATCGTTATTGTGTCCGTTAGCGTCGTGCCGTCGGCCAGCCTGAACGTTATCTTATAATCCCCGGCTTTAACGTTATCCGAAAACTCGAGCTTCAGCGTGCCGTTCGGATTCACCGACGCTTTTCCGCCCTCGAAAGTCACCTCTACTATATCGAGGCCCCCGGTGTTAACTACCGCGATGGGTTTGCCGTCCTGCGCGCCAGCTCCCGTAATTACGAGCGACGCTTTATACTGGGCCGTTATCGTTATATCCGCAGTAACGCCTGTAAACGCTTTATCCCATCCGGTGAAGGTATAGCCTTGCCTTGCCGGGTCGGCGGGCGAAACCGCGTCTTTGCCGTTTTCCACATCCTGCTCGTCTATTACGGCCCCGTCATAGTCGACAAACGTCACTTTAAACGTGTGCGCCTTATACTGCGCCGTAAATTTGACAGTACCTGTTATCTTTGTATAATCGCCGTCCCAGCCGCCAAATGTATACCCTTCCCTTACAGGGTCTGCGGGCGGGACCGCGCCGAGCCCGTATATCACATTCTGCGTCTTGAGCTCCGTACCGTCGTAATCGGCGAATGTAACTTTATAAGTATTTATATCGTATTTCGCCTTTATTGTGACCGCCGTGGTTATATCATCGTAATCGCCGCTCCAGCCGCTAAAAGTATACCCGTCCCTTTCCGGGTCTTCCGGCGGCTCGGCATCGGAGCCGTAGGCCACGTACTGCGTCTTTAAAACGGTTCCGTCGTAATCCTTGAACGTTACCTTGAATTTGTTCAGCGCGAATTCGGCCGTAACGGTTTTATTTTCCGTAACATTCGTATCCGTCCTGTAAGAAGCAACTTTTCCGTCGCTCCATTTGACGAAATGATAATTCTCGTCGGGCACAGCTATCACCTGCGTACCACTGCCGCCGTATTCTACGCTTTGGTCCGTGTCGCCCGTCAGGCTGCCGTGCTGGCCTGCCGAATATTTAAGAGTGTAATAATTTATCTCGAATATAGCCGTTACGCTGATATTGCCCGCAACCGCGGTGTCCTGCCTTACCGCATTCGTTTTGCCGTCGCTCCATTTAACGAAATGGTATCCGAACACCGGCTTTGCCGTTACCGCCGTTCCGTTACCGCCGCGCGCTACAGTCTGCGCAGCAGAGCCTTCGATCGTGCCGTTTCCTCCCGACAGGTATTCAAGCGTGCATACGTCAAGGGCAAATTCCGCGGCTGCGTTTATATTATCCGTGACCCCAATGTCCGTCCTGGCAGCTTCCGTCTTTCCGTCGCTCCACTTGACAAACAGGTATCCCGCAGCGGGAACAGCTTTTACCAGAGGGCCTATCCCCATATAGTTTACGCTCTGCTGATATTCGGACAAGCCGGTCTGGGCGCCGACTGTCAGCGTACCATTCGTTCCGGCAGTATATTTTAAGGCGTATGCGTTTATTGCGAATTCGGCAGTTACGCTGATGTTCTGTACGCTTGTATCAGTCCTTGCCGCTTCCGTCTTGCCGTCGCTCCACTTAACGAAGTGGTACCCCGTATTGGGGACCGCAGTTACCTCAGGGCCGCTTCCCATATAATCTACGCTCTGCTGATATACGGACAGGCCGGTCTGGGTGCCGACTGTCAGCGTTCCGTTTCCGTCCGTGCGATAATCCAGCGTAAACGTATCTATCGCGAATTGCGCCGTTACGCTTATATTGCCCGGAGCAGTGTCCGTCCTGTTTGCGGTCGTTACGCTGTCGCTCCAACTGTTGAAATGATAATGCGTATCGGCCACCGCCGTTACCTCAGCGCCGTTTTCCCCCGCGGCGACCTGCTGCACGAATGCGCCGTTATACGAGACGCCGCCGCTCTCAAGGTGCCCGTGCTCTCCGGGAATATATGTGAGCGCCGTTTTTGTCGTAAAATATAAACTCGTATCGCGGACCCTGCCGCCCGGGAGCCCTGACCATTCGCCGGTAAATATATCGCCGTAAATATATACGGAATACATCTCGTTGTTCGCCAGGCTCTGCGCCGGTATCTTTACGCTGGCAGATACGCCCCCCGCTATTACCAGATCCGTAACTGGTATATTCTTATCTACACCCCAGGTGCTTGTCTCCGCGTTAAACTTCAATATTTGAATATTAGTAGACGGATCCGCATTCAGCGAAACGGGTTGATCGAAAATAAGGTATATCTCAGCGTTCGGGTCGACGTTCGCCGAGCCCGAAGCGGGCAGCATCGACTGCACCGAAGGAGCGGCGTAACTTTTAGCGGTCATGAACGTCCAGCACCCTGCCAGATCTGTACTTATAGGGCCGTAAGAAGACGGGTAATCTGTTCCGGGATATCTGTTTCCAAGCGCATCCTCCGCATAACCTGTGTTGTCGCCAACGGTATTGTCCGGCCCCGGCAGCATTATGCCGTACACGGTATTCGTATTAAGCCCGGCGGCTAAAACGGTGGGCAAAGAAAACGAGAGCGTATTGCCGCCCGATACCGCAACGTCAGTACAGGGGGCGCTGGACGACACCCATGAACTCTCTACCGGATCGTACCAGTATATAAAGGGCATATAACCTGCCGACAGCGTTACGGTCTCATCGAAAGTAACGGTGAATACCCTGCCGCTGCCTGCCAGCACGCTGGAAGCCCCGCCCGCAGGGTCGCTCGATGTTACTGCTACAGGGCCTGTCGCCTTCGCATCACGAGGCGCGGGCAATACCGCTAGCACCATCGCTATAAGAAAAGCCGATAGAATAAACAACGTCAGTTTCGATCTCTTCATAGGAACTCTCCTCCCACATACAACATTCAGGCAAACACCATAAAAGAGTGTGAAAACGGTATAGCATTAAATAATTCTACATTTATATATATAACCCTTTTCTTTTATGTAAATCCTTTTTTATTGCGCCGCAACAGCCTGCTATTCGCGGCAGTACCAATATTTAGACGCAGAAACGGGCAATACTGTTCCCTCCGTCTGGCCTCTCTGGTAAAAAAAGAACGCTCTTAAGGCTTTTTTGGCTGTATTTATTATATTACCGGCAGCCCGCAGGGGAGCCGGCCTCCGTTTCTGCCGAAAGCTTTGTACCTTCATCCCGCTCAAGCCTGCCAAGGTGCCTTAAGAACGATACGCTCATCAGTACCGCGGCGACCGTACTTATAAGATCCGCCCCCGGCTGCGCGTAAACGAAACCGTCAAGCCCGAACAAATAGTCAAGCAGCACGAGCAGCGGCAGAAATGCGATAAGCTGCCTGCCCAGCGCAAGCAGCAGCGCTCTTACGGCCTTGCCCGTTGCCTGGAACGTTACCATAAACGTCTTCTGCAGCCCCACGAACGGCAGCCCCAGCGAGAATGCTTTTAAAAACTTCTCTCCCGCTGAAACAGTCTCCGGGTCGTTGTTTATGAACAGCCCCACGATCTGCCCGCCGAAAAGCTGGAATACAACCGTGAAAAACGCGGCAAGCAGCGTCGCGTACAACATCGTTATCTTTAGCCCGCTGCGCAGCCGCCCGTAATGCCTTGCGCCGTAGTTATACCCGGCGAACGGCTGGTAACCTTGCGTAAGCCCTATTATCAGCATTATGCACGTACTGTTTATCCTCTGGTTTATACCGAATCCGGCGACCACCTTGTCGCCGTACGCCGAAGCGAATATATTGCCCGCCATGAACGACGCGCTCATTATCAGCATGGAAAGCGCCGCGGGCAGCCCTATCTCGAATGCCTGCCAGTATATCCTTGCTGTAGGCCTGAAATCGGCGGGGGCTATCGACAGTACTGTCCTGCCCCGGGTAAAATGCAGTATATAAAACAGGGTGCCGAGGCCGTTGCCTATTACGGTGGCCCATGCCGCGCCTTCCACGCCCAAACCAAATACGAATATGAAGACCGGGTCGAGGATGATATTAGACCCGACGCCTATTATCATGCCCCACATGGCTTTGGCAGTTGCGCCTTCGCTCCGGACGAGGCCGGCCATAGCCACCTGCAGTATAAGCAGCGGCCCGAAAGCTATGAGAATCGAAAAATAACCCAAGGTCGGCGCTAAAGTCTCGGGGCTCGTGCCGATGAGGCGCAGCAGAGGTTCGCGGAACACGAACATAACAGCCGAGAGCACAGCGCCCCCGCCCGCAGCGGTATACGCCGCGACGGCGTTCGCGTGCCTCGCCTCTTCCATGTTGCCTGCGCCCAATTGTCTCGATATATAGCTTGCCGCGCCGATCCCGAATATGTTTCCAAACGCGTTTATTACGAACACCAGCGGTATGGCGAGCGATATCGCGGCAACGAGGTCAGAATCGCCGAGCATTCCTATATAGAATGTATCCGTCAGATTATATAATATCTGCACGACCGCGGCCAGCATAGTTGGTACCGCGAGACGGATTATCGCGCTTTTTACGGGCGCTTTTCCCATCAGCCTCAGTTTTCTGTCGTCCATTCAGTCCTTCCCTTTACAATAATTTTTATAAACTATATGTCCGATAAAATTTATTGTCAAGCGGCTATCTTTTACCAGCCCGTCTTTTCAATGCATAAAAAGAACGCCTACCGGCGTTCCCTGTTTGCTTATCTATTCAACCGTTATTACTTCCGTCGGGCAGCCTTCGGCGGCTTCCCTCGCCTCATCCTCGACCTCCTCGGGTATCTCGTCCACATATACTTCGGCAAGCCCGTCGTCCGCCATGCGGAACACCTCCGGGCATGTAGCCGCGCACGCCTCGCACGCGATGCATCCGTCCCTGTCTATTTCAGCTTTCATAACTAATCCTCTCCCTTTTATGATGATACCTATTTTAACCTGCGGCAGGGAAAATATTCAAGTAACTTTGTCACACTATAAAAGCCTGCCGCGCTTGTTCAAGTTTTTCAAGGTATCCTGTCCGGGTACTTCTCTATTACTGTCTCGTCTTTCCATAGCTTCACAGCATCACTCCATGCGGTGGATTTTTTCTTTTCGAGTAATTCTGCTTTGATGGCGTCTTTCACTTCTTCAAAGGGTATAGGGCCGGCGGGGACATTGCCCACCCACTTCAGGATATGGTAGCCGTTCTCCGTGGCAACCAGGCCTGTCATATCGCCCACGTTCTTAAGCGCAAACGCTGCCTCTTTTAGTTCTGTATGAAAACTTGAGATGCAATCGCCCAATTCATATTCCGAATCCATGTAGAAATGATTCTCCTGGCTACCGAACGGGCTATAAAACATCATCAGAACGTTCATGATCACGTCAAAATCTTCTCCGGCCCGCGCCTTAGCCAGCACTTCGTCGGCTTGCGCCTGTATCTTCGGCAGGTTCTCGTTTATCAATTTCTTTAATTCATCTTTTTCTTTATAGGGCCCCGTTAATGTTTGTTCTAAAACGTCATGGGGAAACGGGATCATAATATGCTTGACCACGCGGAACTCCTCAGGCCTGTACACGATTATCGTATAGTTTACCGGATAGCACTCTTTGTCGAAAACATATTTAGACGTCTGGTACGAGCCGGGATTCTGGGTGTATCTGTCCTCCTGTTCTGCCAGCAAAGACTCATATCTCTCTTCAACTTCGGCGTCCGTAATAATTATATTCTTTGAGATTTCCTCTTTCAGCAATTCACTCGCTTTCTTCTCCGTCTCTATCCGGATAAGGTCTTCCTTTGAAACGCCGGCCTGCTTAAACCTGGCGGCATTCATTTCATAATACAATTCCGCCATGGCTATCGCGACTATTCTATCCTTCTCCGAAAGCGGATAGAGACCCATCTCTTCTGCCTTCTGCAGGAAGAGCTTTGAGTTTATACAATAATCAAGCGTACTGGAATTCATTTCACTAATACTCTCACCGCCTAAAACACTCTCATAGGCGGCGCGGGAAGACCCGTTTATTATGATCCAGGTATAATCGACCCCAGCGTTCACGTCTTTCAGTGTTATGGTCTCTTCGCCTACTCTGCCCACCACGGTATCGAGCGGTGTGAGCCACCGTCGTATGGTTCTTCCGAAAATCAGGTATATGATTGCAAGTACGCAGACAGCCAGGATCGATACCTTTATGATTTTTTTGACCATTTCGTTACCCCTTATTAAATTTAGCGGTTGTGGTTTACCCGCTGCCGCCACCACCTTATTAAAGCTCAGTCCGTTTCCTTTATTTCCGCTATGCCGTCCTTATAAACGATATGACTCCATGCTTCTTTCGCGTCTTCGTCCGATAACTTTTGCGGCCAGAGGCTTTTTCCGTCAACTATTTCTTTCGCTTCCTCCAGCGATATCCCGTCGGGAAGCACGCTGTCAGGGTTCAATGCGTTATAAGCGTTTATCGCGGTCGCTATATTGCTTGCGTTAGCAAGTGTTAACGACTCTTCGTTCCCGGCCTGTCCCTGCTCCTGTTCCTCTCTCAGCCCCTGGGCAGCCTCCTCCGCCTCCCGGGTAAGCATTGCTATCCCATCCTTATAATCTATCAGCTTCCAGGCCGCTCCCGCGTCCTCGTCCGATAACTTTTGCGGCCAGAGGTCTTGTCCGTCAACTATTTCTTTCGCGTCTTCCAGCGTTGTATTGTCTGGAAGCACACTATTGGGATTCAAGGCATTATACGCGTTTATTGCGGTCGCTATGTTGGCTGCGTTTTCAATATCCGCTTCGCTTATTACATCCGGCGCTGCTGAGACTTCCGCTATGCCGTCCCTATAATCGATCAGCTTCCAGGCCCCGCTTGCTTCCCCGTCCGATAACCAACGCGGCCAGAGGCCGTCCGCGCCAAGAGTTTCTTTTACTCCTTCCAGCGTTACGCCGTCGGGAATCACGCTGTTCGGCCTTAAGCAATTATAAGCGTTAACAGCGGCAGCTATGCTGCTTGCCGCATATCTCAACGCATCTGCGTCTCCGGTCTGTCCCGACTCATCCTCCAAATCTTTAAGCGCCAGCCATGCTTCCGCCGCCTCCCGTGACACTTGCGCTATATCATCCTTATAGGCGACAAGTTTCCATGCGGCTTTCGTTTCCTCACCCGTTAACCTCTGAGGCCAGAGCAGTTCACCCACGGTTTCCTTCGCTTGTTCGAGCGTTATGCCGTCGGGAAGCATGCTATTGGGGTTCAAGGCATTATAAGCGTTTATTGCATTAGCTATGCTGTCTGCGTTTTCAATATCGGCTTCGCTTATTACATCCTGCGCTGCTGAGACTTCCGCAGCCGACGCCGATGGTGTTTCATATCCTCCCTGCAGGCTTTTACACCCCGCGGCTCCAAATACCAATATAGCAGCAATCATAACAACAAAAGCTTTTTTCATACGCCCTCCAAAAAATATTATGACCCTATACTACCACAAAACGACATTTTTCTCAAACTTCTGCACTATTGCCCGGACGATTACCAGTAATATTTTCTGCTTATATCCTTATATTCCTTATCACTTTGTCGGCTATGTCGAGGCAGTCTCCCCCGCCTATCTGCCCGAACGCGATAAGCACCGCTATGCCGTGCACTAATCCCCAGCTGCTTACTATCAGTTCTTCGGCGCTTCGTCCTTCATTGATGTTGGCTTCTTTATACTGCTTTACAGCGTTGAAAAACGTAGCAAACGGATGACCGTCTTTGTAATGGTTTTCTTCCTCGCACGCTTTTCCGCCGTATTTCTGGATGTTGCTTAAAAACAGCAGCTTTAAATATTCGGGGTTTTCCGCAAAAAAATGGACATAAGCGACTCCTATCTCGCTGAGCATTTTTTTCGGGTCTGTTACCTTTGCGGCGGCATTGGCGAGGCTCGCGTTAAACTCCCCCAGCGCGTGCGCCGTTATTGCAGCTATAAGCTCGTCCTTGTCCTTAAAATGGCGGTACGGAGCCGTCTGGCTCACGCCGCACGCCTTGGCGGCTTTGCGCAGCGAAAATCCCTCATACCCTTCCTTAACAAATATCTTCAGCCCCTCTTCTATGAGTTCGCTTTTAAGGTCTCCATGATGATAATTTTTTTCCGTCAATTTACACTCTCCCATAAAATTCTTAGCATTTTCATGGCTTCCCCTTGAGGGGAAGCTGTCAGACACTAGATTGCCAACCCAAAAGAAAAGACCCGCAATCTAGTGTCTGACTGATGAGGTGTTGCTAATGTGATTACAATCCCTCATCCGATGCTTTGCGCCGCCTTTTTCCGAGGGGGAAGGCATTATTTTTTCATAGCTAAACCATCTATATCTGGGTAAAGCCTGGTTTTTGTACAGCAAATAAATTATAACATAACATGTTGACACTGTAAACATTACATGCTATTATGTTGACACTGTAAACATAAAGGAGAATATTTATGAAAGCGTTTTTAATTTCCGACGCTGAGTACAAGACGCCCGTGTTCGAGCGGCTGAACTCTCAGCTGAAGGAATACCTTGCAGCCAAAGGCTACGATATCGAAGAAACAGCCGTAGGCCGCGACAGACTTGCGTTTTGCAAAGGCTGCTTCGGGTGCTGGGTAAAAAAGCCGGGCGAATGCGTCGTAAGCGACGATATAGGCCGGATCAACCGCACATATATAAACAGCGACCTCACCGTGTATCTCTGCCCCGTGGTCTTCGGCCAGTTCAGCGCAAACATCAAAAACGTGCTTGACCGCTGGCTGCCCAACATACTTCCGTTCTTCATCGTGCGGAAAGACGGCTCTACTATGCACCCGGCGCGATACAGCAGTTACCCCATGCAAATGTTTATCGGCTATGGTGACCGGCTTGACGATGAGGATAAAAAGCTGTTTCTGGACATTATCAACAATCACAGAAGCGATGTCGAGGCGTTCGTGTACGCAGACGGTACGGAACTTCGCGAAACACTTAATGGCTTTAAGTATCAAAGAGCGGGAGGAAAGTTATGAGTAAACAAAATAGAAACGTTGTAATAATAAGCGCCAGCCCGAAGGTCGGCGAGCCTTCCGCTTCTGAGCTGCTCGCCGGTATGGCGGGAGAAGCGTTTTCGGATAACGCCGATGTATCCATTATCGGCGTCCGTAAAAGCTTTTCGGGCAGACAGAACGAAAAAAACTTCGATATCATGCTCAGGGCAGATGCGCTTATATTCATTTTCCCGCTTTATATCTTCTGCCTTCCCGGTATGCTTGTACGCTTCCTGCAGGACTACGCCCTGTACCGGCAGCAGCATCCGTCGTCGCTCAGCCCGAAGGTATACGCAGCCGTGAACTGCGGCTTCCCCGAAGACTGGATAAACGAAGAAGCTGTGCGGGTGATAAAGAGCTTTTGCAAACACACGGGCGCGCGCTTCCGGTTCGGTATCCTCATAGGCGCAGGCGGTATGCTGCACGCCGCCAAAGACGCGCCTTTCATGAAAAAGACGGTATCGGCTATGAACGAAGCTTTCGAAGCGGCCGCGGCCGATATCGCGTCCGATGCGCCTCATGAAAACTTCCGCATCAGGGCGAACTTCCCCCGCAGGCTGTACTACTTCATGGGCAACTGGGGGTGGCATCAGCAAGCAAAGATCAACGGGCTTAAAAAGAAAGACCTGTATGCAAAGCCGTATCTGCAGTAAAGGAATGGGGCGGAAGAAATTCCTTCCGCCCCGTTTTTTGTATCAAAATGCTTATTAATATTTCGAAGGCTCAGCTTTCTTCCGGCACTGTCGCTTCACCGTTCTTTATCTCCACAAAGTCCCACGCCTTTCGTGCTGTTTCATCCGGTTCTTCGATAAAACAAACAGGCCATAAGTCATTTCTTTTTAACGTCTCTTTTGACTTCTCAAAAGTCACATCGTCGGGCAGTATATCGTTCGGGTATAATGCATTATTAGCATTGATAGCGCTTGCAAGCTGGCCTGCGTTCGAAATAATAATCTGTCGGTCCGCAGCCTCGTTCACCGCCTTTATTTCTTCAAGTGTCCGGCATCCCGGCAGGCATATTATTAATATAAAAGCAGTGATAATAATCAAAGATTTTTTCATATATACCTCCAAAACAATATCAGCGGCCTTATAACCTATCCCGCTAACTTATCCCATTCCTTTTGCGCTTCACGGGTCAGGCTCGCCTTCCCGTTGCTTATGACTATCCATTTACTCGCCTTTTCCGCTTCCTCATATGATATGCCTCTCGGCCATAATTCACCGAGAACTTCTTTCGCGTCGGCCAGCGTTACATTATCGGAAAGCGCGCTGCCGGGGTACAAGACGTTATACGCGTTTATCGCATTCACTATATTGTCCGCGTTCATAATTTCGACCATGGTCTGACTGTCCTGCTCCGTCGAACCGCCGCCGCATCCCGGGACTCCGACAAGCAGGGCGGCTGCGATCATAATTATAAAAGCTTTTCTCATAACGGCCTCCTCAATATCGATGACCATATACTACCATATTGCGTAAATGAATACAATACTCGCGTTTGCGAGGATACACATAGCCTGTATTCCACCCGTTCAGATCACGATGAAAATATGCCCGTATTATATCTGCTTATCCTTATAATTAAGGCCCGCTTCATTGCCGCTTTTTATACTTTATGTTAATATGGATCGAATACTCCGCGTTTATATTGGGCATAGCCGGGCTTATGAGGTAAAAATAAATGAAATCTACGATCGCGTTTTTGGGCTTTACGGGAAGCATACTCGTATTCATCTACGCTATGGCTCTCGTGTTTTTCAGGCAGGAGATGCTGCCGGCAGCGGGCGGCGGGGCAAAATTCGACCCGGATTCGTTTATACTGCTTATCTCGGGAATAACCGGCCTTTTCGGGAGCCTTACCGGCGCGGCGGGAAGCGCGCTGGCGTTTAAAGATTTCGAGCTTTCCGGCATAATGCTGCTGGGCGCCGCCGTTGCGGGCGCCGTAATGTTTTCGGGGCTATCGGCTCTTTTCACGCTTGTCACTATCAATTGGCCCAGCAGATACGCTACTATCGCCACGGGAATAATCGCGTTCATACTGCTGATCATCTCCGGCGTTATCTCGCTCGCTAATCGGAAAACGGAGGAGATACACGGAAACGAAGACTGCTGACCGGTTATTGAAGCTGTTCTGCCGGATCGCGCTATTAAATCACTAAAGGCAGGTGCTTTATGTTATGTGTGTGCGGAGCCGACTGCGAAGCCTGCCCTTCGCTCGGCAGTAAATGCGCGGGCTGCGAAGCCATACAAGGCAAAGTCTATTGGGCAGCATATGTCGGCAAAGACGTCTGCCCTTATTATTTGTGCGTCCGCGGTAAGGGTATGAAGCATTGCGGCGAGTGCGCTGATATTCCCTGTGAACTTTGGTACTCTCTGAAAGATCCCGCCAATACGGACGAGGAGCACGAAGCGTCGATAAAAGAGCGGGTAAAGCTGCTGAAACAATAAATACAGGCGGCCATCGGCCGCCCTCCCGATATCCTATTTCTCCTCCCCTTTCGGGTCGTTCTTTTTCTTCCCGGTGAAATCCGTCGAGACTACTTTGAATATGCGGACGGTACCGGCCTGCTTATCAGTAAACTCGTAATCCCCGCCTGTATGGTGCTTCATAAGCAGCGCGAGCGCGCCGCGCTTTTCCGCCGCATCCTCGACAAATTCGGCATGCCCGAATCCGATAACGCTTTGAAAGTAATAACCCGAATCGCATGGGTCTTCGAATAAGCCCAGTCTACCCTCGCACGCCATCTCGAAGCATACCTCGTTATTTTTCTTAAGTATTTCTATTTTCCGCCCTTCCTTCGCGCTGTGAAAGAATAGCTTAAGCGTATTGCCATCCAGCATATATCCGAAACTGAGGGGCACAACGTACGGCTTTCCCTCATCGGCCATTGCCAGATGGCATACTTTGCATTTATCGATGATGCCCTTTATCTCGTTTATATCGGTTACTTCCCGGTCTTTTCTTCTCATGCTGCCGCCTCGCTTAATATTTTTTACCCTGTAATTGTATTGTTCCGCCGGCAAGCCGTCAATAAAAAACAGAGCCTTTTACAGCTCTGCCGATATGTCATCTTACCTTTTTAAGCAGGTTCTCGTACGTCTCTTCGTCTATCTCGCCTCTGGCGAGCCTTTCTTTGAGTATCTGCTCCGCGCTCGACGGGCGGTAGTCCCTTACGCGGTTATTGCTTCTCGTTACCAGTACGACTACTATAATTATAACTGCGACCGTACCTAAGAAACCAAGGCCTCCGATCCACGCAAACGGGAACCAGTGCATATTAAACATGATCAGCGCCTCCTTCCGATTTTTGCCTTATTATAACATATAAATATGTACGTTCTATGAATTATTATCACAAACCAGTGAATATTGCAGACGATTCCGCTGCCTCACATACCGCCAATTCCCGCCAAGCCGCACTGCTAGTTGAAGAAACTTCCGTCATTCATCCGCACATACCACCAATGCTCATCCAACCGAATTATCGTGTCGGCGTGTGAGAATTCCGGCGGCGATGTATCCACGATATCTTCATGCCATAATAACTTTGAATGCCCGAAGATCGTATACATATCTATTTTGATAAATGTCCCAGGACCATAAAACATAATATCTGATACATACTCCCACTTCAGGGAACCGCATATCTCCCGGATCCTTCGCCTGTCCTGATCGCTGATATCCTTTCCGCTTTCTGTTTCGCCGCTTACGTCGGCACCCCTGCACAAGACATGAACACCTACAAAATCATATTTTTGCGTTATCTGCCACGCTTCCTCTATCTCTTTGCTGTGCCAGCCGGGAACTCGGGTATAAGAGAGCCCGATCCAAAGAAAGCAGTACAGCAAAACCGCCGCTATTATTCCCGCGAATAATCCCAAGAAAGCGAGGCGGCTCTTCCTCGCGGCTTTCCGGTTTTCTTCGGCCCCAAGAAATTTCCCGTTTCTATCGCAGCGGCTGCTCGCCTCCTCATTAGGGTGCAGTTCGTCGTTCTCCCACATTACGCGGAACCTGCCGAACCTGTAGACAAACTTGCGCGTGTAAAAAAATTCAGCGATAATAATAATTACAAGACAAATCATCGGTACTTCAAAAAAACGAATATACCTGCACCAAAAAGGATTTAAATAACCGATTATACCGGCAGGAATAATAATAAGCAACCATCCGATTATCATAAGCGGCCTGTCGGCAAACTCATAACTTCTCTCCCTGCTTATTACCGGGTCGTTCCAGAAATACTTATACCCCTTTTGCTTTTTACAATCCGCATACAGCGGCTTGTTTAAGTCTTCTTTCATACGGCCTCTCCTTACCTCATTCTTTAGTTTCCCGAGCCGGTATGCTCTATCCATTATACAACATATTTACCATAATAACAGCGATATGAATATGTAGAATGTATCTCTTTTTGAAGCAATGAAGTAACAAAATGAAGCAGGAGCGATGCATGTTTTTTTACAGCAGCAGAAGCGAGGCAAACGCCCCCGCGGCGGATGAGCCTATAACGTCGGCGATGAGGTCGAAATCCGTGTCTTCGAGCCCTTTTTGCAGCCGCAATTCTTTTTTCTTCCTCGAGTCGAGTACGAACTCTATTATCTCGACGAATACCCCCAGCGTAACGCCGAGCGCCAATATTACTATTGCCGCGAATAGTTTTGGTATGGCTTCGCTGAACAGGGATGTCAGTGTAAAATACGCTGCCTGTGAAAAGGCAAAGGAACCGAGCGCGTGGCCGAAACGGTCGAACGTCTTCGATCTTCCGTAAAGCCGCAGGAAAAATCCGAGGAAAGTGTGGGAGAAGACCGAGAGTATAGTGAATATCATGACTGCCGCGGGGATCCTAAGGTGAAGGAAATGCGCGGAAATAAAGAACGCCGCGTACAACAGTAACGGTGTAATAACGGCTTTCATAAGCGCCCGCTCCCGCATTTTAAAGAACCTGAATAATATATATCCTTCCGAGGCAATCAGTACGATAAACACCGTCCATACCAATACAGGCATCAGCATACGCTCTTTTCACAATTATTTAAGTCTATTATGCTCTTTTACAGCAGGGGATATGTTGCGCTGTCAGCATTAACGGACTTTATACCATTCATATTTAGATAGCTTTTGAGAATACGATATAACACCCAAAAACCATACCTTTTTTGAGCTGTTGGGAGGGACCCGTACCAAAAGAAAACAGCCTGGGCGCTAAATTGCGTTGTCAGCAATTTAGCGCCCAGGCGTACGGCGCTTAAGGTTGCTCTTTCAAAGCTGTTATTCTGATAATTCCCTGACGTGGTACCAGATGATGTTGATTCGCCGAGAACAAATGCAGATCATGTCCCATTATGAATGTGTGTGTGGATATTTCGTCTCCTGATAAGACTATTTCATCCGTGAAAGTCTTATATTCTATTCTTTCAATATTACTGTAAATTTTGCTGCTTCCGCCGGAGTAGATAATCTGCAATGTATACATTTATAACCTTCTTTCTTAAGTATTTGCTATTATTATACTACATATATTTTCCACCTATCAACAATAATATAAAAATGAACGTGTCTGTTTTTCGATTTAAATTCTTTACCGCTCCGAAAACTATCCGTATTGCTGCGCCGTTCACTCTGTGCTCCGCTGTTTTAAACCAGGCCTGCCTGCGGCCCTTACATTTCAGATAAATAAGATCTTCCCTAATAAAAAAAAGCCCCGGTAAAGATATAATAATACCCGGGGCGAAGAATTTCTTTTCTTTTTTCTTCTTAAAAAACTTCTATTCCGACTACACCTTGATGAGAAACTAAATAATTGCTGTTTTTGGAGAATAAGTGCAAATCATGGTCCGGTGTAAACTTGTGCGTTGAAATTTCATCTCCTGATACCGTTATATCATCCATGTAGGTCTGATACTCCACTTTTTCTATGTCATTGTAAGTTCTGAATTGACCGCCGGAATAATTGATCCGCAGTGTGTACATCGCCACGCTCCTTTCCTGTTTATTTCCCTGTTATACTAATTTTAACTACTTTATATACTAATTTTAACTGCATTATTTATCGTATTCAAGATTTATTATACTAAAATAATAAATTATTTTATTTATGTTCGGAAAATTAAAAACACCTCTTAAAACCTCTTCGCAGCCAAAAAGATACCACCTCTTTACGGAGGTGGTATCTTCTCAATATCCCTCTTTTGATACTAATATCCCTACTATCCCCTGTCGGGGCACTAATATTTTTTGGTTTCTGGAGAACAGGTTTATATCATGCCCGAGTGTAAACCTGTGGTTTAACAGCTCGTCGCCCGATACCTTTACTTTTTCCAGAAATGTCTGATATTCTATCTTGTCGACACCGTTGAATACCTTTTGGCTGCCGCCTGAATAATTGATCTGCAGGGTATACATTTGCTTCCTCCTTTAAAACACATTGCCTGTATTATACTAATATCAGTTATAGTATTCAACTATAGACAATTGTATTTTGGTAACTATTTTTGACGAATTATGTCTTTTGACCGTTTTTCTTTTTTAAAGTTTCCGGTACAAACAATGATATGCGGAAATAAGTTTAGATGCAGCCATTATTTATATCAACTCTGTCCGGAATAAAACATAAGCCCCGCCGCGCAGCGGAGCCGAAAAAAATTATACGCGTCCATCTTTCCAAATCAAGCGATGGCCGACGGGTGGAAGCTCAGCCGCCGCGGATAAAACATGTATCCTGCAAATAACGGCGGCGGCATAGCAACACCGCGCAAAGCGGGCGCCGAATAAAAGGAAGTTATACAACTCCCGTGAATATGTCGCACTCCTTCGCGCAGCGCCCGCAAGTTTCGGCGCAATCCTGCGACATACAATCGCCGAACTTCGCGCATTCGGCGCTACAGCTTTCGCATATATCCTCGCAGAGCGAAGCTATATGCCGCGCATAGGCGGAGCCTCTCGCCGCGCACTTTGCCGTGAGCGAGCAGATATCCGCGCAGTCGGCAAGCATAGACGCCTGCCTGAACCTCTGCCCGCGGTCCGGCTCTCTTATTATGTTTATTGCCGCATGCTCGCAGCCCGCCTGGCATTCGCGTAACGTAAACACGAACTGCCTGTTCATGTAGTTCCCCGCCACGGGGTATGTATGAGTGTATTCCGTCCGGCATCCCGGAGCGCCCGAATAATCGATGCTTAAGTTCACTGACGTCACCCTCTCCCGCCGCAAAAACAGAATAGTTTTTTAGGCTACATATTGATTTTGCTACATTGTATGCCGCCGTACGATTTTTTGTTTTTCTATTGGACGATGCGGATTTGAAATTACTGCTTATATATGTTACGCTTATAATATACATTATCACCCAAAAGCCTTTGGCTTTTGGGGAACTGCGTATTAGCGGGAGGTATGCCTTGCAGGATTTTTTTGATCTTATAGTCTGGAACGGCAACACTGTGCTCGATTACCTTATATTCTCAGGCTCGTTTGCCGCGAGCTTTATAGTGATACTTATATTCAAACGCGTCATATTGAAACGCATCGCCGCGCGTGCCGAAAAGACGCCCTCACATCTCGACGACATCATAGTGCACGCGCTCCAAAAATACCTTGTGCCGCTGCTGTATATAGGCGCGCTGTACCTTAACACCAAATGGCTTGCCCTGAGCGTGGGCGCCGCAAAGGCAGTGAATATTATAGCCCTGGCGTGCGTGATAATACTCGGGGCCTCGGTAATATCTGCGGTGCTCGTATACTTTTTCAACAGAACGCTCGAAAAAAAGCAGGATAAGACCGACAAATTCGCGCTGCGCTGGATAGGCATAATAATAAAGGCGGTCGTCTGGATATGCGCCCTTTTGCTGTTCCTCGATAATATAGGCGTAAAGATAACGGCGCTCATCGCCGGGCTCGGGATAGGCGGCATCGCGGTCGCGTTCGCTGCGCAGGCGATACTCGAGGACGTGTTCAGCTTTATAACTATCTTTTTTGACCGTCCTTTTGAAATAGACGACTTCATAATCGTAGACGATTTTATGGGCACCGTCGAGCAGGTCGGCATAAAAACGACCCGTTTGCGCAGCATAAACGGGGAGCAGCTCATCTTCTCGAACAAGGACCTTACCAATTCGCGCGTGCGCAACTACAAGCGCATGGAGAACCGCCGCGTCGTATTCTCGCTGGGAGTAACATATTCAACGCCGCTCAAAGAGATCCCGCTGCTCATAAAAAACATAGTCGAAAGCGTCGGGAACACAACGTTCGACCGCGCTCACTTCAAGGAGTTCGGCGAATCGAGCCTCAAGTTTGAAGCGTCCTACTATGTGCTGAGCCAGGATTTCAACCTGTATATGGACGTGCAACAGTCCATAAACTTCGCGATAAAAGAGGAATTCGAAAAGCGCGGCATAGAGTTCGCGTTCCCTGCGAGAACGCTTTACATGCAAAATGAAAATAAAAGCAGGAAATGAACAGGTCTAATACATATAAACGGAGGTAAACAAACATGCCGGTTCGCTGGGGCTTTATAGGTTCGGGGAGGATAATCCCGCGGTTTATGGAAGGCTTTGCTCAGGTGGAAGACGCGGTATGCGCAGCCATTTACGCAAGGAACAAAGTTAAAGCGCAGACGCTTGCGGACAGCTACGGCATTGCGCAGGTCTACGACGATATAGACGAATTCGTCGCCAAAGCGGATATCGACGTAGCTTATGTCGCGGTGACCCACCCTTATCACATGGAGTTCACGCTGAAATGTTTGAACGCTAAGATCCCTACGTTGTGCGAAAAGCCGATGGCGCCCAACAGGGAGCAGGTATTGCGCATGATAGAATGCGCGAAGAAAAACGATACTTTCCTCGCCGAAGGCTTCTGGACGCGCATGTTCCCGGTAACGCTGCAGGTAAAGAAGTGGGTCGGCGAAGGGAAAATAGGAAAGGTAACCGCCATGAACGGCATATTCTCGTTCAAAGGCGCCGATACGGACGGCGACAGGCTGTATGAACCTTCCGAAGCGGGCGGAACGCTGCTCGACATCGGGGTATACCTTATTCAGGCCGCTTACCTGATATTCGAAAGGCCCCCGAAAGAGATAGTATCGCTTTCTGCTTTGGGCAGGCATAATACCGATGAGTCCGCGGGCTACGTGTTCAAGTACGATAACGGCGAGATAGCGACCCTGCTGACAAGTTTCCGTTCTAACGGCAGGAACGTTCTGTCGATATACGGCACCGAAGGGATGATAGAGGTATACGACGATTTTTTCAGGCCGCGCAACGCGCGGCTCACATGCAGCGGCGGCATTATCGAGTTCAAATGCCCCGAAGGGACTCTTCCTTACCCCATGTACGGGGCGGATTCTTATTTCAAGACTGAAGGCTACCAGTTTGAGGTCGCTCACATAAACGACTGCATAAAAAAGGGATTGAAGGAATCCCCGCTTATACCGCTGTCGGAATCGCTCGACATCATTTCCACCTGCGACGCTATACGTAAACAATGGGGTTTAGTATATCCTTTTGAGAAATAGCGAGGCGTTGTTTAGTTTATGTTCGGAACTATAGGTTTGGCATATCATAAGTATTATTTTGTATAGGAGGATGCCTGATGCGCGCCTTCAGCAATCTATCAGAGCTTATCATGATCACCGGCGACAAGGAAATATCGAAATATTACAGGAAAAAGACCGGAATGCTGGTATTCCGCGCAAAAGCTTACGCCGGGGCTGCCGGGCTTTTCTTATTATTTGTTTTCGTTGCCATGTTCTTAGCCAAAGTTGAAGATCCGTCAAAGATCGCGGGCAGGCTGTTTCTTGGCGCGCTCTTCGGCTCTTCGGGCCTGTATCTTTTGCTTTTCTTCATAGTATCCAGGGTGTATATAAGCGCTGAAAGAATAGCTTATCGCAGCGCTTTCGGGATGATAAAATCTATAGCATGGGACGATTTTAAGGCCGTATATAAAGCTTCGCAGGAGGGCGCTTTAAAAGTATGCAGCGATGATAACGAAATAACGATATATTCGCACTTCAAAGGCCTGCCTCTTATCAGGACGCTGCTGGAGAAGTTTCGCCCGGAAGCCTTCGATATCGAACCATTGCTTGGGTCGGCAGTGATGCCGGTGAATTACAGGAAGAAGAACCGGAAGCTTGTATTCCGTACAGAAAAGTATATGACCGCTTTTATCTCCCTTTTTATGCTTATCGCTTTGGGCCCCGTGTTTTCACCCCTGGAAAGATTCGTTCCGTTATGGGGCTCGCAGCTTGCGTCAAAACTCGCTGTAATATCTTTTCCCGTAGTCCCGGCCCTTCTGCTCCTGCTTTATTGCCTGTCGTTAAGAGTTATTATAGATACTGAAAAAATAGAGTATAAAAGTTTTATCGGAATAAAAAAGGAGATATACTGGAAAGACGTTATACGCTGCGAAACATTTGTAAGAAGCCGGAACCTGCATTTCAGAGTACGCAGCAATGATAAAAACATCTTATTATCGGGTATCTTCTCGGGCTTTTATCTGATTATGGATATCATCAATCACTACTGCCCCGGCAGCGATCTCCCGGAAGCAGGCAAAAGTAAGAAGAAGGGTAAGTAATGATTATTTATGTATAGTATTCGCTTTGTGCGGGAAGGAGATCGCTATGATTAAAAGGATCACGGCATTCGTTATATCGGCTTTGATATTTACACTTGTTGGCTGCGGTATCCTGCGCGGTAAGTCAGGCCCCACCGTGACGGCCGGACAAAGCGCTGAGCCCGCCCCTTCGGCAGCGGATGCAGCCGCGGGCAGCGAAGGGTATTATTCGTTTGACTATAAAGGGACGGAAAGGGAGTATATCCTCCATATCCCGGACGGGATGGAGAAAGGCGCGCCGCTCGTATGCGTACTGCACGGCCACGGAGGCAGCGCCGGCAGTATAATGGAGCGTTCAAACATGAACAGCTGCGCGGATAAATACGGCTTTGCCGTAGTCTATCCGCAGGGGCTTCCCGGAAAGAACAGCGCAGCCGCCTGCTGGAACGCGGGTTACGCTATGTCCGACGCCGACGATACTGGTTTCCTTGCGGCGCTTATGGAGGACCTGCAGCGGCGCTATTATCTGAGCGGTGAAGAGACGTTCGCCGTCGGTTTCAGCAACGGAGGTTTCATGTGCTATGAGCTTGCTCTCGAAACTCCGGATACCTTCCGGGCTGTAGCCAGCGTCGCGGGCAAGATGACCGGGACAACATGGGACAAGCGGGGCGATACCGTGTCCGTTCCGTTGCTGGAGATACACGGCACGGGCGACGAGATCGTACCTGTGGAGAAAGGGATCGGGGGCCTGGGCAGCGCCCCCGCGCTCAGCGAGGTGATACAGTACTGGGCCGGCGCCATAGGCGCGAATGAGCTTGAGACGATAAAAGTCTCCGATAAAGTCACCGCTTACCAGTATTCCAGTAGCAAAGCGACAGCCTCGTTTGGTACTATGAGATAGCAGGGTACGCGCACGCCTGGCCAAGTGAGGAAGACGCGGGGCTTAACGCCGAAGATGTGATATGGGAATTCTTCAGCAATTATATCGACTAGATACTGATATTAGATTAACGTATTGGCGTCTTTTTTACTATTTTCTATTTTTTGATTTAATAGATTTAAACAATCCACAATTTATATGCTATAATCTCCCAGTAAAGGGGATTAGCATAAATGACTCACCCTCCCTCATTCCATTCTCCCCCTAGACCTCTCGCTAGCGATTGAAGTTTATTTCTCCTTCCCCATCATAAAACCATCTCCGCAAAATATCCTGTAATAATGATCTTGATTACGGAGGAATTTGTATGGGGTATTATATCGGCGTTGAAAAAGATGTAAGTATTTATGTAGAGGACCTTAACCCGGAGGGCGGCAGGGTGGTGTTGTTTGTACACGGCTGGCCCGGAAACCATAACCTATTCGAATACCAGATGAATGAACTGCCGAAGATGGGATACAGGTGTATCGGCATAGACTACAGGGGGTTCGGGCAGTCAGACAGGCCGTGGCACGGCTACGATTACGACCGCCTTGCGGACGACCTGTGGATCGTCGTTAATTCCCTCCGGCTGCATGATTTTACACTCGCGGGGCATTCGACGGGAGGAGCTATAGTTGTCCGGTATATGGCGAGGTATAACGGATTCGGAGTAGAGAAGCTCGCCCTCATGGCAGCGGCTGCGCCCAGCCTCATACAGCGCCCATATTTCCCATACGGCCTGCCAAAACAAGCTGTGCTCGATATTATCAAGGGAACATACACAGACAGGCCGAACATGCTCAAGGACTTCGGCGATATGATATTCTACAACAAGGTTTCTCAGGCGATGTCCGACTGGATATTCGGGCTCGGGCTGCAGGCGGCAGGCTGGGCTACAGCGGCTGTAGCAAACACCTGGCTGAGTGAAGAGAATTTATTCTTCGACCTTAGAGCTATAAAAGCACCGACTGCAATATTCCACGGAATTAACGACAGGGTCTGCCTTTTCCCGCTGGCCGAAGCGCAGCGGGACAGCATCCCGAATTCACGGCTCATATCGTTTGAGCAATGCGGGCATTTCCTTTTCATCGACCAGCGCGAGAGGTTCAACAGAGAATTTATACAATTCCTTGAAAGGTAGCAAACCGGGCAGCAAAGTTTAGCTCCGCTTTATTCAGACTGTCACAGAAACTATAAACCCCATGTTTTCCGGTTTACAACACGCGGTATAAACGCTATAATCCTAACAATAAGCGGAAAAATGAGGTGTATTATGGGTACTATCTTCCCGGAACCAATATTGAAATTCCCGAAGGCCGACATACCTATCAAAGGCTGCAGCGCATACCTTTCGCAAAGCGAAGGCCATCAGATAATATTCATGGAGTTTTCCGAAGACGCCGACCTGTCGGAACACAGCCATGCGGCGCAAATCGGCTTCGTACTCGAAGGAAAAATAGACCTCGTTATAAACGGCGCAAAACATACATATACAAAAGGCGACAGGTACTTCATACCCGAAGGCGTTAAGCATTCGGGAAGGATATACGCCGGGTATGCCGACATTACGCTCTTTGCCCAAAGCGACAGGTATGGGGTGAAGAAATGAATATGAGAGAAGAGCTGATAGCCCCCTGCGGAATGAATTGCGGGGTTTGCGTAAGCTATCTGGCAAAGCAAAACGACTTAAACAGCAAAGGTTTAAAGCGCGTCTATTGCGACGGCTGCATCCCGCGCGGCAAAAACTGCCTCCATATGGGCGACAGCTGCGAGCTGCTCGGAAAAGGGCTTAAGCGGTTCTGCTACGAGTGCGATGATTTCCCATGCAAGCGTTTAAAAGCGCTCGACAAGCGCTACCGCACTAAATATCATTTGAGCATGATAGAGAACCTGACCGCCATAAGAGACGGCGGAATGGAAAGCTTTCTTAAAAACGAGGAAGAAAAATGGGCTTGCCCGTGCGGCGGCACGGTGAGCTGCCATATAGGCCTTTGCCTTTCATGCCATGCGGATTTTCTCCGCAATAACAGGACATACCGTTGGGGAGTGCGGCAGCCTTAAACCGCTATCGCTTATTTCTGCTGAAACAAAATAAGAATAAGAAAAGGTATTGACTGGAAAACAACAATGTATTATAGTTAGTTTATACGAACTAATTTCATGAATGTTATATCTGCTGCCTCATACAGCCGATGTGTAAAGCAGATTTGAGGTGACTAATGGATAAACAGCGCAGCCTTACAGAACTCATCGAGATATTGACCCGTGTCATCAGCCATTACGAGGACAGCATAATAGAAAAATTCGAGTCCTCAGGCCTTACAATAAAGCAGTTCGACTACCTGTATATGATAAGCAAGATGGAAAACCCCAACCCGAGCGGGATCGCGGACAGGCTAAGGCTCAGCAAACCCTCAGTAACGGCTATAGTGGAAAAACTGACTCAAAAAGGGCTCATATACAGGAAGCCCTCGAAAGAAGATAAAAGATCCTGCAATATCAGTTTGACGGAAAAGGGAGAACACGTTATAAAGGAACACAACGCGATACACGAGATAGTAGCCGAAGCGTTTACAAGAACGCTCGACGATAAAGAACTCAGCGAGCTTATCGTGCTGCTGAATAAAGTGGCGGAAAAGCTCTTTTGACAGAACCATAATTTTTTATAAGGAAGTGGTCGTATGTACGGCGATATAATCGAGATCGCGGAAAATACCCTGTTCGTTGAAGGCCTCGAGCCAAAGCTTATATTTAAGGAGCCCGACATAGCGTCGTCGGTGCTCTATAAATCGGGCAGCACCCTCTATATAATGGATACCGGGGCGTCCCGCTTTTTCAGGGAGCGCATACTCAAGGCAGCAGATATGCTTCGCCCTTATAATAAAGTAATACTTTTAAATAGCCACGGGCACCCCGACCATACCCCCAACAATTCAATATTGCGTGAGATAGCCGCGGAAAAAAAAGAGCATTATATTTCGCGCCCCGGAATAAAGGCGCTCGATTACTACGGCTACTTTGAAAACAATTTCAGGAGCGTTTCCGAGTATTACAACCTTGAAGACGGCCCCAAATTTCCTATATCCATCCTCACAAGGCCGATGAAATTGCTGAGGCTGATAAACGCTAAGCTTATAGATCACAGCCTTACTATCTTCATCGTCAAAAAGGTCCTCAGCAAATTCATGCCTTTGGAGCCTTCGAAGGAGACTGCGATCCCTTTTGAAAACGTTGAGCCGTCGGAAATGTCTGTCGGCGATATCGAACTTTCCGGCTGGAACCTAAACGGCGACGTCTATGTTATAGAGACGCGGGGGCATTCGCCTGATTCGGTGTCGTTCTATTTGCCGAAAGTAAAAGTGCTTTTCCTGGCGGACGAAACCACCGATTATTTCAACTGCTGGCCGGATTCGGACAGCGGCAGGGTCGTTTCGATACTGAATAAAAGCCTCGCCATGTACCGCGGCGGTTATGTTGAAACGCTTATCGGCGGGCATCAGCAGCAGGCGTTCAAAGGCGACGCTATAACCGGATTGCTTGAAACGTTATTGAACAACGACGCCGTCTTTAAGAAAGAGCTGTTCTCTATAGTCGACAGGCACGCTTCGGGGGTGACCGTAAACAGGGCTTACAATGAGCTTAAGAAGAAAAAGAATATACCGGCTGTCAGAAGGTATTTCGGCTATGAGTTCCCCAAAATGCCCGGTATGCTCAAGACCTGCATAACGTGTATGCTGCTGGAAGAAGGGCTGGCAGCCGGGGGCCCGAAAGGAAGAAAAGTTTTTAAGAGGAATAACTCACTGAATACGGTATAGTTCAAGTGGTAAAAATATATTCCAGGGAGAATAATAAACCGCTTATTCTCCCCGGTCGAGTTGGCGCTCCGGTATGCCCGTCTTCCTGCTGTACATACCGGCTCTTCCAACTTATCCGTGTTTACAATATGTGCTGTTATTTGTATAATAACTTTATAGCTTCACATACTGCAACGCAAAAATCAAATCGGGGAGGTTTTCGTTATGTTAAAAGAATTCAAAGCATTCATATCGAGGGGTAATGTAATAGACTTGGCCGTCGGTGTTATAATCGGCGGAGCGTTCGGGAAGATAGTATCGTCTCTGGTCACTGATGTTATAATGCCCGCAGTAGGAATGTTGAGCGGAG
>CAZDZY010000003.1:0-41604 GCA_964510055.1 uncultured Christensenellaceae bacterium
CATCCAAGATGAGGCACTTTGCATTTTACTTCGATTTTTTTAACTTCAGCATCAATAAAATTCAGGCCGCGTGTTTCCCCAAATTCATAACCGATTTTTGCGAGAATCTGCATGCCAAGGCATATGCCCAAAAAAAGTTTTCCTCTTTTGATCTCAGAGAGCATCGTATCCTGTATGCCGGACTCGCTGAGCGATCTTGAGGCGTCAGCAAACGCCCCTACTCCCGGCAGTACTATATGAGATGCGATTTTTATATCTTTCGGACTGCTTGTTATACGAGCATCAAAGCCTTGAATTTCGAACGCTTTTTGCACGCTGCGCAGGTTTCCCACACCGTAGTCAATAATTGCGATCAATCTACAGAACTCCCTTTGTTGAAGGTATGCCGCTTACCCTCTGGTCGTTTTCAAGAGCGAAGCGCATCGCCCGCGCGGTTGCTTTAAACACAGCTTCTATGATATGATGCGAATTCGACCCGCTGAGCATCCCTATATGCAGAGTTATTTTAGACGACATCGCGAATGCCCTGAAAAACTCTTCAAAGACCTGGACGTTTATGCCGCCTACAGTATCGTCAGGGCACTCAATATCGTATTTTAAATATGGCCTGCCTGAAAAATCCACGCTCGCGTAAACGAGTGCTTCGTCCATAGGAAGGCATTGCGTCGCATATCTGCATATGCCCGACTTATCGCCGGCGGCTGCCGCAAACGCTTCGCCCAAAACAAGCCCCGTGTCTTCTACCGTGTGGTGTTCATCCACACTAAGGTCGCCTTTAACAAGAAGCGATATATCAAATAGTCCGTGCTTTGAAAACAGGTCGAGCATGTGGTCGAAGAAACCTATTCCTGTGCTTATCTGTCTTTTTCCGTCGCCGTCGACGCACAGCTTAAGCTCTATACTGGTTTCATTCGTTTTTCTCGTTATCTCTGAACTTCTCTTCATGTTTCCTCCTCAAATCTCGCGGCAGCGCTTCTCGCATGGGCGACAAGCCCTTCCGCATCGGCGAAATCCTTTATATCATTATAGCACGCCTCAAGGCTTGGCCTGTCGTAAAAAATATAGTTGATCTTTTTTACAAAATCGTCCACCGAAAGCGGCGACGAAAACCTTGCGGTGCCCGAAGTCGGCAGTATATGGTTGGGGCCCGCGAAATAATCGCCCAGCGGTTCAGGCGAATATTCCCCTAAAAAAACCGCGCCCGCGTTCCTTACCCTGCTTAAATATTGCCGCGGCTCCGCTGTTAGTATCTCGAGATGTTCCGGCGCGAAACCGTTTGCCAGTTCGAATGCTTCATCAAGGGAGGAAACTACGGCTATGGTACCGAAATCCATTATGGACTTCCCAGCTATCTCTTTTCTGGGCAGCCGTTCAAGTTGTATTTCTATCTCCCCGGAAACGCGCTCGGCGACTTTCCTGCTGGTGGTAAGCAGTATGCTCGCGGCTCTTTCGTCGTGTTCCGCCTGCGACAGCAGGTCTGCCGCTATGTATTTCGGGTCAGCCGAATCATCGGCAATTATCATCACTTCTGAAGGCCCGGCCAGCATATCTATCCCGACAGTTCCGAAAACCTCTTTTTTTGCCGCTGTAACATAAGCGTTGCCGGGGCCGGTAATAACGTCGGCTTTCGGTACGCTCTCAGTTCCGTACGCAAGGGCTGCTATTGCCTGCGCCCCGCCCACCTTGAATATCTTATCGGCTCCCGCGATATCCGCCGCAGCGAGCGTCAGCGGCTCTATGTTCCCTTTTTCCCCGGGAGGCGTTACCATTATTATCTCTTCCACTCCAGCTATTTTCGCGGGTATAATATTCATGAGTACGCTTGAAGGGTAAGCCGCCGTACCTCCGGGAACGTAAACGCCCGCGCGGCGCATGGGAAGTATCAGCGACCCAACTGCAGCGCCGCCTATTGTCCTCTCGTACCCTTCGCGCTTCTGCATCGCGTGGAACGCTTTGATGTTTGCAGCGCTTTTCTTTATTATTTTGACAAGCTCAGGAGAGACTTTATAATAAGCTTCCGTTATTTCAGCTTGTGTTACAAGTATATTATCTTTGCAGAGGTCAAAGCCGTCAAACATCCTGGTATATTTGAATAAAGCGGAGTCGCCGTTTTCAGCGACGTCGGAAACGATTCTTTTTACCGAAGATATTACAGCGTCGTCGATTACAGCTTTGCGTTTCAGCCTTTCCCTTAATAATCCGATATCGGACGAATCATATATCTTCATGCTACTCCCCCACAGTTGTTCTTATCTTATCTATCAAAGGCGTTAACATCGCAGATTTTATTTTTAAGCTCGCCCTGTTTACCGCCAGCCTTGCGGTAACTTCGCAGACTTCCTCTGTAACGACCAGCCCGTTCTCTTTCAGCGTCCTGCCGCTCTCGACGATATCCAGTATCACATCGGAAAGGCCGAGTATGGGCCCAAGTTCGACGCTGCCGCAGAGCCTGATGCACTCTATCGATTCCCCTTTAGCGGCGAAGTGCTTCTTCGCTATTTTCGGATATTTAGTGGCTACCCTCAATATTGAAGATGTCAGAGATCTGTCTTTTTTACCCGGATATCCCGCGACAGCAAGCCTGCATCTGCCGAATTTAAGGTCGGCCATCTCGTAAAGCGGAAGCCCCGCTTCCATAAGAGTATCTTTACCGGCTATACCTATATCGGCCACACCATGATCCACATAAGTCGGCACGTCGGCGGGTTTTACGAGAATAAACCTATACTCTTTTGTTTTATCGAAAATGATGAGCTTGCGCGTATTATCGATATCCTCTTCACACTCGATGCCGCACTTTTTAAGCAACGCTATCGATTCGTTTGCCAGCCTGCCCTTCGCGAGCGCTATAGTAACCTGCATATATAAACTCCCTTAAACACTTTCCATGCTGCCTTCGGCGTTGAAATAAAACGCACAGGCGGCTTTTGAGCTATTCTTTAGCTCCAGCAGATCGTTTATTGATAATCCTGACGAGAACACGACCCTTTTCCCCTCCTGCTTCAATTCGGAAACGTACTTAGAAGCGATACGGCAGCTTTCCATTTCGCAGGATACGGCCGCGTACGTATCGTAACCGCCGCTTAGTATACCCTGCCGCTCCATCGCTATCATTATCCTCTTTATCCCTAGCGCGAAACCGGTCGCCGCTTCATCGCTACCGAATTTTTCTAAGAGCCCGTCGTATCTGCCGCCGGACAATACCGGAAAACCGATATTTGGTGTGATCCCCCTGAATATTATGCCGGAATAGTAAGCGATGTCATGCAAGATCCCAAAATCTATTGATATATATTCCGAGAAGCCCAGGGAATCAAGCAGATCGTATACGCTGCGGAGGTTCTCAACGGCTGCCCTGCATCCGGCGTTATCGGAAAGCATCAACGCTTTATCGAAGACTTCCTGTCCGCCGTAAAGGCCGGGGAGCGCTTTTATCTGCTCTTTTAAAGGGCTTGATATACCGTATTCGTTTACTATTTCATCTATAGCCAGCGAATCTTTTGAATCGACGGCATGGCGGAGCCTGTCTGTTTGCTCTTCAGTTAATTCAAGCCCGCTTATTAGTTCTTTAAAGTAAACTACCTGGCCTATATCGATAGTGAATTCATTAAGCCCCGCGGTTATAAGAGACTGTATAGCCAAAGAAATCACTTCAGCGTCGGCCTGAAATCTTCCGTCTCCGATAAGTTCTATACCCGCCTGGGTAAACTCTCCGGCCATGCCTATGGAAGGAGCGGCGGATGCAAACGAATTTTGAATATAAAACAGCCGCTTTACACCCTTCTTCAGCTTTGTAGCGGCTACTCTTGCTATGGGGACCGTGATATCAGGGCGAAGCACGAGTATACGCCCCTTAGAGTCTACAAACTTGATCATGCTTTCCTGCATATATGAGCCTACTCCGCTTTGAAACACATCTATATATTCATAAGCGGGAGTTTCCAGTTCCTCATACCCTGATAGTATGAATTCGCTTCTTAGTGAGTTTTCGATATTCTTTTTTATACAACACTCGGCCGGAAGGCAGTCTTCTACGCCGTCCGGGACACGCTTTTTATACATCGTTTTCCTCTATATACCTTTTAACATACCTGAGTTAATCGTAATAGAATCACCGTTTAACGTATTAGCATGCTAATATATTAAATAGTATATAGTATATTTTAAATTGTGTCAATGAGTTTTTCAGTTAACGGCAACATTTTCAAAACGTACGCTAAATCGTTTATTCGCATATGACTCAAGTTCTTCATACAGGCTTCTGTTATTGATGTAAAGGTCGCTTGCTACATGCCTTGCCTTTTCCAATAGCTTTATATCGCGTATAAGATTGGCCATATACAGATCGGATAAACCACTTTGGTTACTTCCTAGGAATTGGCCGGGGCCGCGAAGCATCAGGTCTTCTTCGGCTATTTTGTAGCCGTCATTTGTTTTTGTCAATATTTTAAGCCTGTCGTTATCATTATCACCGCACATCAGGAAACAATATGAGCGCTTGTCTCCCCTTCCTACTCTGCCGCGAAGCTGATGCAATTGCGCAAGCCCGAACCTTTCCGCGTTTTCTATTATCATTATCGTCGCATTCGGGATATCGATTCCCACTTCTATGACTGTAGTGGAAACGAGTATGTCGTATTGCCCATCCCTGAACTTTTGAAGAGTTTCATTTTTCTCTGCAGATATCATCCTGCCATGCAGGTGCGCAACGCGGGCAAACCGTTTGCTCAATTCTTCGAATATCTCCTCGGAGGAACGAACGTTTGACTCTTCGTTTTGTTCTATCAGCGGGCAGACCACGAATACCTGGGACCCGCCAGATATCTCTTTTTCTATGAACCCGTACATATCACCGCGCTTTTGCTCGGGGACGCAGAATGTGTTTACGGGGTTTCTTCCAGGTGGCATTTCGTCGATAATCGAAATATCCGTCTTCCCGTAAAGAATAAGCGCCAGAGTGCGCGGTATCGGTGTTGCAGACATTATCAATATGTGCGGAGCCCCGGCTTTTGCCTCGAGCAAAGCTCTTTGCCGTACTCCGAACCTGTGCTGTTCGTCGGTTATTATGAGCCCTAGTCTTGCAAACTGAAGGTTGTCGTATAGCACCGCGTGGGTACCGATAACGATATCAGTAAGCCCTCCCGCGGTGTTTTCAAATGCGGCCCTTTTTTGCGCGGCAGGAGTACTGCCGGTAATAAGCTCGATATTGACGCCGGGGAACACCTTAAGCGCGTTTTCGAAATGCTGGCGGGCGAGTATCTCCGTCGGCGCCATCATTACGCATTGATAGCCGCTTTTAATACAGATATACATAGCGTAAAACGCCGGGACGGTCTTTCCGCTTCCTACGTCTCCCTGAAGCAGGCGGTTCATCGGAGCCGCTTTTTTCAGATCGGCTTCTATCTCGCCCATTACCTTAAGCTGGGCGTTCGTAGGCTTGAAACTTATATTTTTGAGGAACGCCGCTTTTGTTTCATTATCGCAGCGCATCGAGAAAGCTTCGCCGTTCCTTTGTGATTCATACGAAGAAAGAGCGATATTGAACAGAAGCAGTTCTTCAAAGATAAGCCTGTGTTTTGCAAGTTCCAGCGATTCTTCGCTTTTGGGGAAATGGATATTGGCAAGCGAGAAGTTAATTTCTGCAAGGCCGTACTTCAGGCGGAAATCGCTTGGCAGTATATCCTGTACGCTGCCGCTGTATTTCTCCAGTACAGAGGCAATCAGGAGGCGCATAACTTTTTGAGTAAGCCCCATAGTCAAAGGGTAAACAGGGATAAGGCCTTCGTGATGCCGTCCGCCTTTTTCCATATGAGGATTTGTGAACTGAAGTTTTTTTCCTATCCGTTTTATTTTACCGAAGACAAAGACCATGTCTCCTTTTGCGTACATGTTTCTGATATACGGCTGATTAAAAAAAACAGCCTCAGATTTCCCGGTTTCGTCTTTGAGCGAAAACGTGACAAGAGTAAGGCCTTTCTTTATTCTTCTAAGTACAGGGGCTGCATCTATTTCGCCGGAAATATTGCAGACCTCGCCTTCTTTAAGCTCAGAAATATTCACGCTGCTGCCTTGGGACACATAATCCCTTGGCATATAGTAAAGCAGATCCCGTACAGTTGATATTCCAAGTTTATTAAGCAGTGCGGCCTTTTTGCCGCCAACGCCTTTTATGTCAGAGACCGCGTCGTCAAGGTTCATTATTCTACCGCAAATATGAACTGGTACACCGGTTGTCCGCCGAACTGAAGTTCGACGTCGTAATCTTCGTATTTTTTCTCGATCATTGCGGCGACTTCTTTAGCGAGTTGTTCGGTAACGTCTTCACCGTAAAATATCGTGATTACGCTGTCTTCTTCTTTTACCATGCCGTCCAGCAGTTGATCGATAGTTGTAAAAATGTCGCCCGAATGGCATGTGAGTTCGCCGTCTTCTATGCCTATTATCTCACCCTTTTTGATCTTGTTGCCGGCAAGTGTCGATTCCCTCACGGCGCTGGTTATCTGCCCGGTCTTTACGGTCGCTATAGCTTTGTCCATGCGCTGTTTATTTTCCTCGAAATCGAGGTCGGGGTTATACGCTAGAACGCCAGTTATGCCCTGCGGGAAAGAAGCCGACTCTATCACATGTACGTTTTTGCTGGAAAATGCCGCGGCCTGCTGTGCCGCAAGTATTATGTTTTTATTGTTTGGAAATACGAATACGTTATCTGATGGGGCTTTATCTATGGCCTGCCTTATAGTCTCGGCAGAAGGGTTCATTGTCTGTCCTCCAAGGACTATCTCATCGACCATAAACTCTTTGAATATGTTTACTATGCCTTCGCCCGCCGCTACCGTGACGACTGCCATGTTTTTCTTTTCCTTCTTCGGCGTATCTTCCAGCTCGGTATGCTGTTCTCTCATGTTATCTATTTTTATTTTTGAGAGTTCGCCGAAACGAAGGGCAAATTGCAGGGCTTTGCCGGGAACGTTAGTGTGTACGTGAGTCTTGACCAGCTGCAGGTCGCCAACTACAAGTACGCAATCTCCTATATGCATAAGCTTTTCGCGGTATCTGTCGATATCGCTCTGAGTTACGGACGGATAAAGGTTTTTTATAAAAAATTCGGTACAGTAAGCAAATTCTATTTCTGAAGTGCTGATATTGTCTGAAAAATTGGCTTCGATCTCCTGGTCGAAGCTGATATCTTCCGTAATGGCTTCCCCGTCGAGCGCCATCTTGAAACCGCGATATATTACCAGCAGTCCCTTGCCTCCGGCGTCAACGACGCCGGCTTCTTTTAAAACAGGCAGCATTTCAGGGGTCCTCTTTAATGTCTGCGCTCCCTGCTCCAACACCAGATCCATAAGCTTGAACATATTATCGCCGCGGCTTGCGCTTCTCATGCCGGATTTAGCCATGTCTTTCGCGACAGTGAGTATGGTTCCTTCCTTTGGCTTCATAACAGCTTTATACGCTGCGTCAACGCCTTCCTGCATAGCTCTCGCAAAGTCGTTCGTGTCGGCGGACTCAAGCCCTGAGAGGCTTTTTGCCATGCCGCGGAAAAGCTGTGAAAGGATAACGCCGGAATTTCCCCTTGCGCCTTTGAGCGCGCCTAAGGAAAGGGCGTCGCATATACTGCAGATCTTTGACGAATCGGCAGTCTTGACTTCCTTAACCGCCGACAGCATCGTCAGAGACATATTTGTTCCCGTATCACCGTCGGGTACGGGGAAAACGTTCAAAGAATTTAAGCCCTTTTTATTTTTTTCAAGCAATGCTGCTGCTGAAAATATCATATCTTTCAGCAGTTCGCCGGTAAACCTCTGATGCATTTTCATCTCCTCCCTTATACCCGGATACCGTTAACAGTTACATCGACTCTATCTACGCTGAGGCCGGTAAACTTTTCGACTCTGTATTTAACTGTATCGATAACATTTGAAGCGACTGCTGAAATTGATACCCCGTATTCCACTATAACAAATAAATGTATACTGACGTTGCTATCCTGTGTAGTTATCTTAACGCCTTTATTAAGATTCTCGCCTTTTAAAAGCTCTACAATACCGTCCATAGCGTTTTGAGACGCCATGCCGACAATGCCATAACAGTCCATAGTAGCAACGCCGGCAAGGTTCGATAAAAATTCGTCAGAAAATTCAATTTTACCGTAAGAGTTCTGTTGAATTACGGCCATTAAAAAGCCTCCTAAAATATGTTCACTTATTTTTATACTCCGATAAGATTAAATTTATCTCTTTTTCCATCCCCAGTCAAGCTTATTAATATAAATGAAACGAAAATTTAATTTTTCACTTGCCAAAAAAACGTTATGATGATAAAATATTTTTTGCTGATTTTTAGCGGCAAAGAGAGGTGCACTTAATGGCAAAATATTGCGAAATATGTAATAAGGGTATACTGACAGGGAATAACGTAAGCCACTCCAACAGAAAGTCAAGGAGAACTTGGTCTCCCAATGTTCAGCGTGTAAACGCTGTGGTTGACGGCGCGCCGAAGAGGATCTACGTATGCACGAGATGCCTGCGCTCGGGTAAAGTACAGCGCGGTTAACCTTTGTATAGAATTTTCAGTATGAAGGCTGCTATGAGTGCAGCCTTATTAATTTAACAAAAATCCACCCGGAAGAAATTTTTCCGGGCGTTATGTATATCATTTAAAAATTTTTCTGAGTATGCCCCGGAGAATCCAGGGGGCTTTTATGCAATATATTTTCAAAAAACCCACCTCCATTATGTAAATTAATTAAACCCGCGAATTATAACAAAACATCCTATAGCCAGAAGCGCGATGCCAAGCACTACCAACCACATCCAGAACGGCATAAAACAAATAAGTAATATCACGCCTATGATTGCCAGAAAACAGCCGACGAATCTGCTTATAAAACAATTTCCGTAGAACAAGCGAATCACCTCCGCGGTCCGAACCGATTCTAATTCATAATATTATAGGGAGGCAGGAAATGTTACTTTAATCATATTATCTTTATAATGAGCGCGTAACCGCCCGATATGCTTATATCAGCTTTATCCCCGAGCATTATATTGCTTATCCCGCGTGACGATCCCCATTTAAGAAGCAGACTGTACAGAGGATATTTAAGCCCAAATGCGCTGACCCTTATTTCTCCGGTGAGCGGAAGTATCGACACAGTTTGGCCGGGTCGGCCGGAAAGCGTAAAGTCGCCGTTTGAGGCAAAAAGTTCGCAGGTACTATCGATTATACGGCATTTAGCACCTTTGGAATCGGCGCGGACAAGCATCATAATATTTGATATCGCGTGATCTGTCCTTCCGCCCAGAGCGCCGAGTATCGTTATCTTGTCTGCCCCCCGCTGTATCGCATGATCCACCGCCGCCTCAGTGTCTGTCTCATTCTTTTCCGTTGGAAGATAAAACAATTCAGCGCCTTTTTTCTCGAGGGCGGAAACACTTTCCGGGCTGGCAGTATCAAAATCGCCAATAAGTACGTCTGGCACAATATTATTCTCATAGAACAGATCGGCAGTCCCGTCTACCCCTATTACAAGGTCGGATGACGAAATTTCTTTTTTAACGGTATTTATATCGGGGAGATCGCCGCTCGTTACTATCAAACAGTTCATTATTTTAGTTTCAGTCTGTTTATCATATCAGCAGGATCGTCTGCGTCGAAAACGGCGCTGCCTGCTACGACGATATCTACTCCCGCCTCAGCGACCTGACTCACATTATCCGCGCCTATCCCCCCGTCCATCTCGATCGATACCGAGGGCTTTTTCTTTGATAAGAGAACCTTAAGATCAGCAGCTTTCCTAAGAGAAGACGGAATAAGTGCCTGACCGCCGAAACCGGGGTTAACGGACATAAGAAGTACCATATCTATGTCGTCAAGAACATATTCCAGGACGTCGAGAGGAGTATGAGGATTCAGCGCGACTCCGCATTTTTTTCCCGCTCTCCGTATCAGCTGCAGAGTGCGGTCGAGGTGGACTGTTGCTTCCGGATGGACAGTGATTATATCAGCGCCCGCGGATGCAAAGTCTTCTACGTATCTCTCGGGTTTGTCTATCATAAGATGAACGTCTAAAGGCAGCATGGTATGCTTTTTAATATCGCGTATCATATATTGCCCGAACGTTATATTGGGCACGAACATGCCGTCCATTACGTCGCAATGTATAAAATCCGCCCCTGACTTTTCCAGCATTTTTACGGCGTCGAATATCCTGCAAAAATCCGCGGACAATATCGAAGGAGATACTTTAATCATACTTCTTTGACCTCTTTAATTTTATTTCATTGAGTATTTCAATATATCGTTCATATCTTCCTTTATTTATCGATCCTTTATCGACCGCTTTTTTAATTGCGCAATCCGGCTCATCAGCGTGAAGGCATGAAGAAAACCTGCATTTGCCTATAAACGGTTTAAAATCTTTATAATAACGACAAAGATCCTGAGGTTCTATTTCGGCTGCTTCAAAGTATGTAAACCCCGGGGTATCGACGACTCCGCCGGAAAAACCGTCGGCGACAAGGAGCTCCGCCTGCCTCGTGGTGTGCGTTCCCCTGTCTGCCTTTTTCGAAAGGCTCCCTACTTTAAGCTCAAAGCCGGGGAAAAGGGCATTGATTATAGAAGTCTTGCCGGTTGCGGACTGGCCTGAAAAGCATGAATAACTGCCGCTTAATATCCTTTTTAACTTTGTTATTCCCTTTCCGCTTTTAGCTGATACACACAGTGTCTTGCATATTTTCTTATATTCATTCTTTATTTCTTTGATATGCCGTTTATCGGCTATATCGCATTTATTTATTACTAAAAGAGGCGTAACGCACGCAAGCTTTATTGATACAAGCAGCCTGTCGCACAACATGTAGTCCGGTCTGGGTTTTTCCGCCGATACCACGATCACCGCTATGTCTATGTTTGTTACCCTGGGGCGAATAAGCTCGTTTTTTCTTTCTCGTATCTCCTCGATAAATCCGCCCTCGGAGTATATGGCTATATCGCCTGTTAAGGGCGTAACACCTTCATTCCTGAAACGGCCCCTTGCCCTGCATTCATGGATGTTTCCTTCGTTGTCGCGTATATAATAGAATCCGCCGATCCCTTTAATAATTCTTCCCTCTTTAATACGCTCGCTCAATTAAATGTTACCGTCCAAGAATCATAGTATATATTATTAATGAATATTGTAATGTTTTTACTGCCAGGCTCTGAACTATATAATACTTCATCCAAAGTTACCTGGCCATATTGATCATTGATTTCTTTGGCAATAAAATCGATCTTATTGTCATTAGTATTATCTTCAACCACTACGCTTATTTTTGATCCCTTTTCAGGGATATAAATTGTCCTGTATATCCTGCAGCTATATTCTTTATCTTTATAACTGCTGATCCAAAGATAAATGTTATCTGTAAACGCAGTCTGTATACCTTGTTCCGGAGTTTGCCTGATTACGGTGCCGGGCTCAAGGCCGCTTTCATCTTCATCTTCATATACAAAACAGTTATTAAATCCCGCATTGTTTAGATTGCTGACTGCATCAACAATGGTATGATTTTTCGCATCGGGCATAATAGCGCCTTCTTCCGCGCTTTCAGCCGAAATCACCAAACTGAACACATCCGTTTTATCCAATGTGTCTCCTGCCTCAGGAGCTTGCGAGATTATAATGCCGGGAGACATAACAGGCTGATATTCGTAAGTAATATTATCTTTATCGAGTGTAACGCCCATAGCACCCAATTGTGCTTTTGCTTCTTCTAAAGTTGCGCCGTATAAGTCGGGCATAACAAGATCTGACGGCCCGCTCGATATCGTAAGATTGAGCACAGAGCCATAAGCAGCTTTACTTCCCGCTTGTGGAGACTGTGATATCACGACACCCTCTTTTGCTGATTCACTCGGTTCATAAACGGTGTTGACCGTAAGGCTTCTTAAATCAGCCGATCCCAAATCCGCGCCGACAAGATTCGGAATGATAAACGAGGTTTCAGAAGGGTTGAATAATGTTATTATCAATATTACAGCTGCGGCTAATACCACTATCAAAAGAGCAAGCATGCCTGCTTTCCATAATAAATTTTTCTTTTTCTGCTTCAGGGGATCAACGAAAGGTTTTTTATTCGATTGATCGATATCAAGAAATCCGCCTTCCGGGTCGGCGGCAGAACGGGTCAGATCGTTCTTTAACTGGATTACGGATTGATATCTGTCTTTTTTATTTTTACTTGTAGCTTTAAGGATAATATAATTAAGCGCTTCCGATATATCACTGTTTACTGCGGAAGGAGGGGTGATCTGTTCGTTTATATGTTTTAATGCGACCGATACTGTTTTACCTCCGGTATGTGGCAATATTCCCGTAACCGCCTCATATAAAACGATCCCAAGGGAATAGATATCAGACCTTGTATCTATCTTTTCGCCTCTTGCCTGTTCAGGAGAGATATAATGCACCGATCCTATTACTTTGTTTTCCTGATCTTCTATAGACGAAATGCTTTGCGCGATGCCGAAGTCGGTAAGCTTAACGTTATCTTCGTTATTGATAAGTATATTATGAGGCTTGACGTCCCTGTGAATGATCCCTTTCTTATGAGCGGCGGAAAGCGCGGAACACACCTGTATCGCATATTTGACCGCTTCTTTTTCCCCTATACGGCCGTTCTTTTCTATAAGAGCCTTTAAAGTTGACCCTTCGATATATTCCATAACGATATAATAAACGCCTTCGTCAAAACCTATATCGGTGACGCTTACTATATTTTCGTGTTCCAGCGTAAATACAGTCTCAGCTTCTTTTTTAAAGCGACGTACGTATTCCGGGACGATAGAAAACTTGTCCTTCAATACTTTAACGGCGACCGTTCTTTTAGTCTTCGTGCATACAGCCCTGTATATATCGGCCATTCCGCCAGAATCGATTTTTTCTAATATCTCGTATCTTTTCCCAAGAAGTTTGCCGGTCATACGCCACCGTCCATAAACGCAAGTACTACGCTGATATTATCCGTACCGCCGTGTTTTAGCGCTGTCTCAATAAGCGCGTCTGCGGCATTTTCGGCTCCGCGGCTGAGTATTGTCTCTATTTCTTTGTCGGATACGGCAACATTGAGGCCGTCGCTGCACAACAAGACAGTATCACCCTGCTTTAATCGTAAAGTATAGATATCGACATCAATGTTCTCATCGATACCTACAGCGCGGGTGATGATGTTTTTAGCAGGATGTTCAGAAGCCTCTTTTTTGGTTATAATCCCGCTGTCGACCAGCATCTGAACATATGAGTGGTCTTTGGTTATCTGCGATAAAACGCCATCGCTGAAAAGATAGGCGCGCGAATCTCCGACATGGCCAATTATCGCTTTTGAGCCGTTAAACGCGGCTGCTGTGGCTGTAGATCCCATGCCTTCCTTTTGCCGGTCATTATACGATTCATTCCAAACGTTTTTATTTGCCAATGTCAAAGTGTTCGATAAAACTTCTTCTGTAATATCTTCGGGAGATTTGTTATTAAGCGAATCTTTTATCGTATCTACAACAAGTCTGCTGGCGATTTCCCCGGCATTATGGCCGCCCATACCGTCTGCGACGACGGCAAAATACCCTCCGCTGCCATGAGGAGCATAAATGAAATCTTCGTTGATTTCTCTTATATTTCCTTTATCTGTTTTTGAATAAAAAATCATTTTCCCTCTCGCCGAAGGCGAAGCTGCCCGCAGGCGCCCTCGATGTCTCCGCCCAGAGAGCGGCGAACAGTAACGCTCTTCCCCGCATTTTCAAGCTTAGACGCAAAGCTCCTGGTTATTACTGAACCCGGAGGATAATACCCTCCGGCCGCGCTGTTTAGCGGTATAACGTTAATATGGCAATTAAGCCCTTTAAGCTCGTCAAGCAGCGCCTGTATATCTTCTGCCCCGTCGTTAAAACCTTTTATAAGCGTGTACTCTATTATAATTCTTCTGCCTGTTTTTTTAAAGTAGTTATTTGCAGCATCCAGTATCTGTCTTACCGAATATATAGAAGCGCCAGGCATTATTACCTTACGCTTTTTGTCTATAGCCGAATGCAGGGATATGCATAGTGTAATCTGAAGGTTTTCTTCCGCAAGTTTTTGTATACCCGGAACAATGCCACACGTTGACAGCGATATATGCCGCATGCCGACACCGTGCTTTTCTCCAAGCGCTTTTATGAAGAATAAGACATTGTCATAATTATTCAAAGGTTCTCCGGTGCCCATCAAAACCACATTGGTTATCTCGCTTCCACCGCCCGCCGCTATGAATTCCGACCTCATTTCACCCGAGGAAAGGTTTCTCACCAGCCCTTCTTTTCCCGAAGCGCAGAAAGCGCACCCCATAGCGCATCCAACTTGGGTGCTTACGCAAAGTGTATTTCCGTGATGATACCGCATCAATACGCACTCGACTAATCCCCCGCCGGAAACGGACATGAGATACTTTTGAGTTCCGTCCGAAGAAGTATGTTTTTCAAGTATATTCGCGTACCCTTCGTTATGGCTTGCGCGTAGCTTTTCACGCAAGACTTTTGGCAGATCGCTCATTTTCTCAAAAGTAACGCCTTCTGTGAGCCAGCGGTCGAGCTGTTTGGAGGCATACGGTTTTCCGCCTAATCCCGCAAGTATGTCATTAAGTTGTTCAATGTTTAAAGAAAGCAGGTCATTCATACTTTCCTCTTCATTACGGCAATATAAAACCCGTCGGAACCGCAAAGATGCGGATACAGCGTTTCAGGTTCCCGTACATATCCGAAATCTTTATTTTTCGAAAGGAAACGTTCCGTTACCTGCCCGTTTTCTTCCCTGTTTATAGAGCAGGTATAATAGGCTAGCGTTCCTCCGGACTTTACGTATTTTGCGCATACGGAAATTATATCATACTGCGTATCGGACAATCTTTCGATATCTTCAGGCGTGCGCGAATACCTTATATCCGGACTTTTTTGCATAAGCCCCATTGCGCTGCAGGGTGTGTCGATAATGACGGTGTCATACGTTTTTTCCAGGGCCGGATCTAATATTTTCGCATCATGAACATAGCAGTTATAATTCCCGACGCCCAAACGGTCATAATTCTTTTTTGTCATCTCGATCCTGTGTTCATGAATATCCCACGCGGTGATATCGATAGTATTACTCGTTAATGCCGCGGCGTAAGCGCTTTTGCCTCCGGGGGCCGCGCAGCAGTCAAAGACTTTCATGCCTTTCTCAATTCCGGTATCAAGAACAGCCTTCATAGCGCTCTCAGACTGAACTGCTATCAGCCCATTCTTATATATCCCGAGATTTTCAATATCCGACAAACCCTTGATTATATACGAGTTTTCTATATTTCCCGGCAAATATTCAAGACCCTGTTTTTTGGCTTCAGTTATGAAACTTTCCGTATCAATCTTGAGCGTGTTTACACGCACTGATACTCCATAGTTGTCCTTATACGATAACAGGCTTTCGGTAAAATCATATCCGAAGTCCTTTATGTACTTTTCGCATATCCAAAGAGGGTAACTTGCCCTGATGCTTAAATCCTTGGCGTTTTTACCGGAAGGGTACTCTATGCTTTCTTTACCGCGGATAAGCGAACGAAGCACTCCGTTGACGAACCCCGACATCTGGGGCTTGATCTGCTTCATGAGGTCTACGCTTTCGCTTACAGCCGCGTAGCTTTCGGTATCCAAAAACATTATCTGGCACGTCCCTAATCGGAGCACGTTCTTTACGCTTCCATGTACCCGGCCTGATTTTATGAACAGATCCAATATATGGTCTATCGAGAGAAGGTTTTCAAGCACCGTCCTTACAAGCAGCGACGCGAACGCTTTATCACCAGTGCTGAGCTTAGCGGGTATATGCTCTTTAAGGGCAAGAGAAGTATACGCTCCGTATTTTGTTATCGCTGTAAGCGCATTGTAGGCAGCCCTTCTTGCCGATATCAATCGAAATGCTCCACTGAAAGTTTTCTCCCCCTGAAGAACTCTTCGGGGCTCATCTTTTTCGTGCCCGGGGATTGCATTGATTTTATTTTAAGCGATCCGCAGCCCGTGCCTACCGCTAGCCCGTTTTTTGCGTCGGCATATAAGAATCTTCCCGGTTCCGCAATATCGTCAATAACTTCAGCGCTCCAGATCTTGATAATGTCTTCCCCTGCATGAGTATACGTCCCTATGGCCGGGTCGAGCGCACGGATAAGGTTATGTATCTCAGCCGCCGATTTTTTCCAGTCTATCCTGCCTAATTCTTTTGAAAGCGGAGGGTAATAGCTTGATCCGTTCTCCTGCTGCATCGTACGCCCGGCAGTACCGTTTTCTATCTCTTTTAAAGTTTTAATAAGCAACTCTGCCCCGAGTACGGAAAGTTGTTCATACAGTTCCCCTCCGGTCATCTTATCATTGATAGGAACGGTAACCGAAGATATGATATCACCGGTATCGAGCCCGGCGTCCATATACATTATTGTCACTCCCGTTTCTTTCTCGCCGTTTATTATTGCCCATTGTATAGGAGCGGCGCCCCTGTATTTTGGAAGGAGCGAAGCGTGTACGTTGATGCACCCGAGGCGCGGAATATCGAGTATCATTTTAGGGAGTATCTGGCCAAACGCGGCAGTTACTATGATATCGGGATTTAAGGCTTTTATAGCCTCTACTCCTTCAGTTGCACGTATCTTTTCAAACTGTAGCACCAAAATACCGTTCTTTTGCGCAACAGCTTTAACGGGAGATACCGATTCCTTATATCCCCTGCCGCTTTTCCTGTCGGGTTGAGTTACCGCGGCGGCAATATCATACCTTGCTTCTATAAGTTTTTGTAGGCTGGGCACGGCGAATTTCGGAGTGCCCATGAACATTATTTTCATCTGCTTCCTCAATCATCTTATCTGTAAAAAGTACGCCGTCAAGGTGGTCGATCTCGTGGCAGAACACACGGGCAACCATGCCCGATATCTCTTCTTTGTGCCGTTTACCGTTACGGTCAATATACTGAACGGTTATCGTTTCAGGTCTTTTTACATTTCCCCTTATGCCAATTATTGAAAGGCACCCCTCTTCTTCAACGGCTTCTCCCGAAGATTTCAATATTACCGGATTTATGAGTTCGTAATATTGGTCTTCATATTCCACAATTGCAATGCGGCGCAGCACCCCGACCTGGGGAGCGGCGAGTCCTGCGCCCTCTTCTATATGCAGCGTTTCTTTCATATCGTCGAGAAGCGTTGTGATATGGTCAGTTATTGACATTACCGGCCTTGAGATCCTGCGTAAAGCTTCGTTATTTGTTCCTGTAATGACTTCTCTTATTGCCATCAGATTTTTCTCCTCTATATCATACTCTGCGGGTTAATTTCCATACCGAATGCGCAGTCCCTGTAAACCTTTCCGTCAGAGTACTCATACAATCGTTTCCGAAACTCAGACAGTTTATCATCGTTTAATACCTTTATCAATACCTGCCATCGTGTTTTACCCTTTATTTTCTTTACAGGCGCTTCGCTCACATCAAAAAGCAGCACATGTTCCATTATATCAGTATATTCATCCTTTAAACCCTTTGCATATTCCGTGCAAGCCTTTCTTGCCGCTTCCTCGTCTTTTCCCGCAAATACTATTCTGAAAAAGAACGAATACGGCGGCAGCAGAGCCTGTTTCCGCACAGCCATCTCTTCATCGAAGAACCCTTTATAGTTATGCGAATTTGCATATTCTACAGCATAATGATCTGGCGAATATGTCTGAACTATTACTTTCCCGGGATCTTTGCGCCCCGCCCTGCCCGCTACCTGTTCCAAAAGCGCAAATGTCTTTTCCGGGCTGCGGTAATCGGGTATATGAAGCGAGCTGTCTGCGGAGACTACGCCTACAAGCGATACTTTGTCAAAGTCGAGCCCTTTTGCTATCATCTGAGTCCCTATCAGTATATCGGCTTTATGCTCCTTAAACTGCTCGTATATTTTAAGGTGAGAGTCCTTGTTTCTGGTGGTATCGAGGTCCATACGCAGCACGCGTGCCTGCGGAAACAGTTTTTTTACCTGGTCCTCGACCTGCTGAGTTCCTATACCGAACTGTTTTAAATATTTTTTTCCGCATGACGGGCACGTATCGCGAAGACTCCTCTTTCTGCCGCAGTAATGGCATATCAGCGCTTCGCAGCTGGAGTGATATGTCATCGATACTTCACATCTGTCGCAGTATTCAACATATCCGCAGCCCCTGCACATAACGAAAGTCGAATAACCCCTCCTGTTCAAAAACAGCATGATCTGCTTTCCAGCAGATAAAGCGGTTTTCATTTCGTTGTAGAGCAGGCCCGAAAGGACGGTCCTGTTTCCGCTGACTATCTCTTCGCGCATATCAACGGTTATCATTTCGGGAAGCTTAAGCCCAAATAGCCTGTTCGGCATTTCTACGAGCTTGTATATTCCGTTTTTAGCTTTTATATAGCTCTCCACCGACGGCGTAGCCGAGGCGAGCAGCAGCGACGAACCTTCGATATTCGCGCGCATCCTCGCTATCTCATGCGCCGTATATCGCGGGTGTATGTCTGACCTGTAGCTTGTTTCGTGCTCCTCGTCGATTACTATGATACCAGTATTACGCAGCGGAGCGAATATGGCCGACCTTGCACCTATAACGACCCTCGACTCGCCAATGACCATCCGCTTCCACTCGTCATATCTCTCGCCGGCCGATAATGTAGAATGATATACCGATATATGCTCGCCTATGCGCCTCTCAAACATCGCTACCAGCTGAGGGGTCAGCGATATTTCAGGTACGAGCACTATAGCGCTCTCGCCGCGCCCAAGGCAGTCCTGTACAAGTTTTATATATACTTCCGTTTTTCCGCTGCCTGTAACTCCGTGAAGCAGGTATTTGCCCTTTTCCGCGGATATCGTATGATATGCGTGCAGTTGGTCAAAGCTCAGATCAAACTCCTTTTCGATCTCCTGTGTCCTTTTAGGGCTTCGAAAAGCGTTTATCTGCTCGGCGGCGAGATAACCCTTCTTTATCAGCGCGTCCCTTGCGGATCCGCTGCCCGGCAGTAATATTTCAAGTTCCTTAGTTTTCATCCTTCCGCGTTCATGCATAATGCGAAGCACTTCAAGCTGCCGGGGAGACTTTATCCTGCCTGTACCGGCCGAAAACAAGGCGATCGCTTTATCGTATTCTTCTTCAGGCAGAGAAAATACTATTTCACGCTCAAATTTATCTTTGACCCTGCCTCCGCGCATCTCAGCCGGAAACATCAACCGTAAACATACCGAAAGCGTCGTATGAAAATAACGCTGCATTGTTTCCGCAAGCTTTATCTGACCGGCCGTCAACGCCGGGAAATCAGAAATGACTGATGAGATCGATTTGATATTCCCTTTGAACCCGCACTGCTCCGACAGGCCAAGCACATACCCTTCGCGCAAAGAGTCCCCTTTCCCGAACGGGACTTTTACGCGGTATCCTAAATCAAGTTTCATCCCGTCCGGCACGCGGTATTCGAATAGCCTGTCCACGTTCGAATGAACGATATCGACGATGACTCGGGCAAACATGGTTTACCTCCGTTCAAGTTTCAAATACAGTTCATAAGCTTCCTGCACTATGCGCTTCGCGAGAGATTTTTTTGTATCGCTTCCCAGATCGATAACCCTACCGTCCGCAAAAAATAATTTAATGTTGTTGTTTTCAGAACCAAATCCCTCGTCTTTCCTAGAGACGTCGTTAAGGGCTATCATATCAAGATTCTTTGATTCCAATTTCGAAGCTGCGTTTTGCTCCGTATCCTGCGTTTCCGCAGCAAAGCCGATAAGTATCCGATCTCTTTTTCTTGCTCCAAGTTCTTTTAAAATATCTGTGGTTTTTATCAAAGAAAGGGTCATATCGCCGCCCTTTTTTATCTTCTCGGAAGAATAACTTGCGGGTGTGTAGTCCGCGACAGCGGCCGTCATGATTATAATATCCGCGTTTTCAGACAATGGAAGAATGCTGTCAGCCATCTCTTTTGCCGAAACGACATTTACTACGCTTGCTTTTGCCGGAGGATCTAAGTCCACAGGCCCTGAAACCAGCGTAACGCCGGCGCCCCTGTCAAGAGCGGCCTGCGCAATCGCGTACCCCATTTTACCCGAAGAATAATTTGACAGATAACGCACTGGGTCTATTGCTTCACGCGTGGGCCCGGCTGAGACAATTACATTTATACCATGCATATCGTATAACGAAAGAAACACCTTCTCGATGTAATCTGCTATTTCCAGAGGCTCTTTCATCCTGCCAGTACCCGTATCGCCGCATGCCAGCATTCCTTCGCCTGTGTCCATGACATGGTATCCCCTGTTTTTCAAAACAGTAATATTGGCTTGAACAGAGGCGTCTTCGTACATTGCGGTATTCATTGCCGGCACAATAACAACGGGGCACTTTACGGCGAGAAGCGTGGTCGTCAGCATATCATCTGCAATACCCGACGCTATCTTTCCAATGATATTTGCGGTAGCGGGCGCAACAATAAACATGTCCGCTTTCTTTGCCAGCGAGACATGTTTTACATCGTATAAGCCGTTTCTTTCAAAGGTATCCGTGACTGCCTGGTTTCCGGACAGCGTTTCAAACGTCAGCGGTGTTACAAACTCCTGAGCGTTCTTTGTAAGTATCACGCTTACGTCGTAACCTCTTTTTTTAAGAAGGCTGGTAAGATATGCCGCCTTATATGCCGCTATGCCCCCCGACACGCCCAGGATGACTGTTTTGGGCATCTGTCAGACTTCCTCAGAAGCTATATAAGTTATCTTGTCGTAATAGATCTCTTTAGCGGCCTGCGAAACGGGGTTCGATTCCTGCGCTTCGGTCAAAGGCTCGGCGCCATCCACAAGCTGCCTTGCCCGTTTGGCTGATTCTATTACTAAAGTATATCTGCAATCCGCCTTATCTTTAAGTTCGCTTACTCCCGGGTACATCATATATCTTCACCATTCCTTAAATGTTTATATTTTTCAATGTTTCTTTTAACTCTGAGCTTTTCTGCGCTTATAATACATTCAATGCTGCGGACGACCCTGTCAACATCATCGTTGACTAAAACATAATCGTATTCGTTCATCTTATGCATTTCTCCGGCAGCCTTGCCGAGCCTCATCTTTATCTGCTTCTCCGTCTCGGTAGCGCGCCGGCGTATCCTCTTCTCAAGCGCCTCCATCGAAGGAGGTATGAGAAACAGGAAAACGCCGTCCGGGAAACTCTTTTTTACTTTCAGCGCTCCCTGAACGTCTATTTCGAGAAGCACATCGCGGCCTTCCGACAGTTTTTCCATAACAAAGCTTTTAGGTGTGCCGTACATATTGGAGTAAACGTTGGCATACTCCAAAAACTCTCCCTTTTTTATGAGTTCTTCAAACTCATCTTTTGTTTTATAATGATAATCGACCCCTTCAAATTCACCCGGCCTTATTCCGCGAGTCGTACATGAAACCGAAAGGACAATGTCCGATCTGTGTTTCATAAGCGCGTCGCAGACCGTACCTTTTCCGGCACCGGAAGGGCCGGAAAGGATAATAAGCAACCCCTCACCCATCTGTTATTCCTCAATATCCATATCTTTTTCCGAAAGCCTGTGAGCAACGGTCTCAGGCTGAACCGCGGAAAGGATGACATGATCGCTGTCAGTTATTATGACAGCCCTTGTCCTCCTGCCGTATGTTGCATCGATAAGATTGCCCTTCTGGCGGGCTTCCTGTATTATGCGTTTTATAGGCGCTGATTCAGGGCTGACTATAGCGATCAGCCTGTTTGCGGACACTATATTCCCAAAGCCTATGTTTATAAGCCTGATACCCATAAACTACCTCCATTATTACTCGATATTCTGTACTTGTTCGCGTATTTTTTCAACTATACTTTTTCCATCGATCACGGCGTTTGTAATGTTCATATCCTGAGATTTCGAACCAATAGTATTTAATTCCCTGTTCATCTCCTGCACCATGAAATCAAGCTTTCTGCCAATTGCGGCCTTATCCGAAACAGCGTTCCTGAATTGTTTTAAATGCGTTCCGAGACGGACTACCTCTTCCGTTATATCCGCCTTATCCGCCATATATGCAACTTCGGTATTGAATCTCGCCTCGTCCATATCGCCGCCCGCAAGCAGCTCTGAAATGCGCTGTTTTAATTTTTCGGCGTATTCTTTCGGAACAGTATCTTTTCTTGAATCTATAGACGAGGTGATTTCACTAAGGCTGTCAAGACACTCCAGTATGCTGGTTTTAAGTTCTTCGCCTTCTTTCCTCCTCATATCGGTAAGCGCGGCGAGCGCCGAATCAAGAGCAATCCTTAAAAGGCCCGATTGTTTCTCTTCATCCTCAGGCGCTTCCTCTATTATAATAGCGTCGGGTATAGCGATAATATCCGACAGTTTGAGATCGTCCTCGAGCCCTGCCGCATCCGCTGCCTGCCGCGCAGCCGACAGGTAAGAATTGATAAGCCCAACATCGGGAACTGCTTTTTTCGTTTCATCGAAAGCAGCGGTATAATTGATAAAAACATCAACACGGCCTCTGTCAAGATTGTCCTTTATCGCCCTGCGGATCATCTCTTCCGCGAATCCGAGCGTTCGGGGCATCCTGATATTGATATCGAGGAACCTGTGATTGACTGTTTTTATTTCTATCGTTACTTTTCTGCCGTCAAGTTCGGCTTCAGCCCTGCCGAAGCCCGTCATGCTGAGCAATCTGTTTCTCCCGCCTTCTATTCTTAGATAATAAAAGATTATAGCACAATGTACGCAAAAAAATAAGCGATTTCATTAAAAAACTTGAAATTACGCTGTTTTTTCATAAAATGGTTCTGTTTTCTGCCGTTTGCCAGCATATCTCCAAATAATTGTAGCTTAATGATCAAATCGAAAACAGCTCGTCGGCTTTAGGAGGATCGAGCGGCATCTTATTCCCATTTTCAAGAATATAAATACCTTTTCCGGTTATTCTGCCGATAACGGCAGCGACGATTCCCGCCTTTTTAAGCTCGGTCAGCATATGGTCGGGAGCAGCAGTAGTTATAAGCATGCTTCCGCTCCCGATGAGCCTGTACGGGTTTATGCCTAAATGAGAGCAGATCTTTTTCGTGATATCGAGTAGAGGTATCTTCTCTGTATAAAGCTCGCACCCGACTCCCGAAGCTTCGCATAACTCGTAAACGGCGCCGTATACGCCGCCTTCAGTAACGTCATGCATAGCCGTAGCGCCATTGGCTCCGGCGATAACGCCTTCTTTTACGACGCTTATCTTATTCCCCAGCGTTTCAATAATCTTTTCGTTGTCTTCTGTAATTATATCCTTTAAACTGTCCCTGCGCTCAGTGGCAATGATATAGGTTCCTTCTGTAGCCGCGTACCCTGTCATCATTATGCTGTCGCCTGTCTTAGCCCCGCCGCTCTTTATAAGCCGGGAGCTGCTTATCCTGCCAATTACGGTCGTGGAAGCGACTATCCTCGTAACTGCGTCCGTTACTTCCGTATGGCCGCCTATTATGTCTATGCCCTGCTCGTCCGCTTCGTTTGCAAGGCCGTCAATGACTTTTTCTACTTCTTCTAATGTGCTGTGCGGAGGTATAAGCAGCGTAACAAGCGCCGCCTCCGGCTGCGCGCCCGAAGAAGCCACGTCGTTGCATGATATTTTTATAGCAAGCTGACCGATATTTTTCGCAGCTCCTGTTATCGGGTCGGTGGACATAACGCACGCTTCGCCGTTAAAATCGAGCGCCGCGCAATCTTCCCCTATTCCCGAACGAAGAAGCACATCGCGTTTAGCATGCAGCTTCGACAGCACAACGCATTTCAGCTGTTCATTTGTAAGCTTACCTATTCGCATGCTTTTTTTAACTCTTCCAGCACAATCTCGTTAACTATCTGCGGATTTGCCTGGCCTTTCGTGGCCTTCATTAGCTGTCCTACGAAGAACGTGAGCGCCTTTTGTTTGCCGCCTTTGAAATCGGCAACAGGCCCCGGATTGTTCGCAATAATGTCTTTGACCATATCGCGTATCTTTCCGGAATCGTTAAGCTGCGAAAGGCCTTTCTTATTAACTATTGCCTCCGGGTCTTCCCCTGTTTTAAAGACTTCCTCGAATACCGACTTTCCTACGGTGATGTTCACCTTGCCTCCGTCAATAAGTTTGAGCGTCTTTACAAGGTATTCAGGCTTAACGGGATTATCCTCAGCCGCATTTCCTTCATCTTTGAGCAGCCTTAATAGATCTGTCATAATAAAATTGCTAAGCTTCTTAGCGTCACCGTAGCTTTTCAGGCACTCGTCGAAAAAGTCCGCTATCGCCTTTTCGGCAATAAGTACGCCCGCGTCATATTCCGGAAGGCCAAGTTCTTTTATATACCGCTGCTTTTTAACTGCAGGAAGTTCGGGCAGGCTGTCTATAAATGCCTTTATCTGTTCGTCAGTCAGGACTATTGGAACAAGATCCGGGTCGGGGAAATATCTGTAATCATGCGCTTCTTCTTTGCTGCGCATGGCGTAGCTTTTACCTTTAGCGTCGTCAAAACGCCTTGTCTCCTGAACTATTTTTCCGCCCTCGCTAATCAAATCTATCTGCCTTTTGCTTTCAGCTTCTATTGCCCTGTAGACTGCGGAAAAGCTGTTAAGATTTTTCATCTCGGTACGCGTTCCGAGCACGCCGCTTCCCGCTTCCCTCACTGATATGTTCACGTCGCAGCGCAGCGAGCCCTCCTGCATCTTGCAGTCTGAAACGCCGGTATACTGCATAATGCTCTTAAGCGTTTCAAGGAACACTTTTGTTTCCTCGGCGCTTCGAAGGTCGGGTTCCGTGACTATTTCTATAAGCGGCACGCCGCAACGGTTATAATCGACAGCAGTACCTGCCCCGGCTTCATGCAGCAGTTTACCAGCATCCTCTTCCATGTGTATACGGGTTATCCTGACGCGTTTCTCAATAGCCCCGGCCTTTATATCGATGTAACCGCCTTTGCAGATCGGCAGGTCGAACTGAGATATCTGGTAAGCCTTCGGCAGGTCCGGATAATAGTAGCCTTTTCTGTCCATTTTCGAAAAATTAGCTATGCTGCAGTTTGTGGCAAGTCCCGCTTTGGCTGCGAATTCGACCGCTTTTTTATTGAGTACGGGAAGAACGCCGGGCATGCCTGTGCATATCGGGCAGCAATGGGTGTTCGGCTCTCCGCCAAACTTGTTTTCACACGGGCAGAATATCTTTGAGGCAGTGGCAAGCTCAACGTGCACTTCAAGGCCGATGACAGTTTCAAAATCCATCAGTTGTCACCTCCCGCAAATGAAGGAGCGCCTATAGAAGGAATAGCCTGTTCAAGAGCGTATGCCGCGCTCAGCAGCGCCTCTTCCCCCATTTGTCTGCCTATAAGTTGTATCCCTATCGGCAGCCCATGCGTGCTCAGCGCGAAGGGCAGCGATATTGCGGGAAGCCCCGCGATATTTACCGGGACCGTGTATACATCGGTAAGGTACATCTGCATCGGATCGCTCTTCTCTCCGGCCTTAAACGCAGGCGCAGGCGCCGCGGGAGATATTATGAAGTCGTACTTACCGAACAGCCTGTCAAAATCGCGTTTTATTAGCGTCCTTACTTTAAGCGCTTTTAAGTAATACGCGTCGTAATAGCCTGAACTCAATACATAGTTGCCGAGCATTATGCGGCGCTTGACTTCAGCGCCGAATCCTTCGCTGCGCGTCTTTATATACATATCGACTATGCCGTCGTATCCTTTCGCGCGAAAGCCGTATTTGACGCCGTCGTACCGCGAAAGATTAGACGTTGCTTCTGCAGATGAGATTATATAATATGCCGACAGGGCGTAATCGAACGTGGGCAGCGACGTCTCCTCCACCGCAACTCCAAGTTCTTCAAAAGTTTTAACTGCTGATTCGACAGATTTTTTTACATCGCTGTCAAGCGAGTCGGATAGATATTCTTTTGGCAGACCGGCTTTCATGCCTTTTACGTCCTTTCCTATAGCCTTTGTATAGTCGGGGTATTCATTATCTACCGACGTTGAATCTCGCCTGTCGTGCCCGCATACGGCGTTAAGCGCCAACGCAGAATCTTCTACGCTGCGCGTTATTGGGCCTATCTGGTCAAGCGAGGAAGCGAAGGCGATTAGCCCGTAGCGCGATACCGCGCCGTATGTGGGCTTGAAGCCGACTACGCCGCAGTAAGACGCCGGCTGCCTTATGCTGCCCCCCGTGTCAGAGCCGAGGGCTAAAGGCGCCATCATTGAGGCTACAGCCGCGGCGCTTCCCCCTGACGAGCCGCCGGGCACCTTATCCAGATCCCAGGGATTCGCCGTTGTATGAAATGCGCTGTTCTCTGTGGAAGAACCCATAGCAAATTCGTCAAGATTTGATTTTGCGAGTATTATGATACCTTTGCCTTTGAGCAGCTCGACTGCATGTGCGTCATACGGCGGGACAAAGTTTTCGAGTATCTTCGAAGAACACGTGGTCTTTATGCCTTTTGTGCACATATTGTCTTTGATAATGACCGGGATGCCGTCGTATAAGCCAAGAGGCGTTCCTTTAGAGCGCCTGTCGTCCGATTCTTTTGCCTCTTTAATCGAAGTCTCCCTGCAAACAAAGTTAAGAGCCTTTATTTTCGGCTCTAATGCATCGATCCTGTTTAAAAGATCAGATACCAGATCATAAGACTTGAGCTCTTTTTTAGCTAATGCTTCTGATATCTGCTTTATTGTCATCTCATGTAATCTCAATACCGATACCTCACTCAACTACCTTTGGAACTATAAAACAACCGTTATCTCTTTGGGGCGCATTTGACGTCAATAGCTCGTTATCTATGCTTACACCGGCGACGTCCTCCCTTAAGACGTTAGAAATGCCCTGTATATGCGCTGTAGGCGGTACGCCTTGTGTGTCGAGCTCTCCAAGTTTTTTCGCTGTTATGAGTATTGCTTCGAGATGGCGCTGATACTCTTTTTTTTCGTCTTCGGTGAAACTAAGCCTTGACAGCGCGGCTATTCTTTCCACCTCGGAAATCGGGACAAGCATTAATCAATTTCCTCCGTTCATTTATTCAGATCGTAAGTATATGTAGCATAAAAGCTGTTATCGACGTCGTTTATCAGGTAAATAAGGTATATCTCGCCCGAATCGAGCGACAAGGCAAAATTTCCCGTGTTGCAGAGCGCTATCTGTAAGCTAACGTTAGTAGCGATATCATACGAAAACAGCCCGTAACTGTATTCACCGGATGGCTCGCTAACGGACTCGTCCATATAATATACTTTGCCGCCGTTTTGTGAAAAATAAAAGCTCGCTATACTTGCATTTTCCGCAATATAATTCGATTTTCCCGATACTATATCGCACAATTTAAGGCTGGTCAGTACTTCTTCGTCTCCTGAAGAACGCGATTCAAGCACAAGCATCTTTTTTCCATCAGGAGAAATTGAAAAATCCGTACCGCTGGTTATTTCACGACGTTCGGTATCCATTACATATATTTTACCTGCACCGCCGGTGTTATCAGATATGAATAGCCTTCCCTGCGAGACACTAATCTTTCCTCCTGATCCGAGGTTATCTTCAACCGATTCTATTATTGGCGTACCGTCATAAGAAAATTTGCATGACATCAGTTTAGTTGGCTCATAACCTGTCACTGCATAGATAGTATCGTTAAAGTCTGACCACGCGAATGAATACGTATCGCCGAATCCCTCTTCGCCAAGATTTATAAGTTCGCCGGAAGTAAAATCATATACGTAAAGGACCCTGCTATCGATGGATACGTCGAGTATGCCCAAATAATTGCCCTCAGGAGAAAACCCGGCTTTTTCAATAGAATAAAAATCCGGAACGTCTATACTCTGCATCCTGCCGTTAGTATCGAGTATCCAAAGTTTTTCCGAATACGGATATATACCCGGTTCGTCGGAAGCGTATCTTCTTGAAAACACTATCCTTCCGTCTGAAGCGGCGGCAAGATACTTTCCGTTTTGAAGCAGTAATGCGGTATCCATCAATACGCCCTGTTTCATTACTACGCTCTTTCCGACAGAGGCAGAGAAATCTTTGCTGGAATAGTCAGGTAGTATATCTTTTCCAAGCTGAGCTACGTAAACCTCGTTATCCGGTAAAACAAGCTTAAGTTCCTCTGTTGCGGCGTCTTTAAAAGCTTTTGCTTCCTCTTCGGTATCGAAAGGCCTGGAAATAAGCAAAACGTTTTTAAGATCAACGCATAATACCGGAGTCATTTCAACGCTCTTCGGCCACGTTCCGTCCTGATACTCGGAAAACGAATTAGATAAACAGAAATATCCCTGCCCGTCGTTTTGTCCGCCGGGAGAAAGCCGTAGTATAAGGTCCCCTTCAGATTCCTCGGCTGTATATTCTGCACTGCATGATAATTGTATATATATGATAAGCGAGTTGTCGTTAGCCGGGACCTCTTTGAAAAGCCCCATCACAAAACTTGAAAATTCCCACTCGGGTTTCTCTTCATAATCCCAAAAGCTGATATCATGAAGCTTGATCATAAGCCTCTGGGGCTGCTCAAGCTCTTTAATCTCATATTCGGGCAGTTTAGTCAATTTGGATTCGGCATAACCGGCTTTTCTGCTTCCGCTGAGCATCGATAATGTGATGACAGTCTGGTCCTGCTCAGTAACGATAACTATATCCTTAAGGTTTATTTTTTCTCCGGGCTGCGCCTCTCCTCCCGCAGATTGTACGGGCGCGACGTTATTCTCCGGCTGATTTAAACGAGTGCAGCCGGATATTACTCCAAGTATTATTATTGCTGTGAATATAAGCTTTAAAATTTTCAATTTTTACTCCCTACTATTTCAATATTTTTTTAGAATATTGCCGGGCGTTTGATTTTATTTCCTCCGCATCCGCGAACGTGATACTGCCGCTTTCGTATAATATATCTCCTCCGACCATCGTTAGAGTGACGTCAGAATCGCTTCCGCTGTAAACCAGATGATTCAGCAGGTCGGTCTCGGGGCAAAATCTTAATCCTGTCGTATCTATAATGATGATATCCGCCTGCTTTCCCGCTTCAAGGCTGCCTGTTATACGGTCCAAGCCAAGCGCTTTCGCGCCGTTTATTGTCGCGGTTTTTAACGCTGTTTTGGCGGGTATAAGCGCGGCGTTCAGATTTATTCCTTTCTGCAGCAGCGCAAAAAGCGTCATTTCCTCCATCATTGAGAGGTTGTTGTTGCTCGCCGCGCCGTCGGTGGCGCAGCTTACGTTAACACCGGTCTCAATCATCTTTGCGGTTCTTGCGATACCGCTCCCCAGCTTAAGATTGCTGCCCGGGCAAGACATGACGCTGATCGCTTTTTCAGCCATTATCTCAATATCTTCATCTTCGACCCATACGCAATGAGCAGCCATTACGTGGAAGTCGGTAAGCCCGAGGCTGTTTATCAGCGCTATAGGGGTCATACCATGGCGCGATATGCAGCCATCATGTTCTCCTTTTGTTTCCGATATATGCACGTGGACTCTTGAATTCAATCTTAATGCACAATCCCGCACCTTTTTGAACATATCCGGGCTCACGGTATATTCAGCGTGCGGCCCGATAGCGGCGTTTACCCTTTTATAGCCCTTTACTATATCGAAAAGTTCTTCAGCCTTTTTAAGACGTCGATCGCCCTGCCCGTCGTTATCGACTATAGCGGTAGCTATAAGCGCCCTTATGCCCGATTCGTTTGCCGCTCGCGCTATAGTTTCGGTAAAGTTATACATATCCGAAAAGCATGTTACGCCGCCTGAAACCAGTTCCGCTATCCCCAGCATCGTGCCCCAGTAAACAGCGTCTTCGTCGAGCTTCTCTTCCGCCGGCCAGATCTTATTATTAAGCCAGTCCATAAGCGCCATATCGTCGGCAGCACCCCGTAGGAGGTTCATAGGTATATGCGTATGCGTATCAATAAACCCGGGAGACACGATACCGCCTTTAGCGTCTATTACGCGGTCAGCCTGAAAAGAAGGAGCATCCGTTTCATTTCCAGCGTAAGAGATGATATCGTCTTTTACATGAACGCACCCTTTAAGGCATCTGTCATTACTGTCCGCCGTTATTAAAAATCCGTTTTTGATACAGATATTCATTTCTTTTCTCCGTACATATACTTCTGTTGTTGCCCGGTCAACCTGTCGTATTCTATACCCATCGCTTTTAGTTTTAGCCCGGCTACATACTCATCTATCTCTTTAGGCACATTATACACTTTATTTTCAAGCTTGCCTTTATTATTGACGAGATATTTTAAAGAAAGCGCCTGTATCGAGAAACTCAAGTCCATTATTTCAGCCGGGTGCCCGTCTGCTGCGGCGAGGTTTACGAGCCGCCCTTCCGCAAGCAGATAAAGCTCTTTATCCCCCAGCTTATACGCAGTAATATTATTTCTCGCGGTATAACTGCTGTCGGCTATTTTTTTGAGCTCCGCAACGCTTACTTCAACGTCAAAATGGCCTGCGTTGGATAGCATAGCCCCGTTTTTCATGTTTTTAAAATGCCTGCCGATAATAACGTCTTTACAACCGGTGACAGTTACGAATATGTCACCGATGAAAGAGGCGTCGTCCATCGTCATAACCGAATACCCGTCCATAGCCGCTTCCATAGCGCGGATAGGATCGACTTCAGTAACCACCACCTTGGCGCCCAGACCTTTTGCGCGAAGAGCTACGCCTTTGCCGCACCATCCGTAGCCCGCTACGACTACCGTCTTTCCCGCTACTACGAGATTCGTCGTCCTCATTATACCGTCCCAGACAGACTGGCCGGTACCGTATCTGTTATCGAAAAGATGCTTGCAATCCGCGTCGTTTACGGCAATAACGGGAAATAAAAGCGTTCCCGCTCGTTCTCTTGCCCTGTATCTTAAAACGCCGGTAGTAGTTTCTTCGCAAGCGCCCAAGAGTTTTTTCGATTTTTCTTTATCACCCGTATGCAAGGCTTCGCCTAAGTCGGCGCCGTCATCAAGCATAACGTCGGGGCAGCAGGCAAGCGCTAAAGAGATATGCCGTCTGTATTCTTCGGGCGAAGCCGCGTGCCATGCAAATACGTCCATCCCTCCCGCTGCGAGAGCGGCCGCTACGTCGTCCTGCGTTGAAAGAGGATTCGACCCGGTAACCGACATCTTTGCCCCTCCCGCTTCAAGAACGCGGCAAAGATACGCGGTTTTCGCTTCAAGATGTACCGATAGCGATACATTGAGCCCTGAAAAAGGCTTTTCCTTTTCGAAAGAAGATTTTATACATGATAATACCGGCATGTTTTTCCTCGCCCATGAGATCTTGATCTCACCGGAAGACGCCAATTCCAAGTCTCTTACCTCACTCATTCTGTTATCCCTTTCATGATATCGATAAGATATTTTGTAAATTCATTTTTAAGGTCATCGCGGTTTAAAGCGAATTCGACTGTAGCTTTAAGAAAACCAAGCTTGTCCCCTACGTCGTATCTTTTGCCTTCAAACTCGTATGCATACATACCCTGTGTTTCGCAAAGCGTTTTAAGGGCATCCGTAAGCTGTATTTCCCCGCCCTTGCCCGGTTTTTGATGTTCCAATATATCAAATATTTCAGGAGTTATTACATACCGGCCAAGAATAGCGATATTTGAAGGAGCGTTTTTTATTGACGGCTTTTCCACCATATCAGCCACTTTGTGCAGGCGGTATTCTTTAGATTTCACTTCCGGGTCCACGATACCGTATTTATCGACTTCAGACCCAGGTACTCTTTGCACGCCGAGTACGGTTTTGTTGAATTCGGAATACACTTTGATAAGCTGGCCTATCGCGGGTTTTTCTGAAACGACTATATCGTCGCCCAAAAGCACAGCGAACGGCTCGTTTCCCACAAACGCACGCGCACAGCTTATAGCATGCCCCAGCCCTTTAGCTTCTTTTTGCCGTACATAGTACACGTCTACAAGGTTCGAAATATCCTCGACTATGCTTAAAAGCGAGGATTTGCCCTTTATTTGAAGCTCGGATTCAAGCTCGTATGATTTATCGAAATGGTCTTCTATATTCCTTTTTCCGCGGCCTGTTATAATAAGAATGCTTTCTATCCCGGCGCTTATAGCTTCTTCCACGATATATTGTATAGTCGGTTTATCCACTATAGGCAGCATCTCTTTGGGCTGCGCCTTGGTTGCCGGCAAAAATCTAGTTCCAAGTCCGGCAGCCGGAATGACCGCTTTTTTTATATTCACTGCTAATCCTCCGTAAATTGCTCCGTAGTAAAATATTATACTATATGTACCTCTATTAATGTTTACAAATTTATTAACATTCGGAAATATACGTTTTCTGCCATATAATATTATCACGATATCGGCATATAATACATCTTGACAGAACATTCGTTCGCATTCTATAATATTAATAGAACGTATGTTCGTTTAATATGGACAGAATAGTTTTACACTGCGATCTTAATAGTTTTTTCGTTTCCGCGTCATGCCTTGCAAGGCCTGACCTTTTACGAAGCCCGGTGGCCGTATGCGGGGATGTTTCAAAGCGCCACGGAATAATACTTGCAATAAACCAGTTAGCCAAGCGTATGGGCGTAAAAACTGGTTATCCGCTGTGGCAGGCGCAGGCTCTTTGCCCCGGCCTTGTTACTATACCTCCCGATTATCCGTTATACATGCGGATGTCGGATACCGTAAGGGATATATATGAGCGCTATACCGGGCACATAGAGCCTTTCGGCATAGACGAATGCTGGCTTGACTTAACGCCGTTTATCAGGAGCGAAAATTTCGGGGACCGCGTCGCAGATGAAATAAGGCAGACCGTAAAGAAGGAGACCGGGCTTACCATATCGGTGGGCGTTTCGTGGAACAAGGTATTCGCCAAGCTGGGCAGCGACTATAAAAAGCCCGACGCGGTCACTGTTGTAAGCAGGGAGAACTACCGGCAGCTTGTATGGCCGCTCCCTGCGCGCGATCTCATGTATGTGGGCAGGGCCACATGTAACCGTCTCGAAAGAGCGGGCATAAATACCATAGGAGATATAGCAAACGCTCCTCCCCCGTTCTTAAAGCTGCTGCTCGGAAAAAACGGGCTTACGCTGCACAGCTTTGCCGCGGGCTGCGACGATTCGCCCGTAAAGAGCGTCGAGTATCAACTGGGCGTCAAAGGTATAGGAAACAGCATGACGACTAAGAGCGACCTGATAAACGACGGGCAGGTCTGGGAGGCGTTCTTGATACTTTCCGAGATGGTCGCGCAGCGCGCGAGAAATAAGATGCTTCAGGGGAAAGTCGTAGCTATATTTCTGCGCGACAATAAGCTTGAATCGATAACGAGGCAGGCAACGCTGCCAAGAGAGACATATATATCTGGGGAGATCGCGCGATGCGCCATGGCGCTGTATAAAAGCAACTGGGACGCGGGGCAGCGCCCGATACGCGCCATAGGCATAAGGCTTGCCAATCTTTCAGTTATAGACAGATACGTGCAGCTTTCTTTCTTCGACATGGAGAGATCGAGGTCGCAAAACCTCGAGTTCGCGAAGGATGATATCATAAAACGGTACGGCCCGGAAGCCGTGATACGCGCTTCGCTCTTAAAGCCCCAGGTATACGACCGGTACCCGAAAGAGATACACGACGTGCATCCGTTGTCTTATTTCAGGACGTGACGCGCCCTATTGCGTTTCGGCTGCCCGGTCAGCCCGGAGGCCACGCAAGCTGCCGCCCGCCGAGCAGATGAAAGTGCAGATGCGGTATGGACTGGCCGCCGTCTTTTCCGGTATTGGCCACCAGCCTGAAGCCATCTCTCAGCCCGAGTTCAGCGGCAAGCTTTTTAGCCGCTCGCATTATATCCGCATATATCACCATATCTTTTTCGGAAGTTTCCGCGACGGATGCTATATGTTTTTTCGGCATTATGAGCACGTGCACAGGCGCTTTCCCGTCGATATCGTGGAAGGCGACCACTGTTTCATTTTCATAAACCTTGCTGCATGGTATCTCGCCCGCAGCTATTTTGCAAAACAGGCAATCTTTCATTCACAATCTCCTTTAAGCTCCGTATATTACTTTACCGCTGACCTTTTTCATAACAACGGTTTTCAGCTCATTATTTTGCGCTTCTGCGGCAACCCGCACGTACCGCTCAGAATATCCCTCGAGGCATCCCGGGAATTCCTTTGATCCGTCTTCAAACAATACTTCCGCGGTTTTTCCCATAAGATTTCTGATATATGTTTTTTCGAGACTATCGCCCAGAGCTATGAGCTCAAGGGCACGCTCTTTGGCAATATGTTTTGGCACTTTGGGCTGCATATCAAAAGCTTTTGTTCCTTCCCTTGCAGAAAAGGGGAACACGTGAACCCTGGAAAATGCTATTCTTTCGATGAACGCTTCTGTTTCCTTATGTTCCTGCTCTGTTTCGCCCGGAAAGCCCGCGATAATATCCGTTGTTATCGCGGGATCCTCATAATACTTTCTCAGCAGTCCGGTAAAGCCAGCATATTCATCCGGCGTGTATTTTCGGTTCATTCTCTTAAGAACGTTTTCAGAGCCGCTTTGCAGGGAAAGGTGAAAATGCGGGCACAAGTTTTTTGCCGACGCCGCCTGTTTTATAAATGACTCATCAAGGTAACCGGGCTCTATAGAGCCCAGCCTTATGCGCATTCCTGTTTTATCGAGTTCGCATATTACATCCCCGAGCGATAAGCCGTCATCGGAATATGAGGCTATATGTATACCTGTAAGTACGATCTCTTTAACTCCGGCCCCAGCAAGCTCGCTGGCTTCTCTAACGATATCGTCTAACCGCCTTGAACGTGAACGCCCTCTGACGTACGGTATTATGCAATAACTGCAAAAATTATTACAGCCTTCCTGTATTTTTATTATACCGCGCGTCCTCTCAGAAGGAGCGCTTATATTCATAGGCTCGAATGCGCAGCTTTCGAGCCCATGGGTCAAATCTATATTTTTTTCGCCCGAAAGAAGCCTCTCAGCAATTGAAACGATATCGCCACGTTCGTCTGTGCCTATTACGGCGCTTACGCCATCCGTACGCAGCAATTCTTCCGAGTGCTTCTGAGCGAGGCATCCCGCAACTATCACATTTCCTGTTTTTGCAGCTTTCCTTATGGCGCTTCTTGATTTCTTATCCGCAACCGAAGTTACCGTGCATGTATTGACGACCGTGATATCTGCAGGCTCACCGAAACCGACTACGGAATATCCATTCTTTAAAAAAAGCTCCTGCATAAACGCGGAATCATATGCGTTGACTTTGCAGCCCAGCGTAATAATTGATACGGTCTTCAATTTGTGGCGCCTTTCAAACGGGCGGCGATCGCGCGCCAGTCACCCATGCTCATTACCTCGAGTATACTAAATCCGTTATTTTCGAGTGAGAGTTTTACCTCATCAAGCCTGTCCTCTATTATGCCTGAAATAATGTATACTGCCTTTGGCTCCATGTACTTTGCAATATTTGCATTAAGCCGTATGATTATATCGGCAACGATGTTTGCAGTAATAATATCATATTTTCCTTCCCCAGCGCCGCTCAGCAAGTCGGATTGACGTGTTTCTATTTCAACATTGTTGGCCGCCGCGTTATCCCTTACAACTTTAACGCATACCGGATCATTATCGAGCGCAAGTACTTTGCCTGCGCCGAGTTTTGCGCAGGCAATGCCGAGTATCCCGGAACCGCAGCCTACGTCAAGAACTTTTGCTTCAGGAACAATATATTTCTGTATCAGTTCAAGGCACATACGGGTAGTCTCATGCACCCCGGAGCCGAATGCCATTCCGGGGTCCAGCTCCAATACAATGTCTCTATCTTCAGCTTTATAGTTTTCCCAAGAAGGTTTTATGACTATGTTCCCCGCTGCCCTGAAAGCTGTGAAATGCTTTCTGAAGTTTTCGTTCCAGTTAGTATCTGGAATCATATTTACAGTAATATTAAGAGTTCCGGTATCGATTTCCGCAGAATGCTTTAATCTTTCCAAACGATCTTCTATATATGATACGGTCCCTTCGAACCCGTCTTCTCCAAAATACGCCTTTACAATAACATTTCCGGATACGTGTAACTCCGGTCTGTATTCATCAAACAGCGCGGGGATCGCGCTGCCTCCTTCAATTTCCGCCCCGCCGGCGCCGGCGTCGATCATTATTGACGATACGATATCGGCGGCATCTTCTTTTGTCTCAATACAGATAAGGTTCCAATCCATTTAAACGCCCATTACCCTCTCGAAAAAGCTTTTTTTATCTTTAGTGGATTTATCGAATTCCTTTAAGAGAGTTTTCTCTTTTTCCGAAAGCTTTTTAGGCACCTCTACTTTTATCGATACGTAAAGGCTTCCCTTTTTATTTGAATTTAAATATTGTATGCCCTTATCTTTTAGCCTGAATACCGTTCCCGTCTGCGTGCCTTCGTTTATCTTATATTTTGCTTTGCCTTCCAACGTTGGAACGACGAGATCCGCTCCGAGCGCCGCGTCTGCAAAAGAAACAGGCATTTCCAGATACAGGTCGTATCCTTCGCGTTTGAAGAACTTATGGGGTTCAACGTAAATATATATCTGAAGGTCGCCTGCAGGGCCGCCGCGCTGCCCCGCGGCGCCTTCGCCTCGCAGCGTCAATATCTGAGAATCGTCTATACCTGCGGGAATATTGAATTTGAGCTTCTTAAGCTTTTTCTGTATGCCGCGCCCGCTGCAATCAGGGCAGGGGTCGCCTATTATAGTTCCTTTACCACCGCAATCAGGGCAGTCTACTACGTTGACAAAACTGCCGAAAGCAGTGTTCCTTTGCTGCCTTATCTGTCCCGTTCCCCCGCAGACGGAACATGTTTTAGTTTCTGTTCCAATTTTTGCTCCTGTTCCCCCGCATGATTCGCACGTAACATTCTTGTTTAGCTGTATCTCTTTTGCCGTGCCGAACGCCGCCTCTTCGAAGGTTATGGAAACTTCTGCGCGCAGATCGCTGCCGCGGACAGGGCCGTTCCTTCTCGCCGTTCTCCCTCCCCCGAAGCCGCCTCCGAAGAAAGAATCGAATATATCGCCGAAGCCGCCCATGAAATCCTCAAACCCGCCGAAGCCGGCTCCACCGGCGGCCGGATCGAAAGCCGAATGGCCGAACATGTCGTATTGTTTTCTTTTATTCTCGTCACTGAGAACTGAATAAGCCTCGCTTGCTTCCTTAAATTTTTCGGAAGACTCTTCTTTATTTTCGTTTACATCGGGGTGATGTTGTTTAGCTAGTTTCCGATATGCCCTTTTAATATCTTCAGGAGAAGCGTTTTTATCAATACCCAGAATCTCGTAATAGTCTCTTTTTTCCGCCAAAATATCGACACCGCCTAAATATAAGTTTATTATCGGTTTTTACACCCGAAAAGCCAAAACGGTAAGCCGCTTTGGTTTACCCAAAGTGGCAGATCCGTTTTGGCTTAACCCGAAGCGGCGCTGCCGCTTTGGCTTTATGATGTTATGTAGCTTATATTATTCTTGTTTTTTATCGTCGTCAACTACTTCGTATTCTGCGTCGACAACATCATCTTTAGGCTTTTGCTGCTCTGCGCCTCCCGCTCCGCCTCCCATATTTGCCGAGTTTGCCTGGGCGTTCGCCTGCGAGTAGATCTTTCCGAACGCGTCATAGGATACCTGCGATAGCTTATCAGCTGCGGCTTTAATGGCGCTGTTGTCAGTGCCCGAAAGAGCGCTCCTTACGTTGGAGATCTCAGCGTCTATCTTGCCCTTGTCTTCGCTGCTGACCTTGCTTCCCAGGTCTTTGAGCGTCTTCTCGGTCTGGAATATAAGCGCGTCCGCGTTATTCCTTATTTCGACCCTCTCTTTTTCCTGTTTGTCGGCAGCGGCAAACTTCTCCGCGTCTTTAACGGCTTTATCGATATCGTCTTTTGACATATTCGTTGAAGCGGTTATCGTTACTTTCTGCTCATTGCCGGTTCCCAGGTCTTTGGCGGAAACGTGCACGATACCGTTTGCGTCGATATCGAACGTTACTTCTATCTGCGGCATGCCTCTCGGAGCAGGCGGTATGCCCGTAAGGTTGAACCTTCCCAGAGTCTTGTTATGCGCAGCCATCTCGCGCTCGCCCTGAAGAACATGTATCTCAACGCTCGTCTGCCCGTCTGCGGCAGTGGAGAACACCTGACTCTTCTTTGTCGGAATTGTAGTATTCCTTTCAATAAGCCTCGTTGAAACTCCTCCCAGTGTCTCGATGCCGAGCGAAAGCGGGGTAACGTCGAGCAGCACTATATCGTTTACTTCTCCGCCTATAACGCCCGCCTGTATGGCGGCGCCTAAAGCTACGCATTCATCGGGATTTATGCCCTTGAACGGCTCTTTGCCTGTTAGAGACTTAACCTTTTCCTGAACAGACGGGGTCCTCGTCGACCCGCCGACGAGTATTATCTTTTTAAGATCTGAAGGCTTAATGCCCGCGTCGGCCATTGCCTTCTTAGTGGGTTCGACTGTCATCTCCACGAGATCGGCTGTTAGCTCGTCGAATTTTGCTCTTGTAATCGTCATGTCGAGGTGTTTCGGGCCCGTTGCGTCCGCTGTTATAAACGGAAGGTTGATACTTGCCTGCATCACGCCTGACAGCTCTATCTTCGCCTTTTCCGCCGCTTCCTTTATGCGCTGCATAGCCATCTTGTCTTTTGATATGTCGATACCGCTCGACTTCCTGAACTCGGATACTATATAGTCCATTACCCTCTGGTCGAAGTCATCGCCGCCGAGGCGCGTGTTTCCGTTCGTCGCCAGCACTTCAAAGACACCGTCGCCTATCTCCAGTATGGAAACGTCGAACGTGCCGCCGCCGAGGTCGTAGACCAAGATTTTCTGCTCTTCTTCCTTATCGATGCCGTACGCAAGCGAAGCTGCGGTTGGTTCGTTTATTATCCTTAAAACGTTGAGCCCCGCTATTTTTCCCGCGTCCTTTGTGGCTTGCCTCTGGCTGTCAGAAAAATACGCGGGAACCGTGATTACAGCGTCTGTAACCGTTTCGCCAAGATAACCTTCAGCATCGGTTTTAAGCTTCTGCAGTATCATCGCAGATATTTCCTGCGGAGTATATGACTTATTATCTATCTTTATTTTCCTGTCACTGCCCATATCCCTTTTTATAGAGCTTATGGTCCTGTCAGGATTCGTTATCGCCTGGTTTTTCGCGACCTTACCTACAAGCCTTTCGCCGGTATTTGAAAATGCTACTACCGAAGGAGTGGTCCTGCTGCCTTCAGCGTTCGCTATAACTGTCGGCTCTCCGCCTTCCATGACGGCAACGCACGAGTTTGTCGTTCCCAGATCGATACCTATAATCTTGCCCATAGTTTTTATCCTCCTATTAAAAATATATTATTTATTTACAATTACCATGCTGTAGCGCAATACCTTATCGCCCTGCATATACCCTTTCAGCGCAACCGCGGAAATGGTTCCCGGGGTTTCGCCCTCTTTAGTTTCCGCATGCTGTATAGCGTGATGCAGATTGGGATCGAACACTTTCCCCAGCGCGGGTATCTCCGTAACCCCAAATCCGGTCATGATGTCGATAAGCTGCTTATAGACCATAAGAACGCCCTGCGCCAAAGGGTCTGCGTCTTCCCCGTTTACGTGTTCGATAGCCCTTTCAAAGTTATCTATAACAGGCAATATCTTTTCCAATACCTCGCCGGCGCCCGCCTTCATCGCCTGAGCCGCCAGCATCTGATTTCTTTTTTTATAGTTATTGTAGTCGCTGAACGTGCGCTGATAACTGTCTTTATACGAATCCCGCTCCGCTATCGCGGCAATGAGCGCTTCCTCCAGCTTTGCTGTTTCTTTGCTCTTATGGCTTTTCGCCGAAGCCTTCTTTTCTTCGGTTACAGTTTCCTCACTTTTTAATTCTTTTTCAGTTTCTTTTGGCGCAGCTGTTTCAACGTCTACTGAATTTTCCTTGTCGTACTCCGACTGCGGACGCTCATCAAATCTGCTATCACTCAAATCAATTCACCGCCTTTAATCTTTATCCGTCTCTAAAAAATTAGAAAGGATGCTGTTTAAACTGTTGCCTACATAGCCAAGTATAGATACAATCTTGGAATAATCCATCCTTGTGGGACCTATTACACCGAAGGAACCGAGCGTTTCCCCTTCCACCTTATAAGTTGCCGTTACAACGCTCATATCATGCAATTCCTCAGCTTCGTTTTCACGGCCTATAGTCACGGAAAACTCAAAGCTTGCCGCCTTTTTCATCATATCGTAAAGCATATCTTTAGTTTCAAGAAGGGCGAGAAAGTTTTTTGTTTTCTCCACGCTCATATATTCAGGAAAATCTATTATGTTTTCCGTGCCGCCCAGAACTATGCCTTTTTTCCCCTGAGGTTCTACGCTCAGATCTATTGCTTTTATTATGTCTCCTACAAATTCGCCGTTATTGCATATCCTTTCGCGCAGGCATACTGAGAGGTCGCTCTCTGCTTCTTCGAGAGTCTTTCCCGAAAGCTTGTCTGTCAGCATATTAGACAGCATTTCGATGTCGCTGACGGATATCCCTTCGGGCACTGAGATAACCGTATCGTTTACAAGCCCTGCGTCAGTTACAAGCAGCAGTATCGCTTTCTTTTCGGTAAGCTTAACGAGTTGTATACGCTTGAGCACTGACCTTTTAAGCTGCGGGCGTAGCACCATTGAAATATGGTGCGTGGTATCTGAAAGAACTTTTGCCGCCTTTTCTATGACCTGCTCGACTTCCGCCATCTTCTCCTGAAAATAGCTTTTTATCCTGCTCGCCTCGGTTTCGTTGAGCTTTGCGACTTTCATAAGCCTGTCAACATAGAACCTGTAGGCTTTTTGCGAGGGTATGCGCCCCGCAGACGTATGAGGCTGCTCCAAAAACCCGAGTTCTTCAAGGTCTGCCATCTCGTTTCTTATCGTTGCCGAGCTTAGATCCATTCCCTGTTTTTTTGAGATCGTTCTGGAACCGATAGGGAGTCCGGTCATTATATAATCGTCGACAACGGCCTTCAGTATACCAAGCTTCCTTTCATTAAGATCCATATTAACCCCCTGTTAATCAATGGTTCCCGTTATTAGCACTCAATCGAAGCGAGTGCTAACACTATGGTATAAAAATAACACTATTTAACTTCAAAGTCAATACAGTCAACACTAATTCATATTATTTTCATAAATTCTGTTATAAGCGAGTTCTGCAGATCGAATCCTTTTATTGTTGGATAGATCCCGCGTTCATTTTTTGTTATAAGATCGTTTTTTATTGAAAAATATATTGGTTCCCTGAATTCTTTTTCAAAATCCTTGTTAAAACGAAGTTTGAAGCCGGCGAACGATATTCCCTGTTTGAGTCGAAGCCTGAGCATCAGATATTCCGTTAAAATATCTTTGTCGGTAAGCTCACAATATTGTTCTACTGGTTTTTTGCCATTATTGACGGACTGCAGATATTCGGTTACATTCCCGGTATTATTGGATCGCGTTTTGGCATTTAATTCAATGCATGAGTGCGCCGAGACTCCAAGCCCCAGGTATTCTTCGCC
>CAZDZY010000003.1:41614-67882 GCA_964510055.1 uncultured Christensenellaceae bacterium
GGCACTCAAAGCCAACTCTTGCGAAATTCGAAGTTTCATAATGAACATATCCTGCCCCGCCAAGTATTTTTGAAGCTGCATGGTACATATTTCTGTCAATCTCTTCATCCGCGCCGGCAAACACTTTCGCCAGCCTTGTGCCTGTTTCAAGTTTGAGGCTGTAAGCGGATATATGACTTGGAGAAAGTTTTAATAATTTATTTATTGTGGCCTTAAAACATTTTTCAGTCTGTCCGGGCAGTCCGAAGATAGTATCAACATTAATATTATTAAAATATTTCTTTGAGATTTCGTAAACATAGAGAAATTCTTCATAAGTATGCCGGCGGCCTATATTTTTCAATATTTCATTGTCGTGAGTCTGAAGGCCCATACTTAGCCTGTTTATCCCGAGTTTCGAATAAGCAGAGAGCTTTTCTTCACAAAGTGTTTCCGGGTTAACTTCTATCGTTGCCTCTTTAAGGTTGAAATCGCATTCCCTTTTAAGTCCGTTTATCAGGTTGCCGATCTGTTCGGGCGACAATAAAGAAGGAGTGCCTCCGCCTATAAACAATGTATCAATCGTATGGCCTTTCAGGTAATCCTCGTATAAATGCGCTTCTGCTATTACCGCGCCTATATACTCGTTAAAAAAGCCATCCATATCGGGAAATGACACGAAATCGCAGTAATAGCATTTTCTTTTGCAGAAAGGTATGTGTATATAAAGGCCTAAGGGTTTCATTGGTCGGTCTTAAGCACGGAAATAAACGCTTCGGAAGGCACCTGTACAGTTCCTACCTGACGCATGCGCTTCTTGCCTTCTTTCTGCTTCTCGAGCAGCTTTCTTTTACGCGATATGTCGCCGCCGTAGCATTTCGCGAGCACGTCTTTGCGCATCGCCTTTACGGTTTCGCGCGCTATTACTTTGCCCCCTATAGCAGCCTGGATAGGTATCTCGAACATCTGGCGGGGTATCACGTCTTTGAGTTTCTCGGCTATTATCCTTCCCCGCGCGTATGCCTTGTCTTTATGAACGATTATGGATAGCGCGTCGCACATCTCTCCGTTGAGCAGCATATCCAGGCGCACAAGGTCGCTTTTCTGATAGCCTTTAAGTTCATAATCGAGCGAAGCGTAGCCGCGGGTTCTCGATTTAAGCATGTCGAAGAAATCGTAAATTATCTCGTTCAATGGCAGTTCGTAATGTATGAGCACGCGCGTATCCTCTATATATTCCATGTTCTTGAACACGCCGCGTTTTTCCTGGCATATATCCATTACGGCGCCTACATATTCGTCGGGCGTCATTATGGTAGCTTCAGCCACAGGCTCTTCCATATAATCGATGGACGTAACAGGCGGCAGGCTTGTAGGATTATCGACCTTAATTGTTTCACCTTTGACTGTTGTAACATGGTAACTTACGCTTGGCGCTGTCGTAACCAGGTCGAGGTCGTATTCCCGCTCGAGTCGTTCCTGTATTATCTCCATATGCAGCAGACCTAAAAATCCGCACCTGAATCCGAACCCTAATGCAACTGACGTTTCCGGTTCATATATAAGCGACGCATCGTTGAGCTCAAGTTTTGCGAGAGCTTCGCGCAGGTCTTCATATTTTGCGCCGTCAGCCGGATATATACCGCAGAACACCATAGGCGTTACATGCTTGTATCCCGGAAGAGGTTCTTTAGTTCCGTTTTCCGCGTTCGTTATCGTATCGCCCACGCGCGTATCGGATACGTTTTTAACACTCGCAGCTATGTAGCCTACTTCGCCCGCAGAGAGCGATGGCACTGGCATAAGCGTCGGAAGAAATACGCCTACCTCAGTAACGTCAAATTTCTTATCGGCGGCCATAAACAGTATATCGTCGCCTGCTTTTACGTTTCCTTCTTTAATTCGAACGTAGCTTATCGCGCCTTTGTAATTGTCGTAATACGAATCGAATACGAGGGCTTTGAGCGGAGCGTTTCTGTCTCCCTTAGGCGAAGGAAGATACTTGATTATCGCTTCCAATACGGCGTCGATGCCTGTCCCTTCTTTTGCGCTTATCCTCGGAGCGTACGACGCATCGAGGCCCAGCACGTCTTCGATCTCTTTGCATACCTCGTCAGGCCGGGCGGAAGGCAGATCTATCTTATTTATTACGGGCAATATCTCGAGGTTGTTGCCCATTGCGAGGTACACGTTGGCGAGAGTCTGCGCTTCTATGCCCTGGCTCGCGTCTACGACGAGTATCGCGCCCTCGCAGGCTGCCATACTCCTTGAAACTTCGTATGTAAAGTCAACATGGCCGGGGGTATCGATAAGGTTTAGAGTATACTCTGAACCATTAATTTCATAGAACATGCGCACGGCCTGCGCTTTTATGGTAATGCCCCTCTCCTGTTCGAGTTCCATAGTGTCGAGTATCTGATTGCGCATGTCTCGCTTCGAAATCGTGTTGGTAGCTTCGATGAGCCTGTCCGCAAGCGTCGATTTGCCGTGGTCTATGTGCGCTATAATACAGAAATTTCTTATCTTGTCTATGCCTGATGACATCAAGTTTCCTCCGTTTAAATATAGGATTATAATATATAAAACAAGTCTTAAATGCAACAACTTGATTACAAACTCGGATTATAGATAAGAAATTAATGAGTGTACAAGTTAAAGGCCGCTGAAAATTCGCAAACTGGATCCCCGAAAAGCCTAAAGCTTTTTTGGGGTAAAAACGCAAGGCGTTTTGAGCATTGTGCCGATGATGTAGCAGAGCTGATTCGAAGCGCAAGCGGATAAACAACGCAGTAGTTAGGCTTTATCAGCGGCCTGACGCAATTTTTTCTTGGCGGAAGGAATAACATCGTGTATTATTGAGTAATGAACGGAGGCCGTAATGAACGATATTCAAACAACCATCGAGTCGCTTAGTAAAAAAGGATTTAGAGCCGTGTACGCAAAAAATGCGAAAGAAGCTTTAGATTATGTACTGACCGTTATCGGAAAAGATGAGACCGTAGGCGTGGGCGGCAGCGTTACACTGCAGGAAACAGGCATCGTTGACGCGCTTATAGAGCGCGGCAATACGGTATACTGGCATTGGCTTGCTAAGAAAAAAGGCGAAGACGCCGACGAAACAAGAAGAAAAGCCATTATTGCCAACGCGTACCTTTCATCCGCAAACGCAATAACAAAAACCGGGGATCTTGTTAACATAGACGGTACAGGCAACAGGGTTGCTTCAATGCTTTACGGTCCGGAGAAAATCATTATAGTTGCCGGAAGAAATAAGATAACCTACAACTATAATTCAGCAATTGCCAGGATAAAGAGCATTGCCTGCCCTAAAAACGCAAGGCGGCTCGGGCTCGACACGCCATGTGCGAAAACAGGCAAATGCGAAGAATGCACCGGCGCAAGCCGTATGTGCAACGTGACAGTCCGAATCCAGCACCCGACAAGCGGTAAGGAAATGCATGTTGTACTTATAGGCGGGGATTTCGGATATTAAATACTACCCGAATATATAGCTTTTGGACAGTTATTCAATAAATACTGCGGAATACCAATTTTGTGTCTGCGATTCGTCTTTTAACGTTTCGAGCGGGAGGCCGAATTTATGTGCGGTCTTAAAGACGTCTATGCCGACGCTGTGGAATGAGGGGCGCGCCTTTTTTGCGTTCACACACTCCTTGCCGCAAAGCCCCGTGCATTCCTTACAAATCGCACAATCGCTCATTGAAAAAGCGAAATAATACCCTTTTAGAAAGGCTTCACGTTCCAATTCGAATGAAACATCCTGGCTTATTTTTTTACTGGTAGAATGCACTATTATTCCCCAAGAATATTCTTTTAACACCTCATGGTAATCGAATACGCTCAGCGAGCCCGGCCGTGACGGGCAGGTAGGTCCTTTGCCCCAGTCTGTGCATCCGAACATGCATTTCAATATCGTGCGCGGATCGAAGACGATATCACTTATCTTAAATACGACCGCATGGTCAGCTCCCATACTTAAAGCTTTTTCCACTAAATCTTTTTCCAACATACTTTCCTCACTGTGCAATTAATATATTTGCTACATCGCGTTTAATCTGCTCGATAAGTTCTTCTTTACCGGCAAATTTCATTTCGTCCCTCAAACGTTTTTTAAAAGCTATCGTTATTTTTTTGCCGTAGATGTTTTCGGACAGGGAAATAATGTGGGCTTCGATGGTTTCTTTGATGCCGCTTGTTACGGTCGGCTTTACCCCGATATTGCACACTCCCTTATAAACCTTACCGTTTAATGTGACATCGACACTGTATACGCCCCGAAGCGGAAGTATCTTCTCTTTAGCGGCAGTAATATTCGCAGTAGGGAAACCAAGTTTGTTTCCAAGGCCGATGCCTGTTTCCACAACACCCGAAATATTATATGTATAGCCCAACAGTACGTTTGCCCGCTCTATTGCCCCGGCCGCTATGCATTCGCGTATACGGGACGAGCTCACCGGCTCGTCTTCGTAAATAACCGGCGGGATTATCGTTACGCTGCATTTATGCTCATCGCCAAAGCTTATAAGCGTATCGATATTGCCCTTTGCGCGCCGCCCGTATGTATAGTTATATCCTGCAACGATGTTTTTCGGATGAAACGTATTCAGTATCAAATTTGCAAAAACGTTTTTATCTATCCCGGCAAATCTCCTGTCGAATCCGGATATACATAGATAGTCTATGCCGGTATGCCGGAAAGCTTCTATCTTTTCTTCCAATGTAAACAGGTGCATAGGTTTATGGTCTACAGAAAACAGGTCGCTTGGGAGAGTATCGAACGTAAAAGCTGCGCTTTGACCGAATGCCTTGACTGCTTTTAGCAGTTCCATATGTCCCAAATGCAGCCCGTCAAACGTTCCAAGCGCTATGGAAAGGCTGCTGAACTTTATTCTTTTTGCTTTTTCTAAAGTGATTACTTCCATGATCTACATTTCCGCGAGCAGTATCGTTATCTTAAGGCTGCCGTTTTCGATTTTTCCTATACCCAAAAGCTCATTATCTATATATACCCTTACAGGCTCCTTGATATCGGAACGGTATTCTGCGCTTCCGCCGTTGAAAAGAATTTTTCTGAGGCTCCCGCTCAATGAGATCCCCGGCATAGACCTTAGAAACCTGTCAACGGGAAGTAAAGATTGCCCAATGTTTGAAGCGTTTTTCAGTTCATCTATTGAATAAGCGTCTTCAATATTGAGCCCCGCGCATTTTGTCCTCAGCAGGAAAGACATTAAACTCAGCGTTCCAATGCTTTTGCCTATATCTTCGCACAGAGTCCTTATATATGTTCCCTTGCCGCATACAACGCGTATAAGGTGAGCGTTTACGGATGTCTGGTAAAGGTATTCGATATCGCTGATGTTTATATCCCTCAGTTTAACCGGGATATCGGAGCCTTCTCTTGCTAGGCTGTAGAGTTTTCTGCCCTGATGTTTGATTGCCGAAAACGCCGGGGCCTTCTGTACACTGCCGCCCAGAAACGTTCTCAATACACGCGTAATTTCTTCGGGTCCGGGGAAAGGCTTATCCGATATTCCGGTGATACTGCCGTAACTGTCCCCCGTATCGGTGCTCTTCCCAAAAGAAATCTCGGCGATATACTCCTTTTCTCCGCTCATCATGAGCGAAGAGATCTTTGTTGCTTTTCCTACACATATAGGAAGGACGCCGCAGGCGCCGGGATCGAGGGTCCCTGCGTGTCCTGTTTTTTCTTTAAGTAATCCCCGCAAAAGCACTACCGCAGCGTTTGAAGACATTCCGGGCGGTTTTAAAAAATTAATAACGCCGTTCATCGCTCAAACCAACTCTTTGAGCATATCTATTACTTTAGTTTTTACTTCCCCGAGTTTCCCGCTTACGCAGCAGCCTGCCGCATTCGGATGGCCGCCTCCTCCGAAAGAAGAAGCAACGGTGCCCACGTCGATAGCGCCTTTTGAACGAAGGCTTATCTTGATCCCGTTTTTTATCTCCCTGAAAAAAACGGCAATCTTTGTTTCTTCGATCTCCCTGGCAAAATCTACTATATTCTCGCAATCCGCGCCGCTTGCTTTAAACTCCTTCACATCGCCCTGAAGCAAGGTTACCGAGGCGATCTTTCCTTCTTTATATAACTCCAGTCTTGTTAAAGCCCGGGCAATAAGCTGCGTTAAAACGAGAGACCGCCGCCTGAAAAGTATATCGGCAGTCTCACGGATATCAAACAATTCAATAAGTTCCGAAGCATACAGCAGGCACTTTCTTCCGGTATTTGAATAAGTAAAATTACCAGTATCGGTCGCCATCGCTATATAGATATAGCGCGCGCTGAGTTCGTCCTGCTCTATACCCGCCGCGCCCATGAGTTCGAATATTATCTCACCGACCGAAGAACTGTCGGAAATATAATTAAGCTTGCCGAATTTTCCGTTGGTAATATGATGATCGATATTGATGCTTACTTCTGAATTCCTGAACATCTTCTGCGCTTTGCCGAGCCTTGATCTGTCAGCGCAGTCAACCGCTATTGCGAGATCGTAATAAGATCCGTTATTTAATTCGGAAACAACCTCATCCGGAAAAAGATCGATATATTTTTTTGGTATGCCATCCTCACAATAAATATCAGCGCGTTTCCCGAGTTTTCTTATCATACGGCTGATAGCAAAAGAAGAGCCAAGCGTATCTCCGTCAGGCTGGATATGAGCGATCACGAGTATATTCTGTGCAGCTTTTACAGCGCTGACGATATCCGTCAAAGTGCACATTGCGTCAGACTTTCTTAAGCAGCTCGGATATCCTGCTGCTGTATTCTATAGATGTATCGAGAATGAACGATATTTCGGGAAGACGCCTTATATTTATTCGCGCTCCTATCTCATTTTTTATAAAATGTTCCGCATGAGTCAAAGTTTCTATGGTGGAGTTTTTCTTTTTATCAGTATCGAAAACACTGATATACGCTTTCGCGTATCTTAAGTCTTTGGAGATCTCAACGCGCGTAACGCTCGCCATTTCGGATACGCGCGGATCCTTCATATCGTTCCTGATTATATCGCTGAGAGCTCTTTTAAACTCGGATTCTATTCCGGCCAGCCTGTTTTTTGACACTACCTTTCGATCTCCTGCATTTCAAATGATTCGACTATATCGCTTTCCTTAATATCGTTGAAGTTCTTAAGCGTTATGCCGCATTCATAGCCCTGATTAACTTCTTTGGCGTCGTCCTTAAACCGCTTAAGAGAAGCTATGGCCCCTTCAAATATCACTATATTATCTCTAAGTAAACGCGCGGAAGCGTTTCTTACAATCTTTCCGTCGATAACGTAGCTTCCGGCTATGGTTCCTACGTTAGAAACGTTGAATATAGTCCTTACTTCTGCGTGTCCCAGTATAGCTTCTTTGAATTCCGGCGCAAGCATGCCCTTCATGGCAAGCTCAATATCTTCTATAGCCTTGTATATGACCCTGTAAGTCCTAATCTCAACTTTTTCATTCTCCGATTCTATTCTTGCCATGCTGTCGGGCCGCACATTAAAACCAATTATTATGGCGTTCGAGGTGCTCGCAAGCATAACATCCATGGCTTTTATCGCTCCTACGCCGGAATGGATCACATTGACCCGAACATCCTTGTTACTGAGCTTTTCTAGCGCCTGCTTTATTGCTTCAACTGAGCCCTGAACGTCCGCTTTTATTATGATGTTCAGGTCTTTTACTTTACCCTCTTCGACCTGGCTGAACAATTCGTCCAGCGACGCCTTGGAAAGATTCTTAAGCATATCTGCTTTCTGTTTATCTTTTCTTTCTTCGGCGACCTGTTTTGTAAGCTTATCCTGCTCTACTGCATGCATTATGTCGCCGGCGACAGGTACTTCGGAAAAACCGACCACTTCAACCGGCTGTGACGGATACGCTTCCTCCACCCTGTTTCCCATGTCGTCGACCATGGCTCTTACCTTCCCGTAAGCTGTCCCGGCGACTATCATATCGGAAATGCGCAGCGTGCCGTTTTGCACGAGTACAGTAGCTACGGGCCCTCTGCCTTTATCGAGCTTGGCCTCGATTATTGTGCCTTTGGCAAGCCTGTTTGGGTTTGCCTTGAGTTCCTGCACATCTGAAACGAGTATTATCATTTCTAGCAGGTGCTCAATGCCTTCTTTCGTTATTGCGGAAACAGGCACCATAACTGTATCGCCGCCCCAGTCCTCAGCGACAAGGCCGTGTTCCGTCAATCCCTGCATCACTTTTGTGGGATTCGCGTTCGGCCTATCTATTTTATTTATAGCCACGAGAATAGGCACTTTTGCCGCCTTTGCGTGGTTAATGGCTTCTATAGTTTGTGGCATAACACCGTCGTCGGCAGCCACGACCAGTATAGCAACGTCGGTCACCTGCGCTCCGCGAGCGCGCATTGCTGTGAAAGCTTCATGGCCCGGGGTATCAAGGAACGTTATATCATGGCCGTTATGCCTTATGGTATACGCGCCTATATGCTGGGTAATTCCTCCCGCTTCATGCTCGGTAACGCGCGTCTGGCGTATAACGTCAAGCAGGGAAGTCTTGCCGTGGTCTACATGGCCCATGATCGTAACCACGGGCGGGCGGGGCTTAAGGTCGCTCTCGATATCGGCCTGATTGCCTTCGTCGAGCACATCCTCCGCGGTTTTATCCAGCTTCAATTCCAGATCTATTCCGAATTCTCCGCAGATAAGCTGCGCTGTATCATAATCAAGCTCTGAATTTATTGTACACATCATGCCGAGCATCATCAATTTTTTTAAAAGATCCGCCACAGGCTTGCCGGTTCTTTCGGCAAGCGATTTAACGGAAATAGTATTCATGTTCATCACCGCTTTGTCGATTACAATGGGAGGCGGCATTACAACTGCCTTTGCCTTAAAACGCTTTTTGGCGCGATAGCGTTCTTCATCATTTATATCAAATACAGAGTGATCCCTTAGAAACGATTTTTTTGATACTTTGGATTTATCATCCCACTTATATGTTTCTTCGCGGTGCTTCTTAACGCCGGTATTCTTTTTTTCAACAGAAACAAATCCTGAGGTTTTGATATCAGCTAGAGGTTCATCTTTGCCCTGCGGACGAGGCCCTTGTCCATAAGGACGCGCTCCCTGCGGACGTGGTCCGCCATAGCCCTGCCCCTGCGGACGAGGCCCGCCATAGCCCTGCCCCTGCGGACGAGGCCCGCCATAGCCCTGCCCCTGCGGACGAGACCCGCCATAGCCCTGTCCCTGCGGACGAGGCCCGCCATAGCCCTGTCCCTGCGGACGTGGTCCGCCATAGCCCTGCCCCTGCGGGCGCCCCTGTCGCTGTCCAAAAGAGCGATCCTGAGAAGGACGGCCTTCCTGACGCGGCCCCCTTTGCTGCCCTTGCGGTTGCTGCCACTGTTTCTGATTCTGAACAGGCTGCCAGCCCGCAGCCACTGATTCTTTCTTTTGAGCCTGCGGTTTTACATCCGACTTAATATTCCCCGTATTTTCTTTATCGCTGCCGCCGTCAGGCGCTTTCTGCTCGGCAGCTTTTGACTGTTCCGAGTCTTTTTCCGTCTTAACTTTCTTTTTATCTACAGCTTTTTCTTCTTTAATAACAGCGGCTTTTTCAGGCTGCGTCTCTTCCTTTGGTTCAGTCTCCGCAGCTTTCGCAGCTTCGGCAGCTTTAGCCAATTCTGCGGCTTTAGCCGCCTTTTCAGCTTCCTGTTGTTCCTTAAGCCTTTTTTCTTCCGCCTCGGCACGGACGATCTTTAAAAGCTCGGCTTCTATCCTTTTTAGAGTAGCTAAATGATTCTGAACGCTGCTCTGCAGCGACTCCATCTTTGTAACCGTTTCTTTTGAGCCCGCTACCAGCTGCTTATTAAGATCGATGATTTTTAATTTGCTCATTAAAGCCACTCCCTTGACCACCAATAAAATTTTTTCTTATCGTTTCGGCAAAACCGACATCGGTTATACCTATTATCATAATTCCTTCTTTTCCTATTGCCAAGCCCAATTTATAATAACTGTTAACCACTAAAACATCAACATTATTTTTACGGCATATATATGTGAACTTATCTATTGTTGAAGCGGAAAGGCCGTCCTGCAGCAATAGCAGTTTAATACTGCCTTTTTTCAATCCTTTAACGCATGCAGCCGTACCTGTAAGCGTTTTTCCTGCCTTGCGCGCAAGACCTAAGAAAGATAAGCTACTTGAGTCCACGCCGAAGAATCACCCTCTTTATCGCGTTATATGCGTCTTCGCTCATAGCGGTATCGAGCGCTTTATCGAAAGCTTTTGTTTTTTTTGCTTTATCAAGACACTCGACCTGAGGGCAAAGGTAAGCGCCTCTGCCGTTAGCTTTCCCGGTCTCGTCCGCAAATAAGCCGTTTTCCAAAGCTATAACACGAACAAGCTCTTTTTTAGGCCTGCCTTCACGGCAGGCAATGCACATGCGAACGGGTATCTTTTTTGTCTTCAAAACAATACCTCCAATAGATTGAAGTAAAAAATCATTCCTGTTCGTCCATATCTTCCAGGTCTAAATCAAATTCCGGACCGGTTTCATCAGTAGAATCGTCTTCTTCATTATCTCCGTCGCCATGCTCTTCAAACAGCGCCTGTTCTATCTGCGTTTGGCTCTTTATATCAATTTTCCATCCGGTAAGCTTAGCGGCAAGCCGGGCGTTCTGGCCTTCGCGGCCTATAGCCAGCGACAGCTGATAATCGGGCACTACTACTTTTGCGGCTTTTTCCGCTTCATTTATCTGTACCATAAGCACCTTCGCAGGCCGGAGCGAATTTGCTATAAACTCTATCGGGTCGGTGCTCCATGGTATTACGTCTATCTTTTCGTTGCCTATTTCCGCGACTATCCTGTCGATCCTTGAACCTTTCTGGCCAACGCAGGAGCCGACAGGGTCAACGTTTTCATCCTCTGAGTAAACGGCGATCTTTGTTCTTGACCCAGCTTCTCTGGCAATGCTTTTTATCTGAACTACATTTTGCATTATTTCCGGCACTTCTATCTCAAACAGTCGTTTTAACAGGCCGGGGTGCGTCCTTGAAACGACTATCTGTGGTCCTTTGGTAGTCTTCCTTACTTCCATAACATAGACTTTTATATGGTCGTTGATATTGTATCTTTCGCCTGGAACAGACTCAGAAACAGGCATTATACCTTCCGCGCCATCAAGCTCAAGCAATATACTGTTTTTATCTGCGCGGTGGATAACGGCGTTCATAAGCTCGCCCTCGCGTTCGATAAATTTATCAAACACCACTCCGCGTTCGGCTTCTCTCAAACGATGAACGACAACTTGTTTCGCAGTCTGCGCCGCTATCCTTCCGAAAGACCCCGGCGTAACTTCGATTTCTATTTCGTCGCCGGGCTCGTAAGCGATATTGATTTTATGCGCATCAGATAATGACATCTCTATGGAATCGTCCGTAACTTCTTCTACAACTGTTTTTTTGGCAAAGACTTTAAACGAGCCGTCGTTGCTGTCCACCGCAACACGAACGTTCAGGGCAGAGCCGTAATTTTTCTTATATGCGGAAACAAGAGCGTTTTCCACTGCGTCTATCAAAACTGTTTTGTCTATACCTTTTTCTTTCTCCAAAGCATCTATAGCGTTTAAAAATTCCGTATTCATTCTTTACCTCCGGTTATATATCTACGTGAAGCTTTACCGAAGCAGTTTCCTTATAAGTAAACTGCCTTTCGCTTCCGTCTGTTTCTATTGTAAATCCGGTATCATCAAACTCTTTCAGCAAACCGGTAAACTCTTTTTTGCCGTCTTTAGCGCCGTATAGTTTTATGTCGACCTTTTTGCCTTTACTGCGCTTATAATCTGCCGGCACTTTAAGCGGCCTGTCAAGCCCCGGGGACGATACGCAAAGATAATAAGGGTCTTTTATAGGGTCTTTTTCGTCTATTGCGGGCTCAATATTGCGGCTTATCTTCTCGCAATCGTCAAGGCCTATACCGCCCGGTTTATCGGCGTATATTATAAGCTCTTTTGAGCCGCTGGAAGATTTTATTTCAACTCCGACATATTCATACCCCAGATCTTCTACCAGCGGTTTTACTATATCTTCAATTATATTCTCTGTCTTATTAATTATATAAAACACTCCATACGCTTCCCCACATCAAAAAACGCTATAAAAATAGACCTTTAAGTCTTTAAACACCGTTGATGTAAGGGCTCGGCAATTTAAAAGAGTGGGACTCACCCACTCTAACCGTAAATTAGCTGTATTTATGGTAGCATATTTTGCATAAAAGCGCAAGCTTCCGCTTAAATATTTATTTGAAATGATAAAACAGCATAAGTAGATGTCACTGTTTATTCAGTTGCAGCACCGCTGCCATAGACCCCGTTTCGCCTTTATCACGTCTGTGGGAGAAGAACAATTCAGATTCTTTATATGTGCACAGACCGCAAACGGTTATATTGTCAGGAGAAATGCCGCAGTTTATAAATTCTGCAACGCATGCTCCGGCAAGGTCAAGGAATATGCTGCCGTCCCTGTATTCCACGGTATCTTTTCCAAATTCGCCTGTAAATATGTCCGCAACATCCTGCCCTATCTCATAATTTTCTTTGCTTATGCACGGGCCTACCGCGGCAAGTATATCGCCCTCACGGCTGCCCAGTGAAACAAGTGAAGATATCGCGTTTTTTGCCATATAGGCTGCTATGCCGCGCCAGCCGGCGTGGCAGACGGCAATAGCCCGTCCTTTTGGGTCGTAAAAGAAGAGCGGGACGCAGTCTGCGTGAAAAGATATGATAGGGACACCGGCTGCTTGGGTATACAGTCCGTCGCAGAATATCGGTACATTTTCTTTAACGACGCCTCGGCCGGCGTCGCCGGCCGCGACATGGTATAAAACCGGGCTGTGCGCGTAATTGATAGCGACAGCGTCTCTGTAATCAAAACCGACGGCTCCGCCGAACCTGCCAAGGTTTTCAAAGAAATTTTCTGCGCTGCCTTCTCTTTTCTTGCTGAAGTTGAGAGTATTAAAAGGAAAAGGGCTTACACCGCCCACTCTGGTTGAAAACGCGCTTATTACTCCTCCCGCCTCTTCAAAGGACGGTATCGTAAGGTATTTCACGCCGTTTTTCTGAAATAAACGAAACCCGTAACGGATATGCTGCATCTTCTATTTTTCTTCCAGCAATGTCTGAAGCTCTTTCATAAAAGTATCTACGTCTTTAAATTCCTTGTAAACCGAAGCGAAACGGACGTATGCTACGTCGTCAAGCTTCTTAAGGCCCGACATTACCAGTTCTCCTATCTCCTTTGAGGTTATTTCCTGCCTTAAAGAATTGAATATGGTTTTCTCTATCCCTGAGACCAATTCTTCGATATCATGCATGGGGACAGGTCTTTTTTCACATGCCTTAATGACGCCGATCTTTATTTTATCCGAATCAAAGGGAACGCGGTCGCCATTTTTTTTGATAACGAGCAGCGGAAGGCTGTCTATCTTTTCATATGTCGTAAAGCGTTTTTTGCAGACAAGGCATTCCCTGCGGCGCCTTATCGAGCTGCCTTCGTCGGTAGGCCTTGAATCAACTACTTTACTTTCGGGATGCCCGCAATAGATACACTTCATAAGCCCCCCTGATAAATATAATTTATTTTATTATAACATAGAAAACAATAAATTCAATTATCACAGAAAATGCCTTTGAATATACCCTGAATCAAACCCATAAATAATTTTGTGTCAATCATTGAAATTCGGCATGATGTTGACATCCATCTCGACGAGTATAACGTTTTCCCCTATCTTTCTTATGTTTTTCCATGGTATTACCTGATCGCGTTCTCCTTTGAAGAAAAATGAGAACTTAGAGGGCCCGGGAACTACTATCGCGCATATCCTGCCGGTGCATACATCCAGCACAAGGTCGCAAATAAAACCCAGCCTAGCCCCGTCTACGATATTGATGACTTCCTTCTGCCTCAGTACACTGTATCTTGTCATAATAATCACCCCATATTATAACTATGAGGCATAATATATTATTATTTTTACATGACCATCAGCCGGTTTAAATATTTCTTCGTATATTTTTCAGCGCGTTCTTTTCAAGGCGCGATACCTGCGCCTGGCTTATTCCAATTTCCTCCGATACTTCCATCTGCGTTTTGCCCTGATAGAACCGCATCAATATTATTTTCTTTTCCCTTTCGTTGAGTTTATCTATAGCTTCCTTTAACGCTATGCCGTCGAGCCAGGTCTCGTCTGCGCTGCTTTTATCCTGAAGCTGGTCCATAACGTATATTGCGTCCGTGCCGTCGTGGTATACCGGCTCGTAAAGCGATACGGGGTCCTGTATAGCGTCGAGCGCAAACACAACGTCTTCAACGTTTATCCCCAACTCTTTCGCTATCTTTTCAACGCTTGGGTCGCTGAAGTTCTTTTTAGATAGCATATTGCGTATCTGAAGCGCTTTATACGCGATATCCCGCAGCGAGCGTGATACCCTGATGCTGTTATTGTCGCGAAGATACCGTCTTAATTCACCCGTTATCATAGGAACGGCATATGTAGAAAATCTTACTCCCAATTCAACGTTAAAATTGTCTATGGCTTTTATGAGCCCGATGCACCCCACCTGAAAAAGGTCGTCCATATTTTCGTTACGTCCTGTAAAACGCTGGATAACGCTGAGTACGAGCCTTAAATTACCTCTTATGAACTGTTCCCTTGCTGATTGGTCGCCCGCTTTTATTTTCAGCATCAGTTCTTTCATTTCTTTGTGTTTCATTATTGGGAGTTTGGACGTATCGACGCCGCAGATTTCAACTTTGTTAACTAGCATGTCATATCTCCTGAAGTAGATCGATATGACTAGCTTTGCCATGAAACATGCTTTTATACTGGCTTAAAAGCCCACAAAAAACGGCAGACGCAATGTATATATCTTAATATTCCATAAGATTTTTCTTAATAAAATAATGAGAATGAACAGTTAAAATTCTTTTTATATTTAATATTACTAATATAGGATCTCTAAAAAAAAATCTGCTAGTTGAAGATAATAGTATTATCAGTTTTTCCGGGAAAGAAGGTATTCCGCCAAATCCCTTAAGCTATCCGCTTTTGGACCGAACCTGTCTAATGAACTGACAGCCTCGGCAGTCTTTTGCCGGGCGATCACCCTTGACCTCTCTATACCATAAAGACGTGAAAACGTTTGTTTATCGGATGCCGCGTCTTTGCCCGGAGTTTTACCGAGTTTCCCCACGGCGCCTGTTTCGTCAAGTATATCGTCTATTATCTGGAAAACGAATCCGACGCAACCGCCGTAGGTCTCAAGAGCCGAAATATCTTCATCGCCAGCGTTCATGAGAGCGGCGCCCGACATAACGGAAGCTTTAATAAGAGCGGCTGTCTTTCGTTCATGTATATATTCGAGCACATCCGCGCCTAATTGTGAGCCTTCGAAGCCCATATCGGCTGCCTGCCCCGCGATCATACCCTTTGTACCTGCTGCATACGCTATTATTTCAATAGCGGAATTAAAATCAAGCCCGCTTTTTCGATACTGCTTTGCCGACTTCAGCATCACCTCGAACGCGCTGCTTAACAGTCCGTCTCCGGCCAGTATAGCGTACGCTTCTCCGAAAACTATATGGTTTGTCGGTTTCCCGCGCCTAAGGCAGTCGTTATCCATAGCGGGCAGGTCGTCGTGTATAAGCGAATACGTGTGTATCATCTCTATAGCACATGCCAGATCGAGGGCTTGGCCGGGATCTCCGAACATTTCAGCCGATAGCAGACATAACGAAGGCCGAAGGCGTTTGCCGCCGGCAATAAGGCTGTAGCTCATGGCATCTCTTAATATGCCCGGCTCGCATATTGTTTCCATCAATTCCGGCAGTCTTCGGTTTATTTGCGACCTTAGGCTGTCTAGGCGCGACGTAAAATCAGTCACCGCTTTTGACCTCGGTTTCGAGTATCTCTATTTTTGACTTCAGCTTTTCAAGTTTTGCCGTAAGAGAATTTGCCAGCTTGATCCCTTCGGCATATAACTCCATACTTTTTTCAAGGCCAAGGTCGCCTGACTGAAGCTTTAACGAGATATCTTCAAGCTTTTGCATGTCTTTTTCGAATTCATCCATTCGATCAATCCTTTCTTATCACAGGGATGCGCCCGTCGAAAAACTCTATTTCCATCTGTCCGCCGGCAGCGCTTTTTGACATTATGATCCTGTCCTCTAAGTCGTATACCAATGCGTATCCCCTGCTGAGCACGTTCCGCGGGTTTAGATTTTCAAGGTTGTCGCTATATCTGCCAAGAGAAAGCGCGTATCTTTCCAGACGTCTCTGCAGAGAAGCTTTCATAACGCCCAGGGCGGATGATATCCTTTCTTTTGTCTGAATAAACTTTATGTCAAACGGATATAATTTTACGCTGTTTTTGTATCTGTCTAATTTTGATTCGCTGTGTTTTAACAGATCCAGCAAATTTGAGCGAAGCTGCTTTTTTATCTCGATCAGGTATTCATAGACGGCCGCCTTTTCCTTTACAACGAGCTCCGCAGCGGCCGAAGGCGTAGGCGCCCGCAGGTCCGCGGCCATGTCGCAAAGCGTGTAATCGGTCTCATGGCCTACAGCGGAAACGACAGGTATGTCCGAGTCAAATACAGCCCTTGCCACGCATTCTTCGTTGAAAGCGAAAAGGTCTTCAAACGAGCCGCCTCCCCTGCCGACGATCATGACATCAACGCTTTTTGTATCGTTGAAATACCTGATCCCTTCGCATATCTGCCCTGCGGCGCCTTCGCCCTGCACCTGCACAGGATAAACGGTTATTCTAACTCCTTCGAACCTTCTTGTAGCAACAACGATTATATCGTGCATTACCGCGCCTGACGCCGATGTAACTATACCGAGGCGGAGCGGAAACGCGGGCAGTGTTTTTTTATGAGACGCGTCGAATATGCCCTCATCGTAAAGCTTTTTCTTCGTGCGTTCGAATTTTGCATAGAGGCTGCCCACTCCCTGAAGGCTTGCTTTTTCCGCGATAAGCTGGACGGAGCCGCTTTTCCTGTAAAAAACGATCCTGCCGTTTATTTGCACGAGCGCACCGTCTTCTATTATCCCGCTTCCTTCGTTATTTAAAAAATCCTGCATTACGCAGTTTATTATGCTGTCTTCGTCTTTTAGCGAAAAGAAGGCGTGCCCTATGGAAGATAAACTGAAATTGGTTACTTCCCCGACGACCGCGATCCTGCTTAAAAACGGGTCGTTCCAAAGCTTCCTGCCAAGATATTCGTTTATCTGTGAGACGCTGAATACCGTTTCAGGCATAAAGTTCGGCCGCCTCAACGGTATTCTCGAGCAGCATCGTCACAGTCATAGGCCCCACGCCTCCCGGAACCGGCGTTATGAAGGATGCTTTAGCAGCGGCTTCTTCGAACGCAACGTCTCCTTTAAGCTTCCCGTCGACCTTAGTAGTGCCTACGTCTATGACGACAGCGCCCTGTTTTATAAATTCGCCTTTTATCATACCGGGCTTGCCGATGGCCGCAACGAGTATGTCGGCTTCCGAACATATTTTTGCGAGGTCGGCCGTGCGCGAATGGCACATGGTGACCGTGGCGTTTTCCGACAGTAAAAGTATTGAGACCGGTTTACCCACGAGATTGCTTCTCCCGACGACCACTGCCCGTTTTCCGGATATATCCACGCCAGTAGTCTTTATGAGCCTTATGATTCCTTTGGGCGTACAGGGAACGAAACCTTTTTCTCCCGTAAGAAGCCTTCCGGCAGTAACAACGTGCAGCCCGTCTACATCCTTATCGGGATCGACTGCGCGAAGCACAGCCCGTTCGCTCAGGCGCCCCGGCATCGGAAGCTGCACCAATATACCGTGAATCCTGTTATCGGCGTTCAGGCTCCGTATGAGGGAGATAACTTCTTCCTCGCTTGTCTGTGCGCTCAGCCGGTGCACTGCGGAATATATGCCCGTCTCCTCGCAGCCCTTTTCTTTGTTGCGCACATATACGGCGGAAGCGGGATCGTCGCCGACCAGTATTACCGCCAGTCCGGGGGCGACGCCTTTCTGTTTCAAAGCCTCCACTCTTTTTTTAAGTTCTTCGCGGATACCCGCGGAAATCGATTTTCCATCAATAATGTTCACAGGCTCTCTCCTTTTTCATGATAAAGCTCTGCCGCCAGCGCAAGGCCGCAGGCATTATCTCCGCTGTAAGTTTTATTCGCCGTAATACAACTATATCCTTTTTTATCGCAGTGGCTTTTCAGCTTTCCCCTTATTATTCTATTACAAATCACGCCGCCTGTAAAAATAAACTTTTTTATTCCTGTTTCGTCAGCGGCATTATCCGTAAGCTTTATAAGCGTCTCCGCAGCGCAGTCTATTACTCCGCTGCAAACATAGGGTATAGCGGCGCCGCTTTTAAGCAGGCCCATCGCTTGAGCCTCCACACCTGATAAATTTACTTTCAGGGCTTTTACTGAAGTTTTGAATACATGGCCGTTATCTATATAAAGTTTCTCCATCTCCCCGCCCGCGGGAAATGGGAGCCCTGCGGCAACGCCTATCCTGTCGATGAGCTGACCGCACGTTATATCTAGAGAACCTCCTGTCTGTTCGATACCCATAACGATATTTTCAGATATATCGACGCGGAGCAGATCAAGCGTCCCGCCCGAAACGTGAAGCACACAGTATGTGCCGTCTACATGCAAATTGTCAATAAAAGCTGAATATATGTGCCCGTGTTGGTGAGTAAGCGGCAAAGGCTGCAAACCTATAGCGGCGGCACAGGATAACGCCGCTGTTTCGCCTACGCAAAAAACAGGCATGTATGAATCATCCCGCAGCCGGGGTTTTTCGCTGTAAGCCACACCTGCTATATTATATTTTAGTTTGTTGAAATCAGATAAGATTGTCTTTAAGTTTTTTATATGCTGAAAGACCGCCTCCGACTGCCGAAGGCCTCTTCCGCCCTTTTCAACAGCGAGCATTATCCTTTTATCGAATAATACCTGCCCATTTGAAACAACGGCAGCCGAAGTAGTATAGCAGCTGGTATCGAACGCAAGAAAGCATTCAGACATCAGTCGAACCTTCTTGTGAGTTCAATACCCCGGCCAATACTCCGTTGATAAACTTTGACGATTTTTCCGTGGAGTATTTTTTGGCAAGCTCCACGCATTCGTTCATCGTTATATTAGAATGTATATCTTCTATATATTTTATTTCGCATACGCCCAGCCGAAGGATCGCGAGGTCGACTTTTGACATGTGGCTTATATTCCAGCCTTTTGAGTTTTTCTGTATAAGGGAATCGATCCCGTCTCTGTTGGTTTCATACAGATCTATTATTTTATTGACATAATCCCAGGCATTTTCGTTCATGCCTTTATCAAAACAATCCCGCATCACGTCAGCCGTGGCGGGATTAAATCCTCCGTTTATCGAATATTCATAAAGCAACCTGAAAGCGGTGTCTCTTGCCGACCTTCTGCTCAAAATCCCCTCCGATTCATTTGAATATATCCGGCAGCACCCTGTCCAATATTTCAAACAATTTCTTTCTGAATTTATTATTTGAACCAAAAAACGCGCCTATACCAATACATATGGCTAAAAAAAGCGTACTGAAAAATCCTATCCAAAGTATAAGCGCTCCGACAACAAAACCGATGCAGCTCCCGGTTATGATGCCTTTGTGAGATTTTATGAATTTAATAAATCCGGAACTATTGTTTTCAGACACTATTCTACACGCGCCTTTGCAATCTGCGAGGTCTTTTCGACCAGCAGACGTATTTTATTGACCTCGATGCCCGCAAGTACTTCTATGTGCTCTTTAAGGCTTGTCTGAAGCGAGAGCAGTACCTCCGGAATGTTGGTCCCCTCTGCTATTGCTATCCTCGCAGATATATTTGCTTTCGAATCCCTTATCTTTATATGCGCTTTTACGTTCCGTACCGCTTCGTTGGATGCTATATGACGCATTGCCATTTCTTCAACAGCGTTTATCGATATGTAAATACCGCCGAGGCCGGTATTTTTTATAAGCGCCGACTGCGGTTTCTTTCTGCGTATGCCGTAAAACATAAGCAATAAGCTGAGTATTATTACAGCTATTACTATTATTGACGCTATAAGCTGCGCAAAGCTGTTGCCGTAAAGAGAATCCAGCCAGCTAAGCGGTTGATTCTTATCTATTATCCCCCAGGTACACACCAATACGACTACTGATACGAAAAAAACGACCAGTATGTATATAGTCAGTAAAAATCTCATAAATATCCGCATTTATTTTCCCCCGTACATCTCCGCGCCCCGTATTTATTCTTCATAAAGTCGATACTTTATGAAGACTCCATATTCAAACTCTTAAGGGTTTTACCAAAGAATAAATACCCCGGGGCTCGTTTTTCAATCAAAAAGCAGCAAGCTTTTTTTGTTTCGCTAATGAACTCGCTTCGTATCGTCGGCCGGGGCTTTGCTTACGCGAACGCCCTGTATATGTATATTTGCTTCCACTACCTTAAGGCCGGTCATAGTCTCAACAGCCTTTGCAACATTCGTCTGTATGCTTTTGCACATTACGGGTATGTCGCATCCATATTCGACAATAACGAAAAGATCGACAGCGCACTCTTCTTTGCCGACCTCGACTTTAACTCCCTTTGTCAGGTTCTTTCTGCCCAGCAGTTCCGCGAGCCCGCCGGAAAAGCCGCCGCTCATTCCCGCAACGCCTTCGATCTCAACGGTTGCAAGACCGGCTATCGTGGCTACGACGTCGTTTGCGAATGATATGCTGCCGTTCTGCTCTTCCCTGGTATTCATGTCGTCAGTGCTCAATACTACCACCTCTTCTTATCAATTGATAATTATAACAGACGGGGCAGCTAAATACAATCAACTTAAAACTACTTTAACATAATCTTAAATTACTTTTTCAGTATAATCTTTATATTCTGAGCAGGCTCACCGGTCTCGTCCCTTACGATCTCCAATATCTTCGCGGCCTGTTCTTTAGAGATCTCCTCGGCTTTTATCACAACGTTTACAGAGCCTTCCTTAACAGTTACGATTGCGTCCGAAAAACCGCTCGCCACAAGTAAACCTTCTATTTTTAATTCCGACTCCATAGATTGCACTATAACTATTTTCTGATCCTGGGCGTCTTTTATTTCTTCCGCAGCGCTTTTTTCACTGGTGATTATACTGTCGAGCATCGCTATCTCCGTATTTCTCAGGCTTTCCCTTGTCTCCTTGAAATCAACAAAGTAGTTCTGAGATGATATCACCGCAATGTCGTCTGCCTGGAGCGCCCCTTCTATCTCTGTTGTGGTAGCGGCAGCCAGGTCGTTGCCTGCGCCGTTACCGAGCACGAAGTTGATGTAACCAACGGCAACAAGAACGGCTATTAACCCTGTAAGAAGTACGTACTTTTTTACTCTGCTATTTTTCATTATTTCACATCCCTTATTCATTATTCATTTTATAAACGTCGACCCTGTCCGGGCTGACGTTTAATACTGTTTCAACCGCGTTAAGCAGGTCGAGCTTAACGGCTATATTGTCCGCTCCCTGCGCTATAACGATAACGCCCATTATCACGGGAGTGTTTTCTTTGAGGACCAGCGCATCGCTGCCGCTGCCGCCGTTTATAGTGACCACGTTGCTTTGCGTGTTTTCAATATTTGTTGTGCTGTTCCCGTTCTCTCCAATGTCTGTCGTTGACGATATCTGTTTATCGACGCTTAAAGCAGGAACCTTTTCAGGGGTAGACTCGTATGTTATCATGACGTCAACTTTTCCAGCGCCTTCTATTCTTGATAATATTCCTTCGAGCCGCGACTCGAGATCGATGGCAGCGGAAGCCGCTTTAGACGTTTCAGGCGCAGCGTTTCCACCGCCGCCGCTTTTAAACGACGAAAAATATATTGTAAGTATTATGATCGCAAGCAGCAATACGGCTACGTATTGTATTTTCTTTTTTGTGTCGAGCTTCCTGAACGAAGCTAACAGGCTGCCGGCCTTATCTTTGAGTTTCGGCGCGTTTCCCTTGCCATTTACATTTGAATTTTCCATGACTCTATCCGCCTTTATTTCACTAACATATTTATTTTATTCATCGCCCATATATACCTTGAAAATATAATCCGTATATTTAGTCATATCGGTTTTCTTTTCGCTGATCGCCGACATGTTTTTTACGGCGCTGTCGAGCTCGCTCCCGAAATCCGTTTTGCTGAAAATCTTAAATAAAGGAGAAAGCATGAAGATGGTTATAACGATACCTAAAACGATAGTTATATATTTTTTTATGCCGGTATCGGGAAGAAGCGAGCTTATTACAGCGCTGAAAAGCACCGCTATCGTTACTGATACCGCCCATGAAGAGAAAACGTTTTGCATATTCACCTCAGCATTATATTAGTGTTGCCAGCTCCTATGATCACGGATATAGTTATAAAAAACATCAAAGCCGACGCAAGCACCGCCGCGAAGAGCATAAGCAGCACATCCGCCGACCCGGAGGCAAACTTTCCTATGGATTTTCCCGCTATCGGCTCCAATACCGCGCCGCAAAGCTTGAAGAGAAAATAATGCGCGAGTATGCTGAAAACAGGAGTTATCACGATGGCCGCTATTATTATTATTCCGGCTATGCCTACCGCATTCTTTATGAGCAAAGTGCAAGCTATAAGAACATCGACCGAGTTGGAAAACATACCGCCTATTATCGGGACGAGTTTGTCAATAGTATATTTTGCAGTCTTGACGGATATGCCGTCAAACGTAGAACCCAAAAGCCCCTGTATCGCTATGATTCCTAAGAATATGGTAAAGCTTACACCAATAGCCCATTTGATTATCGTTTTTATGAGCGAGCAGAAACCGTTAAGCTTTATATTCGTTGAAAAATTATTTACCAGCGTAAATACGGTAAGGACTATAATAAGCGGCAGTATCAGGCTTTTGAAAAAGAATGATATTCCGGTAGTTAAAAACACAGTTGCGGGGTTCAATATAGCAGCCGAGGTTATTCCGCCGAGCGCAGTAAGCATGGCAATGAGTATCGGAAAGAATTCAGTTGTGAAAGACGTCATTGAAGATATCGCATCCGCTCCTGTTTTAAACGCTACGGCAAGTATACCTATAGCTATAGTCCCTATTATTACGAACTGCGCGGTCTGCGCCGCTTTCGAAACCCCGGTTTCTCCGAACGACGGTTTGAAATGTGATATTATGCTGAACAGGAGAGCTATAACGATTATTTGTATAACGGCAGGTATGCTTTGCTTTACTCCTTTGAACATCGAGTCAAGCACAAGCGAATATACGTCCGTGATCTTAAAGTCGGCCCCGCCTTTCGCGAGCATGGTGATAAAAGATCTTAAGTCCATGCCTTTAGTGATAGGGCGCAAAGTATCTGCGTATTCATTGAAATACTTTTCTATCTCACTGAGGTCAGCCGAACCCAGCGCACTTTCTATATTACGCGTTATCTCGTCCTCAAACGCCTCGTCCGCCTCATCGTTGCCGGAGGCAAAGGCCGTTGCGGGCAAAATGATCATAGAGAGTATTATTGCTAAAATTACAGCCGCTTTTTTCATATGTTTATTCCAAAAGCCCAAGCACCATATTCATAAACGAGGTCATTATCGGCAGCGAAAGTACGATTATGAAGACTCTTCCGGCCAACTCGACTTTTGATGCAAGGGAACTTTCTCCCGTATCTTTGAGTATCTGAACTGCAAATTCGCAGATATAGGCAATGCCTATTATCTTAAGCACTATCGTTATGCTTTCATAAGGGATATCATATCTTGTAACTATATCCCTGATATAATCGACAGCCGTAATAATGTAATCAAGCGCGTAGATAAATATTATGAGCCCGGCTACAATGCTCACCTGCATACCGATTTCCGGCTGTTTTTGTTTTATGGCGACAACAAGCACGCCGGCTATAATGCCGATGAGCGCTATTTTTACAATTTCCATGATCAGTACAAACCAAAGATGCGCTTGACGCTTTCAAACAGGTTGCTCACCAGGTCTACGACCATTAAAAGTACAATGACCAGCCCCGCTATAGTTGTAAGCAAAGCTATGTCGTCCCTGCCCGACCTGACAAGAAGCGAATGAAGCACGGCGATCAGTATCCCTATGGCGGCAATACGGAAAATAATATCTATGTTCAATATGATCCCTCCCTTATATCATAAGCAAAGCTATAAGCAGCCCCGTAAGCATTCCTGTGGTGTTGTATATCCTGCATTTCTTCTGTTTTTCCTCTTCGAGTTCATCGAGATATCCGGAAATACGTTTGATGTATATATTTGCCTGTTTTTCACACGGGTTATTGCACAGGGACTCTATCGCTTCCCCGCCGGAATCAATAAATCTCAAATCGGCTTTTGACAGAGAAGTCGGCTTCGACCTTTCGAAACAATGATCCCATATGTATGAAAACCTCGATTGCGGCGAGTTTTTAAGCATCCTTGAACAATCCATAAAAAATGTGCGAATGCTGTTGCCGCACGATAGTTCCAACGCCCGATATAGCTCAAGGCTGGTTCCGGCTATTCTTTCCGAGAGCGATATGAACGCAGCCTGGTATTCCCTAAAAAATTCAAGCCGCTGAACGGTTCGTTTCGCCAGCAGTCTCCCGATGTACGAGCACAGCGCGATTATAAGCAGACATGCAATCAGTTTCACTTGTCCTCCTTCTTTAGCAGGAACGGCTCATTGAGCAGCTCTTGTCCTAAGGCGTCGTGTATCTGAGCTATGGTTATCCTTCCGAGAGCCGCAGAGAGCACTACATAGGTTTCAAAAAGCTTCTCATCGAATACCTGCTTAAAAAACAAACGTTTGAGCAGAGTGTCAAGATCAGGAGCATGAGCGGTAGTTATCATTGTCACGCCCGCGTTTGCTACTTCCCTTAGCGCTTCGAGATCTGTGCTCTTGCCTATTTCATCCGTTATTACAGCATCCGGCGACAGTGCCCTTAATGCCATAAACACACCTATATGCTTTTGCACCCCCGAAATTATGTCAGTCTCACGGCCAACGTCGAACAGGGGCTCGCCGTAAGCTGTCGCGGCGAGTTCCTGTCTTTCGTCGATAAGCGATATCTTGCAGGCCGGCATGCCGATACCGCTTCCCGCGCACCGCGCGATATCCCGGATCAGCGTCGTTTTCCCCAATTTCGGAGAAGAAATGATCAGGGTGTTTATTAGCTTGTTTTTTCTTGATATATATGGCATCAGCTGTTTGGATATGCCGAAGGCCTCTGTGGGAATGCGGAAATTAATGCCGTTAATGTTTTTATACGATCTGATATGCCCGTCTGATTGCAGCGCGCTTCCGGCGATACCCGCTCTAATGCCGCTGCTCAAAGTGAGAAACCCCTGCCTGAGGTCGTCTTTGAAAGCGTAAGGAGATTTGCCCGTTATAGCGCTGAACACTTGCTCTATATCGGCATTTTCGATTGTGAGCCCTTCGCTGCCGAGGTTACCGTGAGCGTCTACGCAGAAACCTTTTTCGTCTGTGTATATCATGAGGGGCTTTGATATCCGCAGTCGTATCTCTTCGATGCGTAAAGACGAATACGTATCGATACGCGAAAGCGCAGTATAAATTTTCTCCGGAAGGTATTTTCCCAGAGCATCTTTCCAATCCGGCTTTATCTTAACGTTCATGTTGAAGTATATGTGTATGAAATAACATTTATAACGGGATCAAAATAAAAGCGAGTTTAAACATTTCAAAAATTAACTGAAAAACGGACGCAAGTGGCTTGCACTATACGTCCGTTATTCTTCAGGTGTTTATTCTTTCGATATATAACCGATCAATCCGCCCGAGTCGATTATTTTTCGCATGAACGGCGGGAAGGGTTCCGCGTGGAATACCATTCCTTTCGTAATGTTTTTTATAGTCCCCGTATCGATGTCGACCTCTAGCGTGTCTCCGCTGTCAATGTTTTTTACTGCTTCGGGGCATTCAAGTATCGGCAGGCCGATGTTGATGGCGTTGCGGAAGAAGATTCTCGCAAACGTGTTTGCGATAACACAGTATACTCCCGCTGCCTTTATGGCTATGGGAGCGTGCTCCCTCGACGAGCCGCAGCCGAAATTATCTTCGGCGACTATTATATCGCCTTTTTTCACGGTATTGATGAAGTCTTTATCGATATCCTCCATGCAATGCGAGGAGAGTTCATTTTCATCGATAGTGTTAAGGTATCTTGCCGGTATTATTACGTCCGTGT
>CAZDZY010000004.1:0-56789 GCA_964510055.1 uncultured Christensenellaceae bacterium
GCTTTGCAGTCTCTTTATTTAACTGTTGCACTTGTTATTGTAATCTACCCTGTCATACACTCGTTTGTAAACAAACGAGTTATGACTGATGAGGTGTAAAACTATTTTTGTCTTTATAGTAACACCTCATCCGGCGCTCCGCGCCACCTTCCCCTCAAGGGGAAGGCTTACCGTAAATAGTCGCTTTCTGCTCTTTTCTCCTGCTATTTATCTTTAAATTTTATGTCCTTAAAATCTTCTTGGAAACTGAAACTGCCGCCCGGCAGCCGCGTTATGGGCGCGCTGTCCGAAAGCTTTTTCAGCCGTTCCAAAATGTTCGGCTCATCCGGGCGCTTTTTCGCCTTCCTCGGCTTCCTTATCATCCTCGTCTTTTTCGCCATGTCTGCAGCCCCCGACCCTTTTATATAGTAAAACTTATGAGGCGGGGAGAGGGAATAGAAGAGAGGGCTGGGTGGATCAGCCTCCTTTGGAAAGGAGGTGGACCCTGCGCCCGAGAGCGCAGGGGACGGAGGATTGTTTAATTCTTAATTTTGCTTATCTATTGCTAATTATCTATTCTCAACAATCCTCAGTCAGCTCCGCTTTCAGCATTCGCTGACAGCTCCTTTCCAAAGGAGCCTATATATCTAAAGAAGATTGCCTCCCTCGTTAAATGGTGGGGCCGCTTCAGCGGCAGAGGGGTCCGTCGTTTTCCCCCCCAAAAAAGCGCATAAAAAAAAGGCTATATCAGTCTATAACCTTTTCCGGCGTCTTCGGCCAATCATAGCCCGCCTTTAGCGGCCTTATGTACCTTTCCGCCGCGCTTCCTGCCTCCGCCGTAACGGCAGCCGTATCGTTCGCGCGCCTGCCTATCTTAAGCTCCGTGCGCAGCGAATATTCGTCAAGCCCTTCGCTTCTGCAGTACGCTCTTAAGTTGTCGTACATGTTCTTTCCCCCCTTTCGTTGGGTAATCGGTAATATGGCTTTTGGGTATTACGCCCACTGACTATTATATGCAATAAAATGTAATTGTCAATACTAATTTTGGGTATTACGTATAATATTTTCGACCCGGGCAGAAGCGAACAATCAAATGCTGTTTATCAGCTCGGATGGTGGACTATTCCCTCCTTTCCCACTATAAAAAAATTTTTTATATTTCTGTGACAAAGTCACTTATGCGGCAATCTTTATAAATGTTATATTCCGTATGCAGCTTACAGGAACAACAAGTTTAAGCCATTAAAGATAATGTAAGCCGTGATGGGTTGCCTCGCCTGCGTCGTCAGGGAGAACGTTAAAGGTATGCATCGGGTATCGACGCAAATGCATGACATCAGGTATCAGCTGAAAACTTATATGCAAGACATCGGGTATCGACGGAAAAGCAAGGCATCAGGTATCGACGTAAATGCAGGGCATCAGGTATCGACGCAAATGCAAGACATCAGGTATCAGCTGAAAGCGCAATTGTAAGACATCATGTATCCGCAGCTAACGTGAACGACAGGCATCTGGTATTGGGAGAAAACGCAGTTTACATTCATTGATTTGGGGAGATGACAGATACACCGCAGGCGAGGGCCTGTATTTTTTTTGGGCTGGCGCCCTTGGCGTGAAACCTCACGGTTTTACGCCATTTTTTCCGGCTTTGCTTGTTCCTCACCGGTCGCTAAGTTGTAAACCAAAATACAAGCCATGCTTTTCGCGCCCAGTTCGAAGATGCGCAAAACCGCAGGGTGTGGGCTGCGCGGGCAAAGCCCGACTCGTGGGCTGGCGCCCTTGGCGTTAAACCTCACGGTTTCCCGCCAGTCCTACCGGTTTTGCTTGTTCCTCCCTCCGCACAAAATTCCAGCCAAAATGCAAGCTATGCAATTTTGTGCTCTGGTCGAAGCTGCGCAAAACCGCAAGGTGTGGGCTGCGCGGGCAGAGCCCGACTTGCCCACGAAATTTTATATATAAATAGAAAGAAACGCCGTACTCCCATAGTCTCCTTCTTCCCTCCTCTCCCCCCCTTTGGAACAAATCCGCTGCCGAACCAGTCCAATTATCATAAGGGGGTGCGATCCATGTATAAGCTCAGCCGTATACTCGGCATAATCGGAAGCGCGATCTCGCTGCTCGAAAGCCTGTTTTTTACGATCATATTCACACATGCCGCTTTTCCCCCCGCCCTGTCAAACAGCCCTGCTAACTTTCTCATCTCCAATGGTTTTACTATAGGCATCCTTCTTATGTTTTTCCTGGCGTGCGGGCTTGCCGCAAGCATCAACGTCTGTAAGACCCCTGTAATGTCAGGGGCGGCCATGATTGTATTAGGAACGGTTATATTTATATTCGGATGTATCTTTATTCCCGGCGCCCCATTTCTGTCAAGGATGCCGCTCCTTATTCTCGTTGCCGCGGGAGCGCTTGCCCTTTTAGGTTACTTTGTATTTAAGAAGCCTCCCTGTAAAGACGAGCCATGAGGATATAAACCGGATGGGATTCGCCGGCGCCGTAGGGGTATCGCAAACTCAAAGTGACTTACCGCTCCCATATTAAAAAACTTGTATCGTGATTGTAGGGGCGGACGCCTCTGTCCGCCCGCGCTGTTATCCGCTCCCGGCCTTTTCTCCCGCCCAGCTTTGCCTCGCCGCCTCCAGTTTCTTCAGCGCCGCAGCTTTTATCCGCAGCGCCTGACTCTCCTCATAGCAAAGAGCTCTCTGCGTGTATTCCACGCTTCCGGGCATGTTCCCCCTCTCGCAATACCTTACCCTCACATACTCCCGCTCTCTTCCCGAAAGCCCCGCGCTTTCTATCAGCTCCTCTATGTGCCTTATCACGCCGCGCGCGTTGCCGAGCCTGCGCTTTATCTCGTTTAAGTCCTCGCTCCGCTCTTCCAGCAGTATCACGGCTGCTTCCACCGGCCGTGGTATGCGGTTTTTATCCCTTAAATACCTGTAATCGTGCCCCGGCAGGTAAGCGGCACATTCGTCGTATTGCCGTGCCGCCCTCTCGAGTTCCGCCTCATAGTGCCTTATATCCCTTTTGGCGTAGTAGTATTCGGTCAATTCTTCCTCTATATCCGATCTCAGCATTTTTCCCCCGTGATTTTATACGCCGTTACTCGATTTTCTCATTCGTTTTGCTTGCGGGGCGGCCCTGCCCACCCGCTTCGCGCGCATAACCTGCGCCGCCCCGCTGCTATGAGCAGCAGCGGGAATATTCGCCATTGCCGCCCGCAGGAAGATACACTCCGGCAACGAGTCTCAGCACTGATACAATGGAACAAAAACCCGTACCCGGCAGTCAAATATTAAAAGGAGGCGCATCCTAATGCTAAAAAACTTAAGCCGTATATTCGGCATAGCCGGAAGCGTTCTTACGATGGTGCCGTATGTTGCGTTCATAGTGTATTTGATAGTTGGCGGCCGCGGCACAGGCATAGATCAAATCTTTATCATCATATACGCCGCACCCGCCCTGTTCTCTTCCGCCGGTATTATTGCCAGTTTTTTTATCCGCAAAAAGCCCTTTACCGCAGGGATTATAATAGCCGTATCTGCCGGACTTAATATTATACCCCTGCCGAGTTCTTTCTTTTTGTTAGAGCTTATGATCCAGGTGAAAGCGATAGCCGCCCTGCTGCTTGTCGCCGCGGGAATATTTGCTCTTATCAGCTATAAAAGAACTCCTGAAGAACCCCAAAGCGACAGATCAAAGCGGGTGACTGCCGTACAGGCTCTCGCGGCAGGTATCTTCAGCCGTACTATAGCCATCATCTGCGCGGCTCTCCATACGCTCCTCTGGGCAGTCTTCTGTATATTCGCTCTTTTCTCCGAGGTGAAATACTACCTTGTTATCCTGGCTTCCCCTTTCACCATCTCGGCACTCGGGCTTTGGGGAAGCCTGCTTTTACGTAAACATCCGGTACCGGGAGCATTGCTTATGTTTGTATCGGGGGGATTAGTGTATTTTATAGCGTCTTCAATCCTTCATTATTGGTGGATCCTTATCCTTCCCCTGCTTCTTATCGCCGCGAGTGTATTCGCCCTTATCAGCTTCTTCATCAGCCGCAAGGCATCCCCGGACAGAACGTAGGCGACCGTTTCCGCTCACAGCCCGGCCTTGTCCAGCATCCTATCGAGCTGCATCTCGAGCGCCTCCGTATACTTTACTATGAGCCCGGTAAGCACATGCCCCGCCGCCGCCACATCGGCGTCTTTCGTCTTTTCGAACTCCTCGAGTACCAGCCTCATCGCCTCGGCTAAGGCGTCCAGCTTCCTGTCCTCTTTTGCGTATTCCATATTCGCTACCTCCGATATCGTATAAAGACCTTTTGTTCGTTTACATTTCGTTTACCATGATGCAACGCGTGTTTCGTGATATAACATGTATGTGCTCACTGGGGCGAACACTGTTCGCCTGTGTTGCCATCCGCTTTCTTCTTTATAAGAAGGCCAGGGCCGGCTTATATTTTACTCCTGGGCGGCCAGTGGCCGCCCAAATAGCATTTGCCTCTATCCGCTTTCTTCTTTATAAGACGGCCAAAGCCGTCTAAAAGTACCATGATGCAAAGCGTGTTTCGTGATATAACATGTATGTGCTCACTGGGGCGAACACTGTTCGCCTGTGTTGTCATCCGCTTTCTTCTTTTTTTAGACGGCTGGGGCCGGCTAAAAGTACCATTTTTAGACGGCCGGGGCGGCGGTTTTAATCTGTCCGCCGGCCCCTTTAGCCCGCCTTTGCGCCCCGCAGGATTTTAATGTGCCCCTTGAGGACTTACTAATAAATTCGGAGATCCAAAGCTCACGCGCTTGTGTAATCTCCACATATTCCGCTTTTTTAAGGAGGCCGGGGACGGCAGAAAAACTTGTAAAAGGACCGTCCCCGCTTTTTGCCCCAAAAGGTCTCACGGCCTTTCGGGGACCCCGTTACCGTTATATGCGTTACCATTCCTTCTTTTCCGCGTATGTGAGCCCGGCGCCCTCGATTTTCCCGCCGCATTCCTCGCATAGCCAGTTGTCGTAACACGGCTGCCCTATCCTTACGACGTTTCCGCACCCCAATGCCTCGCATACGAATGCGATCTCTGGTTCCTCAGCCTCTCCTTCAAACCTGTCAATATCTATATACATTTTCCCACTTCACTTTTTACTACTATATTCCCTGACACAGTCACGGGTTCCGCCCCCTGCCCGGCCCCGGCTTCCGTTTTTTCGCTCCGCCCCTGACTCAATCCCTTTTATGAAAGCGAGCACCAGGCGTTTTTCCGGCTCTGTCAGCTTGTCCACCTTTTTCTTCAGTTCTTCGGCTTCAGCGGTATCTTTTTGCATCGCGGCCTCTCATTTATTTGTATTTCTTTGACTCGGTCACATTATAATATGACTCTGTCCAGTTGTCAAGCACTTTTTTATTGCTTAGTCAAGTTTTTTATGCTAGAATATCAATGTTTATGGAATTTGGGTAGGAGGTAATTTAACGCAATGAATATAGGCGAACGGTTATTTCATCTCAGGAAAGAAGTTTTGAAAATTAGTCAGGAAGAAATGGCAAAAATTTTAAAGATCGAATCCGCCTCTACTATCTCGCTTTTGGAAAAGAATAAAAGGCAATTTACCGACAGGATGGTCGCCGATATCTGCAGGGAGTTCAGCGTAAACGAAAAGTGGCTCCGAAACGGCGAAGGCAGTATGCTGGTAAAGGCGGAGCAGAACGAGCTTGCATTCCTGTTCGGGCAGCGTGTTTCAGGCATGAGCGAAACAGAGCGGGCAATACTGACCGCCTATTTAAAAATGACAAAGGACCAGAGGGAAGCGCTTATCGCTTTCATTGACAGTATCATATCAATCAGAGGCCGCTGAATCGTATTCATTATTCGATAGCCCTAATATATAAAAGTAAACGAGCTTGAGTTGGTTATCGTCGAGGTTCTCTAACAAGGCCGATATTGTGAATAGTAGTGTCATCACAGCCCCCTCCTTAACTAGGCGAACGTTTGTTCTATAAATATACGATAATCACTGTTCGTTTATATGGACACCACAAATAATAAGATTAACGTATTATAACATGATGGTAAATATTACACAATTAAAACGACTAAAAAGTATAAAAAGTTCCAAGATAAAAATTTAAACGGCAAAAGAATTCCGCCGCTTGAGGACGGCTGTATCGCTGCGGCCGCCGGTCCGGGGCGGATAACAAAAAGCAGCGCCCTTCCTTGATATGTATCGGCTTATTTCTTTTCAGGGCCGTCCTTTTTGACCATGGATAATATAAATAATACTATCACAGCAATAAGCGCTGCGTATTCCAGGCATTCCAGCCACACTATTGTTTCTTTAAGTATGAAATGCTGCAGGACCATTAAACAAAAAGCCAAAGAAGCGAAAATCGAAGCATAACTATACTTGTTCTTTTTCCTCATCAAAAAAGCTATTACGCCTAATAAAAGAGCAAACAGTATAAGCAGATAAGCAGCCCAAATGCCCAGCCCTGATAAAAAGCTCACGCCTCCATCCCACAGGATAACGGCGAGCAATAGTATAAATATGATTATAGTAACTATCAGCCGAACAGCTTTCATATCGGTCTCCTTCCTTCATCCGTAAAAAGCTGGCCGCAGGCCTCCCTTCCCTTCATCCCAAAAAGTCTCACGGCTTTTTGGGGACCCCGTTCAGGAGGTGGATCCTGCGCTATTTCAGGGGACGGAGGATTGTTTCGTACGCAGCTACTTTTTTATTATTATAACAACTCTATAACAACTCTTAGCAATCCTCAGTCAGCTCCTTTCCAAAGGAGCCTATACCTCCCCAAAGGTTATACGCTTATTTCCGGCATTTCCCTGTCCGGAACGGCTGCATTGCCCATCCCCATTCTCTTTATCTCTTTTTTCACGTCATCGATCGGTACAGTCCAGTCGCAATCGATCAAATGAACCGCAACGATATACCGCGGATGGTATTCATTATTAAGCGTTTCAAATATGGAAAGATGTTCTGCTTTCTTATCAAAGAAAACAGTATTCACTATCATTGCGTCCGGCGAATAGACCCGTTCGTCTTTTTTAGTGATATTGTGGCTGTCCCCGGTCACGTATATCTTCTTCCCGTCCATCTCGATCAAATAGCTGTTGTGTATAGTCATATTATCGCCGTCGTGAAAGTGAGGGCTGGCGTACGACCTGATGCATACGTCGTCTACTTTGGTTTCTGCGGCAACGCCGGGGTCCTGATGATATAGGATGGCCAGTTTATCCGGACTTACCTTGCAGCGCGCCAGCATCGGGTATGCTATGCTGGGCGGCCCCACGATAACGGCATTTGTTTTCTTGGCCGCCGCCGCCGCGCCTTCCGCGTCAAAATGGTCGGCATGGTCGTGGGTCACGAGTATGATGTCCGCGTCGCTGATATCGGCGTTTATGTTCGGGTGCTTACGGGTGTCGATTATCGCGTCCACATATATTTTTTTCGTTTTTCCGCTGATCTTTACGCCGGCAATGCCGAGCGCTGTAATTGTTATATCCGGCATGGTTTCTCCTCTTTTCAATAATAAACAATAAAATACGGTATCAAAAGCCCGGCTTTTCGTGCTTCAAATCTGCTTGCTTATCTATTGCTGTGCCCGGCCGGCTCCTGTTACGCGCAAGCGTACATCGCATAGTAACTCAATACTTCTTTGACCTTCCTGCCGTCATATTTAAATACTTTGATCCCTAAATCGTTTCCCCAGGACTGCTCCATGACCAGCTCGCTGATACCGTCTCCGTCGATGTCTATAATGCCCACCAAGGAAAAGCGTTCGCCGAATTCTTCGTCTGTTGTCAAATATATTTCTTTTGCGGTGCCGTCGCTTTCTATAACGCACAACAGATCGTAGTACGCTGCATCAGTTCCCGTGCTGCCCGCCTCCGCAACGGTTTCTTTTTCTCCGTCGCCGTCGATATCCGCCATGGCCGCGTTCCATATGCGCGCTTCGGCAGCCCCTTTGCCTATTCTTTCGTCCAGCAGGTTTTGGACGGCACTGGTGCTGGTATCCACTATCTCGGGATCCATCTCGATATAAGGCAGTTCCCCTCCGGAATATATATAAGAATAATTATTATCGCTAAAACCCTCGGGCAAGTTAAGATAGAAACAGCCGGAAGTATCGGGGGTTGTATCGCTCGGTTCTTCATCATATTCCTCATGCGCTGCTCCCGAAGACTCTACCGTCCCCTTAAACCCCTCAAGATCATACATATTGAACATAATTTTCCCTTTGCACAATCTCGCGGCTTTGCTTTGAGTGATCCATTTTCCATTGGAATACCCGCCGAATATTTCGCCTTCAGTCGACGCTATTATAACGGTCTTATTCTTTGTCGGCGCGGGAGTAGCCGTTGGAGAGGGCTCAGCCGTCGGAGAAGGCGACAGGATCTGCTCCGGTAATTCATAGAGAGGCAGGAGAGTTACCTTGCCGTCTTTAAAAACGACCCGGAATATTACCGGCCAATCGCCGGGCTGCACAAGGTACAGATTGTCTTGAGTGGGTGTGATCTCCACACCGGGTACGGGAAGTAACTCCGGGGGCAGTAAATACATCTCCCCGCCCATAAAATCGTAGCAATACAGCCCGTCGCCGCTCGATATCAGCAGCCATCTGTTAAATAAAGCGAGATCCTTTGCTTGTATCGGCGCGAATAACACGTCTTCTCCCGTGGAAATGGAATAGACATGCACCCCCTTAGGCTGTTCGTAATAAAAGACGTTATCTCCCCGCACAGCTGTATTATTATTTACAACATCCTGGTCGACAGGCAGGTCCTTAGCCAGGCAGGTATTACTGCCGTCCGCGAGGTCATACCGGTATAGGTCGCTTCCGATATAAGCATTCTGGTTATTGATAAAAAGATACAGTTTGCCTGAGTCATAGAAAAAGGAGTTGCCTTGAGCATTCCCGTAAGCCAGGTCTGATGAATAGGAAAATTCGCAGAGCTCCTCCCTGCCGCTTCCGTCAAGATTTACTCTCACAAGAGTATATTTACGCTCTGTATCAGTCATCATAGGGCTTTCGAAAAAATACAGCTTGTCTTCAATAAGCAGTAAATTTTGATAAGGAGCACCCTCGCAGAGCGTCTTAATACCGCTCCCGTCGGTCTTTATTTTTTTATGCTGCTGTATCCGTATGCAATATAATAGACCCATCCGTCTTTATAATTCAGGCAACGCGGAAATATTACTTCCGCGCATACGCAGTTGCTTCCGTCGGGGTCCGCAAAGGCGAGGTAATCGATACAACCGTTTTCCCTGTCGACTACGGGCTTTAAGAACGCTATCCTGTCTCCGCACTGCGTTATGCTAGCCCCCGGATACGCGCCGGCGCTTTCCCAGTCGTACCACTTTTCCCCCAGCAGGCAGGGCAGCGTTGCTGCGGCCGTGGGCAGGGCCTTCGGATAAGGCGCGGCGATTTTTGCCGGCGCAGGTGCGGCCTGCGTCGCCGTCGGCGTTCCTGCAGCCTGCGTTTCCGCGCTATGCCCCGAGCAGGCCGCAAGCCCCAATATCGTTGCCGTAATCATGATCAGGATCATTATTCGCTTCATCATGTTGTAAGTACTCCTTTTGAACATTATCACTGAGCCTCCGGTTTACTCTATCACGGGCACTCCTCGTACACCCAGTGCTCTATTACTTTACTAACACTTTTGCCGTTATATTTATATACTGTAGTTCCGGAATCTTCCCCCCACGCCTCTTCGACTAACAACTCGCTCATACCATCCCCGTCGATGTCTATTATGTTCTGCACAAAAATTAACCGGTAATCGGAGTCGGGCATTTCGTCTGTGGGAATAAAGTAATAATCTTCTATTACCTTTACCGTGCCGTTGCTCTCTATAATGCAGCACAGGCAGTAATCCTCCCCGCCATCCGCATTTACGACGGTTTCTTTTTTCCCGTCGTTGTCGATATCTGATTTGACCGCAACACTTATTTCTGCTTCCGCAGCCTCTTCCCCCATTTTTTCATTCAACAGGTCTTGGACAGCACTGTTGATATCTGTTGTATCTGAAACGACATTGATAACAGGCAGTTTCCCTCCGGAATAAAGATATGCTGAACTAAGAGGCTCATTTTCAAAATAAGGCTCTGCGCCTATTTCTGCATAATAGGCCTCGGGTAATTTAAGATAAAATCCGCCAATACTTTCATAATCTTCTTGTTCGTATGTTGCTCCTGCGGATTTTACTGTCTCCTTAAGTTCCGTAAGGCTATACCTGCTGAAAGTTATTTTGCCTTTGCACAATTCCGCGGCCTCGCTGTCATTAAGCCATTTTCCTTTTGAATACCCGCCGCATATATTGCCGTATGAAGTCGCTATTATAACAGTATTATCCTTGGCCGGCGATGGGGAAGCCGTTGGCGCGGGAGTAGCCGTTGGCGTCTGTAAAGCGGCTTCCGTCGGCGTCGCTCCCGGGGTTCGTAACGGGGCCTGCGATGCCGGGGCCGGCGCCGACGCAGAAGGCAGTGTCGTAATTATTACAGTGCTATGCCCCGAGCAGGCCGCAAGCCCTAATATAATCGCCGTAATCGTAATCAAATTAGTTATTCGTTTCATCATGGGGTAAGCCCTCCGCGTTAGATCAATTGATTAAAAACTGAAAATACATATGCGCATATTATAGCACATTTTATATAATGGTGTTATATTCTGCTAAATAGAAGCCTCCTTTTCCCAAAGGAGGTGGACCCTGCGCTATTAAGCGCAGGGGACGGAGGATTAATTAGATTTTATTTTACTTCCTTAGTTATATAACTCATACTCGACAATCCTCAGTCAGACACCTCTGTTCGCAATAGTCGTCTGCCTTCACTGCCGTTTGGCATACTCCCTTGTTCATAGAACCTCCGACTCGCTTAATCTGCCACCGGCAGCGCTCGTCTCCGGTTCCTTTCAAAAGGAGCCTATGTTTGGTGCCGCATACGGTGAAGTATTATGCCTCCTTTTCCTTCGCTCCAAAATGCCTCGCGGCTTTTTGAAGTTCCCCAAAAAGTCTCACGGCTTTTTGGGGTCCCCGTTCAGGAGGCGGCCTCGGCACAAGATCGCAGGTCTGCTTTTTGGCTTACGATCCAGCGCTGGGGCGGAGAGTTGCCTGGTCCTCAAATATCACCCGTGCAGGTAATAATCTTCCGGATCGGTCAATGGCTTGAGCGTAGAGTCAGTATCCCATGTTTCATGCCGTATAACTTCTTTTACCGCCAGCCCGTTGCCTTCGACGGAGATCTCTTCGAGCAGCAGCACGTCGTTAAATTCCGGAGCGTCCGTCTCTGAATAGCCCAGCGCAAAATAAACGTACAGCTTGTCCTTTGCCTCAAATATCTCTATAAACTCGCTGTTCAGATTACCGAGGCACCTTGTCTCGCGCGTGTTCGTATCAAACGCCCAAAGTTTCCAGCCGGAGCAATATATTATATATTGATAATACCTGGCAAGACTGTCCGGCCAGTAATTCGTATATTCCGCCGCCGTGTTCCCCGCTTCGTCTATTATCTTATACTGACGCCTGCTTTTATTGACGACTTTATATCCGTTCAGCTCCATATATACGGCTTCGTCCTGTTTTATCAGCGTATTCGTACGTTCATCCAGCAAATAGCTCAGTACCCCGTCAGCCGTATTGATGTATACATGTATCCCGTCGTCCATTTCCCTTACCACATCGATATCATATTCCATAACAACGCTTTTAAGGCTTTTATCGCGTATATCGTACACATACAGTATATTGGAGGCTGCGCCCGCCTCCGCACCGCAGCATACAGCGCCGTAATATACTTTACCGCCCGAGGCAAATACAGACGATATATAGCGCCCGCCCTGCGCTATACGCTGCTCGCCGCTCCCGTCAGTATTTACGCAATACAGAGAATATGTGTTTTCTTCGCGGTCTTCACAGCGCTTCTCCCTTTCGAAAAACACCTTGCCGTCCGATACGGCTATATTAAAGCTCGCGTCTTCCGCGATAAGTACCCTTTCGCCCTTTTCCGTGTCGTACCTGTACAGGTCCCTTAAACCCGTCCTGCCGTTTCTTACGGTATAAAATATCCTGCCGCCGTCGGCGGCAAACGCGCTGCTCATGCTCTTGTGCGTATTTTGCTGCGAAGGGTCGGGGGGCTGCAGCTTTATTCTATTATCCGGCGTATTGAAAGACAGGAACAGCGCCAGTATTATCGCGGCGGATACCAAGACGCACACAGCCATACCTGCCGCCTTTTTCGCGAACAGCTTTTTTCTCAGCAGGGCTGCGAGCAAAACGAGCGCAAGCGCGCCGCCGCCCAAAACGATCCAGTACCACGCCGAATACCTGAACGTCATTTCACTCGTCGTATTGATCGTGAAAACGTTCCTTGCCGATCCGTCCCTGGAAACAGCCTCTATTATTATCTCGTCTTTCCCGGGTCTTACTTCAACGGGCCCGTATATATACCCCGCCTTCTCCCCGTTCACAAAGACCTGCGTTTCGTAATCGTAACTGAGTTCCAGGTCGACCGCGTGCCCCTGCTTTACCGTATAATCAAAGCTTTCCGGCCTTACGCCGTTTTCCGACACCGCGTTTATGTTTATTCCGTCGCAATATACATTGAAATCGGTGCTTACACGATACAGGTCGGGCGTAACTTCGCAGTCTCCGTTAACCTCGAACTCTTCCGACTTAAGCGCCGGCCTGTACTCATTTTCAGGATCGCCGTAATATTCGATATAGTATCTGCCTTCCGGCATGAAAACTTCGATCACATTGCGGCCGGAAACGCATAACACCTCCCGTCTGTTTCCCTCGCCGTCAACTATATATAAAGGGTCAAAATAATGCATGTCGCCGTCGGCCATCGTAAAGCAGCCGTTGCTGCCCAGTTCAATGGTCACGCGGCACAGATCGTTTTCAACATAATCGCTTTTGTTCGGATCGACAAGGCCGACGTCTCCGTACTCGTAAATAATCGCGCCTTTCAATACGAACTCAACGTCCTTGTTGGCCGTTCCGTGGCCGTCTTCATATTTTCCGAGCCTTGTCTTATTAAGGTGTATATTCGCGTTTCCCGACAATTCCACCCTGCCGGCCTGCCCGAGCGTTCCGCACCCTACGGCCGTTTCATAACTCTCTGCCGTATACACCTTTCCGCCCGTTATCTTTATTATCCCGGCGTTTCCTTTGCCGTTCGGCTCATTTTCCGATTCGGGTTCCTCGGAATCGCAATCCTCAGGGTAAAACTCATAGATCCCGCTTCCTCCGCCTATGGCGGCGGCGTCTCCACCCGACATGGCATGTATACACCCGCCTTTTATCTCAATGGCCCCGCCGTCTCCGCCGGCGCCTCCGCCTATTCCGGCCGCCCCGTATCCCCCGGCGGCGCGTATCTCACCGCTCTCTATAACTATTTTCCCGCAGTCTCTGTTGTTTTTCAGCGCCGTATCCCTCGGAACGTTTTCATTCCCGTTCCCGCCTATTCCGGCGCACCCTCCGCCGCCCTGCGCCGTTAAACTCCCTTCGCCGCAGATCGTCAATTCGGCTTCTCCCTCTACCCTTATCCCCGCTCCCGACCACCCGCCCGTTATTTCGCTCGACCCTTCGAGATAAAGCCTGTTGTTTGCGCCTTCAAACGTTATGCCGCAGTTGCTGTAGCAGATAGAATTATCTATATCCAGGTCTTTTATTGTAAGATCGACGCCCTCTTTGCATTCGATCGATAAATTTTTATATTCATATCCTTTCCCGTCTATGTATGCGTTTCCGGGCTCGACGACGATCCTCCCGCCGTGGCTCAGCTGCGCCGAATAATCCACTGTGCCGGCAGGAGTTTCCGCCATCGCGGCGCCGGGCGAAAAGAGCAGCGCGCAGGCTATAATGATTACACCCAATTCGTATCGCTTCATCGTATTCCCCCTTCAACCAGCCCTCCGGGAATCCCGCCCGCCCCTGCCGTATTCTTTCTTTTCCTTAATTTTTTCGCTGCAAAAGCGGCTGCGAGTAAAACGGCAGCCGCGCCGGCGGCCGCCCAAAACCAACCGGTATACCAGACCGGCATGGGGCACCTTGTATATATACGGTATACTTCCTCCGTTACGCCGTCCCCGGCGACTGCTTTAAACTCTATAATGCCGTATCCCGGTTTTACCTTCACGGCCGTATCGAGCCTTAACCCCCCTCCGGCCGTTTCCGTAACATCGCCGCATACTTCGCCGTTGATATAAAACTGCACGTCAGAGTACGGGGTCGTCGCCCACAGGTGGGCTGTATTGCCTTCCTCTATCGCAAGGTCAAAATCCCTCTGATCGGCGTTGTCATAACTGTCTGACCGGGCCATATTATAAACGCCCCGCGCATCCATATACCTGCACGTAAACGCCACGTTCACGGCGACCGAATAGAATTGAAGCGTTACATCGATATCCCCTTTAACTTCAAACTCCCGCGTACACTTTATCGGCTCGTTGATATCGTAATATCCGGGGCATTCGATACTGTAGGTGCCTTCCGGCATGTAAGCCTCGATCACATTATTTTCGGAGATATACGGTATCACCCTTCTGGCCCATCTCCTGTCGATTATGCACAACGGTTCGAGTTCATCAAACCCGTTTCTCGTGCTGAAAAACTTTTGAGGGTCGTCTATCCTGACTATCGCTTTGCGGAAACCGTTTTCTCCCGCCGCCTTAAAATACCCTTCGTCTTTCCTGCTCCACCCTTCGCCGCTTTCCCTTATATATACGATCACGTCTTCATCTATCGTCACGTCCATGCCTTCGCTGATATGCCCGAACTCCAGCAGTACGTCAGCGTCCCCGGCTATCTTTACGCTGCCGCCGCTGCCGCCGCCCACACCGCAGCCGATCGATATCGGGTAGAAAAACGATTCTCTGTCCTGGGCGGCAGTTACGCAGCCGCCGGTTATCGATATCTCTCCGGCGCCGCCTTTCGCTATGAAATTCATACCATCGTAGATGCTTGCCTCTTCATCTGCCTGATTCTCTTCTGTTTCAGAACAGCGGTAAAATCCCCCTCCGCAGCCTATCGCAGCCGCCGTATGATTCGCCGACGCGTAAACTCCGCCCCCGGTTATCTCTATCACGCCTCCGTCTCCGCCAAGCCCGCCGCCTATGCCTGCGGCGTCGCCGCCGCCGTAAGCTGCTATATCTCCGCCAGTTATAACGATCCTTCCGCAGTCCACGTTATATTCGAGCGCCTCTTTTTCGGTCTTGTATTCGTTGGCGCTTCCGCCTACGCCCGCTCCGCCGTATCCGCCTTCCGCCCGCAAATAGCCGTCCCCTTGTATAGTGAGTTCCGTCCCTCCCTCCACCCTTATCCCGGCTTCATAGTCTCCGGCTGTTAAGCTGTTCCATTCCCTGTAATATAATCTGTTGTTCTCTCCGGTAAACGATATAGGGCAGGCACGGCCGTATTCCGAATCGTTGATATCCAGATTTTCGATGGTCAGGTCCGCGCCCTCTTTGCATTCTATGCGCAGGTTTGTGTATACGCGGTCTTCCCCAAGAATGTACGCTTCACCCGGCTCGATTACTATTGTGCGGCCGTCGCCCAGCTGCGTCGAATAATCCACCGCGCCTGCCGGGACGTCCGATGCGGATGCCGCAGCCTGTACCGGGCAGGCGGCTGCGCCTAATATGAGCGCCGTTATAATAACAAACGCCGTTATTCTTTTCATGCTGTTTGCCCTCCGTGGGATGTATCGATTGATAAATGAAACATATATGCTCTAATTATAGCACATTTTATATAATAGTGTTATATTCTGTTAAATAAAAAGCCTCCCGAAGGAGGCGGCCCTTGCGCTAAGAGCGCAAGGGAAGGCCGTCTATGCTTCATATAGCCCAATAATAATAATCATATACTTCCGGGGCGAGTTCAGCATTGAGCGGCGGGTCTGCGTCCCATGTTTTATGCTTTATTACTTCCCTCATCACAAGCCCGTTATTTTCTATAGAGATCTCCTCAAGCAATACCGCGTCGTACTCTTCCGGATCATCTTCCTTTAAATTGCCCAGTGCGAAATAAGCGTACAGTTTGCCGTCCGCTTCAAAAAACTCTATAAAATCGCCGCTTACATTGCCGAGGCAGCTTATCTCGCCCGTATTTGTATTGAGCGCCCGGAGTTTCTCCTTGTCGGGGCAATATATTATATATTGATAATATCTCGCAATGCTTTCTTCCGGAGCGTCATCCTCAAATTCCGCGACCGTATCCCCTGTTCCGTTTATTATCGAACAATGGCCTTTCTCCTTACTGACTGCTTTGTATCCGTTCAATTCCATATAAACGGGTTCGTCCTGCCTGACCAGCGTGTTTGTGCGTTCGTCCAGCAGATAGCTCCGGATCGGCCGCCCTTTCACCTCGGTATATATGTATATCCCGCCGTTCATCGACCTGACAGCGTAAGGCCCGCAGTCCATAGCAATGCTTTTTAAACTTTTATCGCGTATATCGTAGACATACAATATATTATCGCTTTCATACCGCGATTTGTCGCCGAAATATACTTTGCCGCCTATAGCGAAGATATGCCGAATACCATACCCGGCATGCGCTATCAGCTCCTCCCCGCTCCCGTCCGCGTTCACGCAATACAGCCAACTGCCTCTCGCAAAAAATACTTTATCTTCCGCTGCGGCGATATGGCCCGCGATCTCCGCGATACGTTTCCTTTCACCCGTTTTCCTGTCGTACCTGTAAAGGTCTACATGCGCCGGGTTCGTCCTGCCGTACAATATCGTATAAAAAATATAATCGTCGGTAAAGGCAAAGTTTCTGTCCGCGCTCACACACGTATTCCGCTGCGAGGCGTCAGGGTTTTGCAGCGTTATTATTTTATTCGTACCCGCCGTTTCACTGGTCGTATTGATGGTATATACTACTTTTGTCCGCCCGTCCCCTGAAACGGCTTCTATCACTATGCTGTCTTTCCCCGGCTTTACTTCCACAGGCCCTTCCACAAGCCCCCACGCTTTTCCGTTTACAAAGACCTGCGTTTCATACCCATGCCGGATGTCGAGGTCTACCGAGTGCCCCTGCCCCACTGTGTAATCGGTATTGTACATCCTGTCGCCTTCTTCCGACGCTCCGAAGCGCATTTGGGTCCCGTCGCAATAGATCCCGTAAATATCCGGGGTCGTCGGACGCAGATCGAGCGAAAGCTGCGTGTCCCCGTTTACCTCAAACCAATCGCTCTTAAGCAGCGGCCCGCCGTTATATTCGATATAATACCTGCCCTTTGGCAGGAACGCCGCGGCTACATTGTCATTGGAAACGCGCTGTATCTCCCACCTTTTCCCTTTGTCGTCAACGATATAAACAGGCGCTTTTTTACCAGACTTATCCGGAAAATCCGTAAACACGAAGCGGTACCCTATTCTGATAGCCGCGCAGTAAACATCGGTCTTTTTTGCAGAAGGCAGATGAAGCGAAACCTGCGTGTCTTTTTTTACTTCAAACCATTCGGTCTTCTGCGGCGGTTTCCCTTCGCCGGATGTTTCGCCCTCATATTCGATATGATACGTATCTTCCGGGAGGTACACGCTGATAACTTTTTTATCAGACATCTGCATCACTCTTCTTCTCTCACCCGCGCTATTCACTATGTATAAAGGATATGAGCCGCCTTCGATATGAGAGTAATCGTTTGAATCGTATAACTTTATTTGGGCATAATGATGTATCGTTGTATGCGGTTTGGGATAACCGCGGCCCGCGTTATAATAAAAATACGCGTTACGCTCCATAACGACCGCAAGCCCGGTATCGGCTTTCTCTTCGCCCAGCACGCTTACATTCGCTTTTCCGTTTATAAAGATATCATTCGCATCCACTTCCTTGTAACCGAGCAAACCATAACAATTTTGTATGGTCACGTTTCCGCCAAAAATCATGACATGTCTCGTTAATTCCGGGTCCTCGCCTGCCTGGAAATCAGGATTGCCATAACCTAACGCCATCGACATATATTTGTTTGTTTCTTCACCCAGATAAATATCTCCGCCAAGAATTTCTATTCCCCCGCCGTTTCCGTATTGTCCGCCCCCGATACAGGCGGCATTACCGCCGGAATACGCATATATGGTCCCGCTGTTTATCGTTATAGAACCGCTGCTTATACGCGTGCGGTAATCCTGCTTTATCTTCCCGATATCGTTGGCCCTTCCCCCTATTCCGGCGCCGCCGTTTCCGCCCCTTACTTTGAGCTCTCCGCCGCCTTCTATAGTAAGCTCTGTCCCTTCTTCTACCCTTATACCGGGCTGCCCGCATCCGCTTGTCAGGTCATTGCCATTGCCTAATATAAGATAATTGCCCTCGCCAAAGAATGATAACGCGCACGCGTTATCACTTCCCGAGTTATCGATACTGAGCCCTTCTATCGTCAGATATACGCCCTCTTTGCACTCGATTTCCAGGCCTTTATACACGTTTCCGTTCCCGCCGATATACGCAACTCCGGGCTCGATGACTACTTTACGGCCGTCGCCCAGCTTCGATGAATAATCCACGCGCACGGTATCCTCCGGCCGGGCCGCAGACGGAGTATATATAATATCGCTGAGAGAAGCTTTGCCGTCTTTTATGATTATCCGGGAAAGATGGTTTCCGTCCCTGCCCCACAGGCGGATATCTGCGCTTCCGGATTGGGCGGAGATCAGTTCCGCGTCATAACCCCCCAGGTCCATCATGTAATACGTTTTCCCGGTGTTATAGTCAAAAGCGTAAAGTTTAGTGTCGTTAATATAAAGAATATACTGGCCCCATAAAACAGAACTATAGTAAGTGTCAGGTATGTCAACCGTTATTTCGGCGCCCGTATTCAAGTCCAACATTTTATTTATATGCTGCGCATGAAAGGATAACTTACCGTTATATATTTGAAACCGGGTCCATGCGTTATCGAAGAGTTTTTGGTTTCCGCTTCCGTCAAGGGTGCATTTATACAAGGATTCGCTGGATGTATAGTATATCGCATCCTTATATATACAGAACGAATCAATGATCGTACCCTCGTCTTTCGTGACGCGTTTTGCGCCGCTGCCGTCAAGCTTTACAGCCCAGATGTCTTCAGTATGGTGTCCGTTATTTACAATTGTAAAGTAGATCAACCCTTTATAGATAATTATATTGCAAATCGCGCCTTTGGCTTTATATATATCTTTTGTCTTTCCCGTCTGCGGGTCGTATTCTGTAATAGCATCGCCGCCATCAGAGTCGGTACCGGCATATTTAGCGTAGCAGATCATGCCGTTACAGAGCGTCCAGTCCCTGTAAATACTCAATATCCTGGTCGTTCTGTTGTTTTCTTTGCTGGCACACAACAAATCGCCGTAATATACGTATTTATCGTCTTCAGATAGCTCGTTCTCTGTTGACGCATAATCGCCGGTATCGAACCGGACATCAGGTATATCTGTGTCGGGTAAAGGACCCGGCGTCGGTGTGGCTGTCGGCGCGGGCGTGGAAGATGGCACAGGTGTCAGCGCCGCGTCCGCCGGAGACGAGCACGCCGCGAGGGCGAGGATAAGGATAATCAATAACAACATCTGTTTTTTCATACAGACTCCTTAAAAATATATCCCCACCGCCAATGAAAACTATAATAACATTATACCACGTAATAGCAGTATAGAGAAAAATGTTTCAGAAAACAAAATAAGCCGGAAAGGAGCTAAGCTTCCTTTGTTCGCAGGGAACGGAGGATTATTTTGTCCTCGCCTTTACTTACTTTTCTATCGTCATTTTTACTTTCTCATTTAAATTGTATATGCTAATCCTATTATAGCACATTTTATATAATTTTATTATTCCCTGCTATTTTTCATCCCGTGCTTGCGCAACTCCGCGCATACCCGCGCATACCCGCGCATACATGCGCATACTCGCGTCGGTTTGACGCTATTAATATAGTTTTCAGCCTGTTTCAATTAACCTTTGAATACGAAGTTTAAGGTTTTGCCGCATAAATGTTATCATTGATATATCAATTATATTTGGCAGGTGGCAGTATGAAAAGAAAAAACGTTATCATTATCGGAGCCGCGGGCCGCGACTTCCATAACTTCAACATGTACTACAGGAACAACGCCGACGTTAACGTCGTCGCTTTCACGGCCGCGCAGATACCCGATATCGACGGGCGCAAATACCCAGCGCAGCTTGCCGGGCCTTTGTACCCGGGCGGCATCCCCATCTACCCGCAAAGCGACCTACAAAGTCTTATACGCGAAAACAGTGTTGACGAATGCGTCTTTTCTTACAGCGACGTGCCCTATTCGTACGTAATGGGCGTAAGCGCGGCAGTCAACGCGGCAGGGGCCAATTTCCTGCTGCTCGGCCCTAACGCTACCATGCTGGGCAGCGTAAAGCCGGTAATAGCCGTGTGCGCCGTGAGGACTGGGTGCGGCAAGAGCCAGACTTCGCGCAAGATAGCGGAATTGCTTAACGCGCGCGGCATAAAGCCGGTGCTCGTGCGCCATCCTATGCCGTACGGCGACCTAGTAGCCCAGAAGGTGCAGCGCTTTGCCGAAATAGCCGACCTTAAAAAACACAAGTGCACCATAGAAGAGATGGAGGAATACGAGCCCCATATCGCCGCGGGCAACGTGATATATTCCGGGGTAGATTACGAGGCCATTTTGCGCGAGGCGGAAAAAGACCCCGCCGGCTGCGACGTCGTGATCTGGGACGGCGGCAACAACGATTTTTCGTTCTACAAGCCCGACCTTATGGTGACCGTGGCCGACCCGCACAGGCCGGGGCATGAGCTCGCGTATTATCCCGGCGAAGTCACGCTAAGGCTCGCCGACGTCGTGGTCGTCAACAAGATAGACAGCGCCGACCCGAAAGACGTTGAAACGGTAAAGAAAAACATAGCGAAGGTCAACCCGGAAGCAACGGTGATACTCGCCGACTCCCTCATCGAGGTAGACGACCCTTCAGTCATAAAAGGCAAACGGGTGCTGGTGGTGGAAGACGGGCCCACCCTTACGCACGGCGAAATGAAGATAGGCGCCGGGGTGGTGGCTGCTCGCAATTTCGGCGCTAAAGAGCTCGTAGACCCGAGGCCTTACCTTTCGGGAAAACTCGCCGACACCTTCAGGAAATACCCGGGAATAGGCACGTTATTGCCTGCCATGGGCTACGGCGAACAGCAGATAAAGGACCTTCAGGAAACTATAGAAAAGACGGAATGTGATTCAGTCGTCATCGGCACGCCGATAGACTTAACGCGCATCATAAAGATATCGAAGCCGGCGACGCGCGTGCGTTACTCCCTTAAAGAGTTAGGCTCGCCCGACCTCGAAGAGGTAATAGGCGGCTTTATAAAAAAAGCGATAAAGTGATCTAACCTTCCTTTACCTAAAAAGCCGCGCCTTCAGGGCGCGGCTTTTGTTTGTCTGAGGCCAGAACCTTATTATTATGCCTGAAGGCACATGCTTGTCCCGCGAGCCGACAATATATAAACATAACCTTTCATATCTCGTTTCATCAAACCGCTCGTTTCTGTTCTGGATTGCTTCGTCTCTGCGCTTCCTCGCAATGACGGAGGGAACCGCCGACTGCTTATAGCTGCTAAATCATCACCCAAACGTTCCTATTCAAACCTTGTTACTAATATTAGCGACGGCAGTCGCCATTGCGAACGATAGTGAAGCAATCGTCATTGCGACCCGGGCACTAAATTGCGGGCTTTAATTCCGGGCTTACAATTTAGTGCCCGGGGTGGCAATCCAGAACGTTACAACTTTGCATCTGGATTACTTCGTCACTGCTATTGCAGTTCGAATAAGAGCCGCGCAAGGGTAATGGGATTCTATAAAAAGCAGGTATAAAAAAGCCGCTGTTCAGCGGCTTTTACTGCTCTTATTACCTTATATCACCCCAAGGCTCCGGGCGGTGTTTATAAGGAAGTCCTGCACGTTAGTGACTATGCTGTTCACCGCGAGGCTTCCCCTGTCTCTTAGCTTATTCACCGCGAATTCCGATATGTCTATGGTGTAGAAATACACCGGGCGCAGACGCCCGTCCATTATCTGCCACGCCGGAGTCATGTTGCCCGACGCTATGGTGTGCAGCTGCGTCGCGAGGGCTATGACTGTGGTCGCCTGCCTTATGGCCGCTCTCATCGCGTCCTGCGCTTTGTATACGTCGCCTATCACTCCGGGCAGCGGCCCGTCGTCGCGTATCGATCCTGCAAGCACTAAAGGCACTTTTTTCTTTACGCAGGCGCCGATTATCCCGTTCTGCTCAGGGTTGTGTGCGATATAGTTTTCTATAGAGCCCGCGCTGCGTACGCGGTTGATGGTCTCGAGATGGTTATAGTGTCCGTTATAGCGTATCTCCTTCGTGTATATGTCCTGCCCGAGGCCGGTGTTGAAGACTCCGGCTTCAAGGTCGTGCGTGGCAAGAGCGTTGCCCGCGAGCAGCGCATTCACGTATCCGTCATTTATAAGGCCGGCCATTGCCCGCCTCGCGTCAAAATCGAAGGCCACGGCGGGGCCGAGCACCCATACTATATTCCCGTGTTCGCGCTCAAACTTCAATATCTCGTATAGCTCGTCGTAATCCCTCGAATAGGCCGACTCCCTCGATTTTCCCGTCCTGAAAGCGAAATTCTGCACGCTGCCTCCTGAGCCGTTTTGGAACGCCGCGTAATCTATGAACACCCCGTTCGTCATGTCCTCAACGCGCCCGATCACTACCGGGTCGCCTTTCTTCACCAGACGCGCTTCAGTCGCTTTTGGGCGGCCTTCTCTTATTACTACGGCGCAGTCCATTCTCGGCGCTTCTATAAGGCGCCACTCGCCTTTTATTTTAAAGTACTCAGGGTATATGGTGGTCGCGTAAAAGCCGTCGGGGAGTATGCCGTCTCCCGGGGCGGCTGCCGTTCTCGCTTCAGGCGCGGAAACGAACTCCGGCTTTCCAAAATCGGGCGCTGCGTATTCGGGCAGTTTGAACATAAATATACCTCGCTTTTCTGTCAATACACAGTTATTATGGCACAAAAACCGGAGGTTTTCAAACTTAAAGAGCATTTGCTTTGCGAATGCTGAAAACGGAGCGTTATCGGTTTTTCCATGCCTGCTGCGTCAACTGCCTTTCGTTATAATAGCGGAATAAATGATCGCCGCAAAATAAGCAATCACGGAGAAAATAAAAGCGGCTGTGATCATGTCGTATCGGTCTCTGAGCTCGGTGTATTCCGGCTCGCTCAAGCTCCTGATCATAATAGAGCGATCTGATTTCTTTATAACTGCGCCACATAGAGGTGTTCACCATTTCGTGGGCTGTCCTGCCCCACGCCTCAGGTTGATCATAATATAAGTATCCGCCCATAGCCCTGCGAACGGCCTGTCTTGTTAATAAGATCACAATAAAAGGCAGCGCCGCCAGTACAAATGTCGGAGCAAATCCCAGCGCGCGCGACAGAGCGAAAACAGCGGCGTAACAGCCTATCAATACCGCCCAATAGGCCCATAGTTTTTTCGAATTGAATCCTTCCGCTATTTTATCAAATACTCCGGCATTGCCCGCAGGTATCACTATGCTTATTCCCTGCGAGCTTGCGAACTTTCCCGCTTTGAAAACGACTTCCGCCTCCGCCCCGCTTTTAACAGAAAACTTCAGCTCGCTTACAGCCCCTTTAGGCCCCTTGGCCTCAAGCACGTTGACCCGCCGGACGGCCGGGGCAGCTGCCTGCGCGCCGTCCTCTATCTTCCCTATGTTGTCCCCGTTGAGAAAGAAATTCCAAACCTCAAACGAATTGAGCCCGCTGCTTTCCCGCCTTATCACCGTTACTTTAGCGGGTGCGTCAAGAAGCTGCTCTTTTTCTTCCCTGTGATTGCCCGTTTTTGGATCTCGCCGGCTCATTTGCCCTTTGCCCCTCCTTATATCGCCTTAATATCAACCGCCCATACCCCGGGGCTGCTTCCCGCCTTTATAAACTTATCCGCCGCCTGCCGAAATATCGTACCATGTCCGTTTGTATCTCTGAAATCTTATTCCGAATATATTATTATTTTACCATATATAGCATAAAGAGCAACTATAACATTATGCTGTCTTATGCTTCATACGCATTGTATACTGTTTTTCAATAACATGAAAAGCGGCTGCCTTATTGCAGCCGCCTCAACTGGTTCTCTCCGCTTATCTACTTCCTGTTGTATTCCGCTTCCATGCCGAAAGAATCCGTTACGAACAGCTTGCTTCCGTCTATCCTATAGGGAAGTTCCCTGGGCAGCTTAGTGCCCTCAAACGATATCGACAGCTTGCTTCCGTCTTCGGTATAAGTGAATTTCTTGATCCTACCTGCCGCGTCGTATTGGCCTGTTCCGTCGTCGTTAAAAGTATATATGAATTTGCCTAAGCTTCCATATTCGCACTCCCATGAGCCGACAATGGGCGCTTTTGCAGGCTCGGCTTTGCCGCCGCACGCTGCGAGTGAAAGCAAAACTATAACTATCAACACCGCCGCCATTGCTTTTTTCATATCTTTATCCCCCTCTTTACTCATCTGAGCTTTATTATTACACGTACTCCCATATACTACAAGGTTCGGCCCTGATTTTCCGGATAAAATCTTTTTTCGGGCGGCGGGCAATACCTTACTGCTGCCAGCAATAAAAAGAGACAGCCGTGCCGAAAAGCTCACGGCCATGCAGCTGTCTTTTATAGAATATATCCCCTTTTCGTTTTACCCTTTGGGGTATAGATCAAGGGGAAGGGGCCTGCAGTCCGCGCTCGCAGGCCTTGTTCTTTATTCCGCACCATTACGCGGGCCTGCCCTGCAGCCGCGGCGCCCTTAAACTCGGCTCTTTAATTTTTTGTATTATTGTCTTATAATATATGTATATTTTGGGAGGAAAAACGTTAGATGCGTTCTTCGGCTTTTTCAACGACCGGCAGGGAATATTATACCGATTACGAAGCGAAGCTGTGCTGCTCCATGAACTTAAGCGTTCTCGAGAACGAATGTTTCGGCGAGAGGTATAGGGTCGTTTCCATCAAAGCAGGCTCGGCGGTCTTCACGAACGGCAGCTTAAGCCAGATAGTTGCCAGCCCGGCCCTTCTTTGCCTCAATGAGCAGGACAATGTCTCTCTTCACGGCACTTCCGGGCTGCTTATGGATATCATGTATTTTGATCCGACGATCTTCGAGAGGTATATGCCGTTCGAGAGCATACAGGCATGGAAAGATACGCTTAGGGAAGACGAATGGTTTTTCAGGCCTTTTTTTAATCGCTCCGGCTCATATATAGGGGCACTTAGTGTCAGCCAATTGCTGGCCGGCCGCGTGTCGCAGCTTATAGAGTCGGCCGACAGGGAGCTAACCGTACAAAGCGAATTTTGGCCGTGCCGCAGCCGTTCTTTTTTCATAGAGCTTATATTGCTGGTAAGCTCCGTCTTCGATAATGACGGCTCGCATGAAAAGCAGAGCTACGGAAAGATAACCGACGAGGTCTCTGAAGTGACGGATTGGCTGCAGACCCATTACCTCGAAAAAATAACTGTGGGAGCCGTAACAAGGCAGTTCCACACCAACAAGACAACGCTGAATCAGAAGTTCAAATCGATACTCGGCGTTACAGTGACCGAATACATCAACAATGTAAGGGTGCAGGTCGCCTGCTCGTTCCTTAGAAAGACGTTTCTTACTATAAGAGAGATAATGGAAAGGGCCGGCTACCGGGACAGCTCTCACTTTTTCCGGTCATTCAAAAAGCGCGTCGGCTGCCTGCCGTCAGAATACAGGAATCGTTACGGAGGCTCCGAAATTTCCGATTAACAACTTTTCATTTCCGATTGACAATTGATTCCGCTTCCTCCGGGCGCCATAATAAGGCAAAAGGAGGAAACTAAAATGAAACGTATCATTTCATTTGCTGTTACGGCGGCTCTTATGTTCGCGTTTGTTTTAACCGGGTGTTCGCAGCCCGCCGCGCAAAATACGGGCGTTGGTGAAGAAGCGTCCGCCGGTGCCGGGGAGGATGTTCCAGCCGCCTGCGGGCAGGCTTGGGCAGAAGTCCTGAATTTCAAGATAGCCCACGAGACGAATTACTGCGGGTTCCTGAACGAAAACTTAGGTATCACGGTTGGATATTCCGGCGAAGCGCATTATACCGCCGACCGCGCGGCTTCGTGGCCTCCGGCGGAGAACGTATCCATGTGCCTTTTCGGCCTCGACTATATCGACGAAAACCTCGTTTGGGCGTCGGGCAACGGAAACAATGTACGAATGAGCACTGACGGCGGCAAGACGTGGATAGAGAAGGCCAGCGCGAGCCTCGGCTCTATACTCACCTATGTCGACTTTGTCGACGATAAGAACGGCTGGGTAGCCAACCTCGATAAGCTGGCGGCAACCAGCGACGGCGCGGTGACCTGGGCTGAAATAGTCCTTCCCGAAAACGCGGACAGCATAGCGGCCATCTGCCTTCGGACGCCGCAATGCGGATACCTGATGACGCGCAGCGGGCTGCTTTTCGCCACTGCCGACGGCGGGGCAAACTGGAGCGAAAAAGACTTGAACTTTAAAGATTATAAGGTTGCCGACCTTGACGGTAAAACGGGGATCAGTAAAAAATCTATCGCTATGGCCGATATAAGCTTTATTGACGAAAACAACGGGACTATAGTATTTGCCGGCATGGTGCCCGGCGAAGGGTTTATCACGGTATGCCTTTTAACGGCTGACGGCGGCGCGACATGGGTATCGTCGCCGATACCCGACGTCGGGTTCACTCCCAAAAAAGTGTTCCTTACGAGCGACGGCGGTTATCTTACGCTCGGCAGCGACGGCAACCAGACCGCAGTGCTGAAAAGGCAATAAGTGACTATAAGTTAAACACAATACATGGGATAAGGCCTGCGGTGCGGAACCGCGGGCTTTCTTCTTTTACTTGTTTACTTTGACAAATGGCTCGGCATCATTCGTTTCGTACGATCACATCTATAAGCATATACTTACGCCTGACGGGACGGAGCTTCGTGCCGGGAAGTTTACTTCATTTGCCTGGAGGACAATAAACGGGACAACATATGTCAAAGCGTCCGACCCGGCCCCCGCGGGATTACTTATCCGTCATGCCTAAATACCCTGAGCCCCAGTTGTTCATCTCCCGCAGCACGGGCATCAGCGTCTTTCCGAAATCCGTCAGCGAATACTCGACCTTCGGCGGCACCTGCGGATATACCTTCCTCGATACGAGCCCGCTGGTTTCAAGGTCCCTCAGCTGCTGTGTCAGCATCTTCTGCGTTGCAGCGGGAAACAGCCTTTTCAGCTCGCCGAACCTTAACACGCCTGATGAAAGATTCCACAGTATCAATACCTTCCATTTGCCGCCTATCAGGTCTATGGTCATCTCCAGCGGGCAATTATACTCCCTGCCGTTAAACTCAAGCATATTTCCTCCACAGTTTCTTTTCGGGTACTACATTCCTTAAAAGTGCGTACTTGCGGTATTTTCACTTAACGTCTAATATTATACCATAGTTTTTAAAGGGGTAATATAAATGCCTAACTGTGCCGTAAAAGCAATACTCGAAAGGCGGAGCGTCAGGAAATACCTTGACAAGCCGGTGCCGGGCGACCTGCGGGACGCGCTTCTAAAGGCTGCCATGAGCGCTCCTTCGGCGTGCAACCAGCAGCCATGGCATTTCGTTATAATAGAAGACCGCGATATCCTCGTCGAACTCTCGGGCATCCACGGCGGATACCTTCCGCTGAAAAACGCCCCTCTCGCGATACTCGTATGCGGCGAGCCCAAAAAAACCGTATTGGAATACTACTGGGAATACGACTGCTGCGCGGCAGTGGAGAACATGCTCATATCAGCCCATTCTCTCGGGCTGGGCGCCGTATGGATGGGGATAAACCAAAAGGATGATAAAGACGCAAATATCATCCGCTCCATATTGAATATACCCGCCCGCCTTGCGCCCTTCGCTCTGGTCTCAGCCGGCTATCCCGCCGAAGCCGCCGCTCCGGCACAAAGGTTCGATGAAAGAAAAATCCATTACGGCAGGTTTGCCTGACGTTTTATAATTTCATTTCATCATTATGAACGTCCCGGTGATAACGAACACTATCCCTATCCAGTCCGTTATGTCAAAGGTGATCTTATTGATGAATATGTCGGTTATTATGCCGCAGGTGAGCTGCCCCGCTATCACCAACGTCAGCGTCACCGTCACGCCGAGCGCCGGGACGGCTTTGGTGGTAAGGTAGATTATCATCGCGCCGAAGAACCCGCCGATGAGCAAGAGCGGGTTGACGGTCACGATCTTCCTGTAGCCCGCGAGTCCGCCCCTCACAAGGTTTATCACAAAGAAGAATATCGCGCCCAATGTCAGGTTATGCAGCGTCGCCAGCGACGGCGTTATCTCCCTGCCCAGCCGGCCGTTTATAGTCTGCTCTACCGCCGTGCAAAGCCCGGCTGCTATCGCGCAGACGACAGCCCATATGTCCATACCAAACCTCTGAACCTTTATCTATAACTTATATGATTCATATACATGTCATATGTACCGTAAGAAAAGAAAGCTGAAATGCAGTAATGGCAAAGTATCAATATTACTTGTAAATCTATACTGCATAGGTTATATTTGATTTATATTTCGAGCTATTCCTTACATATTCGCTATAGCCTGCTAATAGTAAAACTTCGGAGGCAAAAAATGAAGTTTAGACGATCCATACTAATAATTACCATTATATTCGTATTGACGCTGCTGCCTGCCTCCGCGCTGGCGTACGATCCCGGCGGCGTAACGCTGGGCGGCGTTACATACAACAGCCACGATTATAACGCGATGGTAAGTTTCTTAAGCCAGCCCTCGGCGGTTCCGGGGCAGACAAACGCGCAGGCGCTGGGTTACGATATAACGCAGCCCGGGACATGGACTGGCATTGTCTGGAGTTCGGACGCGCAAAAACGCCTTGTCGAAATCGGCTCAGAAAACTACTCTGGTGTTTGGGACGATAAAAGCCTGGCGGGCTCGCTTGACCTCTCAGACTGCACATCGCTTGAAATACTTAATTGCCTTGATAACCAGCTTATAGCGCTCGACGTAAGCGGATGCGCCAATCTTCAAACGCTGGATTGCAGTGATAATAAGCTGGCAGCATTGAATGTAAATGGATGCACTGCTTTTAACACCCTTAATTGCAGTGATAATCAACTGACGTCGTTCGACGTAAGCGGGTTCACGGAATTATTGTATCTGAATTGCAGCCATAATAAACTGAAAGCGCTCGATGTGAGGGCAAACACGGCGCTTCAAAGGCTGGATTGCGACTTTAACCAGCTGACAACGCTCGATATACGTAAAAACGCGGCGCTTACAGATTTGGATTGCGGGGAAAACCAGCTGACAACGCTCGATGTGAGTGTAAATACGGCGCTTCAAGTGCTGTTTTGCAACACGAGCCAGCTTAAAACGCTCGATTTAGGCGCAAACAAGGCTCTTCAACAAGTGTTCTGCAGAGGAAATCAGCTGACGTCACTCGATGTAAGTAAAAATACCGGGCTTGTTTTTCTGGATTGCGGCAATAACCTTCTGCCGGCGCTCGACGTGAGTAAAAACGCAGCGCTCGAGCTTCTGGATTGCAGTAAAAACCAACTGACAGCGCTGGATGTAAGCGGGTGTCCGAAGCTTTGGACTTTAGATTGCAGCCAAAATAAGCTTAAAACGCTCGACGCAAAAGGGTGCGCACACCTTATGAAGCTGAATTGCAAAAATAACGACCTTACCGCGCTTATTCTGATCGAAAGCCCTGTGCTAGGAGTTTTAGATAGCGATAAATCGGTCATAGTGATCGACGCGAGACTAATATTTTTGATATTTATGAGTGCTTGTATTAGCATGGTAGCATAGGCATCCGGGAACAGCATTTAGAAAACCCAAGGCATATAAAAGCGCCGCGAAATCGCGGCGCTTTAATTAATCATATACTATAATGTCTCAGGCGGATATGTCCGCATCCGCCTTGATCGGCTGTTCCTTCTTGCGGAAAAACACAGCGGTTACGATTATGCCGGCAAACAGGATAACGATGCTGAGCAAGAACGGGTATATCCTCGAGGCTTCGCTGAGCGCCCCGGCTATATAGCCGAAAGGGATGCAAAACGCCATCACCGTTGTCTGGAGGATCGCCATTATCCCCGCCCGTTCCCCGGGGTCCGCGTGTATGGCGATAAGCGACTCTTTAATCGTAGACAGCACCGCTCCCCCCAGCGCGTCGAAAATAAGCGAGACCGACAATACAAGATACACCGGCGCCCCGGCATTTGGCACCGATATGAGCAGTACGCAGCCGGCAATGGCGCTTATGAACCCTCCGTACATCGGCCATTTCAGCTTTGATTGTTTGATCCTCGATATGACAGTAAAGAAGATAGCTATGGAGATAAGGCTTTTTACCATCAGGAAAATAGGCATCAGCGGTTCCGGCACTCCTATATTATATTGAACATAGATCTGCCAGAAATTATCGCTGATCAGTATGACGATCTCCATCAGTACTCCGATAACTATAGCGAATATAGTGGCGCGAGACGAAAATATTATACTTACGGCGTGTTTATAGCGCGAAAACATCTGCCCCCACGACATCTGCCGCGAAGCTTCGCGCTTTACCTTTCCTACGGCCGTTTCTTTCGAAAATTTATAAAGCAGCAGCAGTTTCGCCGTCATCACAATAAAGGCGTTTATATAGAGTATCCTGATAGCCGGAACCAGCGTGAGGCGGGCGACCATTATAGAGGATATAGGCGCGAACAGCGCCGAGAAGTTGGCCGCAATAAAGATCCATGAGTAGATACGCGTTATCTTGTCTTTCGGCGCGTCCTCCACCAGCAAACACGCCCACGAGACCGTAGGCACCTTCATTATTCCGTTCAGCAGCGCCGCGACCGCGAAGAACCAGAAGCCCTGGCTGAAGGCCCATATGAGCGAAGGAACGCTCCACGACAGAAAATCGAACACCATGGTGCTCAGCCTGCGCCCCATTTTATCTATGAGTACGCCCGACAAAAAAGCAAAGGCCGCGCGGGAAAACGCGTAGATAGAGGCCACCAGCCCCACATCCGCGTCAGAAAGGCCAAGGGCCTTCATATATAACGTGGCGTAAGGAATCAAAAGGCCCAGAGACAGTCCCCACATCGGCTCCGTGAATATGCATGCGCGCGGGTTGCCGCGCAGCTCGGCAAGCGTACGCAGAAAATCGTGCTTCGCTAAAAGCTTCTCCCTGCGGCCGCGAATAGATCCGAATTTCATTAAAATTTTGTTCATATCCCCCACTTACAAAACAAACATCAAGAAATCGCTGATCAATAAGCGATTCCAAAATTATTGCATACGGCGGCAAACCTGTCAATAATCAGGAATAGAAATATATAAACTATAATTATCCGTATAAGCGGACAGCCGCCGCTATAAATAACACCCCGGTTTCGGGGCGTTCTTTCCGTGTTATCGATTTTACTACAACGAACAGGGGCCGACCGGTTTCAGTCAGCCCCTGCTTTTCATAAGTCTCTGCCCTGCCCCGTTATCCGGGCACAGGACTTTATTCAGTCGGTAAATCCGTCCAGGAACCGATCGCCGAGAACGCGCCGTATACCTTCGTCGTGCCTACTACCCTGAAGGCCCGCACTTTATAGTAATACGTCCTCCCCAGTGTCGTGGTCACATCCCAGAAGCCCAGGCCGGCTGTAGTGATCAGCTTATAGTACGTTCCCCTCAGCGACGTAGCGCGGTACACCTCGTACCCCGACGCGCCGTCTACCGCTGCCCACCTGCCTGTTATGCCGCCCGTAACAGCTCTTCCAAGCGTTACAACCGGCGCCGACGGCACCGGCGTCGCGTACTTTAACGCGGTGCTCGGATTACCCTTGCCGCTTACGCTGTCTCTGGGTATCACCCTGTAATAATACCTCCTCCCGGTATCGAGGCCGCTTTCGCCGGTAAAGGTATAAGTTGAGCCGTCAAAATCACATTCCGGGCTGTTGCTATCGCCTATGAATGTAAATGTGCCTGTATACGTCGTGTTGCGGTATACCTCGTAAACGTCCGCTCCCTGTATCCGGTTCCAGCTCAGCGCTATGCTGTTGTAGCCGTCCGAAGCCGCCGTCAGCTTGAGCGTCGGCCAGGCGGGCTTTGCGTACCTGTAGGCGCTCAGCGTATATTCGGTATCGCTGACGTATGCCCTTATCTTGTAGTAGTATGTAGCGCCTGTTTTGAGCCCCGTATCGATACAGCTTATATACCCCTCGGCCGGGTGGTCGAACATCAGGCTGATCACGTCCCACTTTCTGGTGGCGGCGTTGTAGCGCTGCACCCTATACCCGGGCTCTCCCTTCACTTCGTTCCACGTAAGTTTTATGCTGTCGTATGTATACGGCGCGGCGGTAAGTTTTACCTTCTGCCACCCGGGTCTGGAGTACCTGTACATGGTTTTCAGGTTCAACTTGCCGTCAAAGGTTTTCGGCACCACCCTGTAATAGTACGTCCTCTTCTCAAGCCCTTTGTCTTCATACTCTACGCTCGTAGCGTCCGGCTCCGGCACTAAGTTTTCCTTTATACACTCGTTGATGGCTTTATACGAGGTGCCGCGGTATATATCGTACGCGTCGGCCCCGTATATCGCATTCCATTTGAGGATTATGCCGTTGTAGGTGAGCGGAGCCGCCTTCAGTGTGAGCGTCGGCCACGCTGTCTTGGCATACTTGCAGGCTGAAAGCGGGCCGACTACGTCTTCCCTTCCCAGTTCCTCGTCAACAGGCTGCACCCTGTAATAATAGGTCACTCCGGGAGTCAGCTCAAAATCCTCATACTCAACAAAATCCTTACCCTCCAGTTTGCGCACTTTGTCAGGCTCCGGCAAGTAGTCGCCGCTGCCCGATTTGACCCATACGTAATAGCTGTCCGCGTCCTTTACATTGTTCCAGTTCAATTTCACTTTGTCGTACGCTGCCGTCGCCGTCAGTTTTATCGGTTCCCAGCCGGCCCTTGCTGATTTATATGCTGACAGCGGGCCCGGCACCTCGCCGGCCTTGGTCTCGTCAACCGCTTGTACCTTGAAGTAATACGTCCTGCCCAAAGGCATACCTTTGGCAAGATAGTTAAGGCCGTACACTTTTTCAGGCATCTGTTCATACCCGCCGTTATAAGTGCTCATCCACACGTAGTAAGCATCGGCGCCGTCCACTTCTGTCCAGTTTAATGTGACGCCGTAATAGCTTTCGGGTGCCGCTGTCAGCGTTGGCGCCTGCCATTTCACCTTCACCGATTTGTACGCCGATCTCGCGCCCACCGTCCTTGCGGTGTCGCAGTTGCAGACCGCGCTTACCTTGTAATAATACGTTTTCCCCCATTGCAGCCCGGTATCTGTAAACGTTATTTCGCCTTTCAGGTTCTCCCCGACCTGCAGATACGTGCCTCTGTACGACGTCGCCCGGTAAATATTATACCCTATAGCGCCGTCTACTGCGCTCCACCACAGGGTAGCGCTGTTGTGTGCCGTACTGTATATCGAAGTTATTACCGGTTTGCCTATTGCCGCGAACTGTGCTGTCAACGTGCGGCTTTCCGTGGCCGTGAAAGCATATTTCGCGTCAAAGCTCGCCAGTTCCGCCACCCCGTTCAGTGTTTCCGTCCAGTACAGGAACCGGTAGCCCTGCTTAGGCGTCGCGGTGACCGTCACTACAGTGCCGTCGGCAACCGTTGTTCCGCCCGCCGCGGTGCCGTAATATCGGTTGCTCGGCTTTACGGTTATAACGCTGGTATTCGTCCACTTGGCGTACAGCGTGATATTAGCCGATACTGTGTTTACGGCAAAGTCCCATCTGTTGACGCAGGACGCTTCCCTGTACCAACCGAGGAACCTGTTGTCCGGATTTGCGGGGTTAAGCGGCTGCGCGGCCTTTCCGTATTTGTAAACTGTTTGGCTGTCAATAGGATCTGCCGCTTTCCCATTCAGGTTGAACGATACCGTGCATGTCTGGTCATCGTAGAACGTTTTTACCGGCCGTCCGTACCACGGGTTGGTATATCCCGCCGTCCCGTATGCGCGGTACACAATAAAGCTGCTGCTCGATCCGGGGAACAACTTCGTATCCGCAAGCGCCCTCGCCTTTATTGTTCTCAGCGTTTTCACCATGCCGTTGTATGTGCTCTTGAGTTCCCGCGGCGCGTGCTCCGCGGCCGACTCCGCTTTTTTCTTCATGCCGGCGAACCCTTCGTCCTCTTCTTCGCCTGTTTCGACGTACGGCGCGTCTCCGAGGAAGTATACCGCCGCAAGTTTCGGGCAGTCATAGAAAGCGTCTATAGCGATATAATTTGTCCCGTATCCCATAGTTGCCGTGCTGAGATTGTCGCAGTCTATGAACGCGCCGCTGTATATCTCTTCGATATTATCGGGTATGGTCACGCTGGTCAGGCGGTCGCAGTCCACGAACGCTTCCCAATCTATCCAATATACGCCGCTCCCGAGATCGATCTGCTCCAGCCCGCATGTTACGAAAGCGTCTTCACGTATCCCTAAGATAGACGACGGCACGGTGAACGACGGTTCGCCGAGGCTGTTTCTTTTTGCGGCCGGATAATAGGCCAAAGTGTCCTCATCAAAGTAATAATCGTAGCAGTAAACCACCCCGTCAAGGTCCCAGTAATACTCACCGCCGTCGGTTACCGTTACCTCGTCTAGTCCCGTGCAGCCATAAAACGCGTCGCCGTAAAAGTAGCTAAGGTCTCTCGGCAGATTTATGCTTCTAAGGCCCGTACAATTATAAAACGCGAAAGAATAGATATCCGTAAGCGTGTCGGGAATGGTTACCGAAGAAAGCTTTTCGCAGTTCTCAAAAGTTTTCCAAAACAGTTCGGTAACTCCTTCAGGTATCGTGACCGACCCCACCCAGGCGGAGTCAAACGCCGTTTCGTCGATATCCGTCACTGTTATAGGTATGGTATAGCTCGGGCCCACGTCTTCGATTACCGGCATCGCGGAATTCTTCGCCGGGCATCTTATGAGCCTCGTCTTTTCCGCGTCGAAGAGCACGCCGTTTTCCACCGTGAAGTTCGGATTCGCGCCTGTGTTTATTGTCGCGAGCAGCGGGCAGCCTTCGAGGAACGGCGCGCCTATGTAGGTCACGCTGTCCGGAACGGTAAAGCTCTTCAGCGAAGAGCAATACGAAAACGCCTCGTCCCCGATGCTCTTAAGAGACGCAGGCAGAGTAATGTCTTCAAGGTTATAGCATTCCCTGAACGCGGCCCTTCCTATTTCCGTAATACTGTCCGGCAGAATTACGTTCCTGATACTGCTGTTTCCTATAAAAGCGGTTGCCCCTATCCTCGTTACGGGCTTAAAGTCTATAACGTCCGGCACGATAACTCCCGGCTCCGCCCCGGTGTACTTGGTTATCAGGATGCCTGCCTCTTCGTTAATATACTTGAAATACCCGAACGTCTTCAAGTCCGTCGCGGCATACCGGGTTATCGCTATAGTATATATCCTTTCCGTTCTGCCGTCAGACGAAGACACTGTGATCTCGATATTGTTAACTCCTACGTTAAGCGGAGTGGCGCCGCTATCCTCGTCGGAATACCAATCTGCCCAATCGTCCCCCAGCACTGCCCATGCGTCTATACAGATTTCATCTATTTCGTTACTTACGCTAAGCGTATATTCGTATACGTCCGGGCTGAACTCGGGAGTAAAAGGAAGCAAATAATCATAATTGTTATCAAAGACCCGCAGAACTTCGAGTTTGCATTCAGACTGCCAGTCAGCGTAAAGCGTAACATCACAAGGGCCCATCGCGTATATCTCGCCCGGAGCGCAACTCATGCCGCTGCCGTCCGGCATCGTGTTCCATCCCGTGAACGTATAATGCTCCTTTGCAAGGCCGCCCGTATTGCCGGGCATTGTCACCGGAGCGGCGTAAATATGCGCATTGCTGTCGGACGGAACGCTTCCTGATTCCGCGCCGTTAGCGTCGTACGTGATATAGTTTCCCACGGTCGGGTTAAACTCCTGGGGCGTATACCCGTGCCAGGGGGCGGTGAATCCCGTTTTACCTGTTGCGTAATAGATGACAAGCTCGCTGCAACCTACAAATTCATATTCTGTCGTTGTCGGGCAATCGCCCAAAAAGACCGCTTCGGTAAGGTTGTAGCAATATGGGAATGAAAAATCCATTTGCGTGACCGAAGCCGGTATCTCGACGCTCCAAATATCGCTGAAAAGGAAAGCGGTGTTTCCAATGGTTTCAACGCCATTCGGAATGACAACCTCCCTTAAAGAGCTGTCCGAAAACGCGCCATTTCCTATAGCGGTAATCCCGGCAGGTATGCTGTACGAAAGGCCGCTCTTCCCGGCGGGATATTGTATCAGCGTTGTCATGCCGCTGTCGAACAATACGCCGCCCTCGCTGGTGTAATTTTCGTTTAAAGCGTCGACGTTTATAGACATAAGCGAAGAACACCTGGCAAAAGCTCCCGATCCTATTGTCTCGACGCTTGCCGGAATATCGATTTCCAACAGGTCGGTGCAATAGAGAAACGCGTCGGGCCCTATAACAACCAGGCCGTCGGGAATATCTATATTTACAATCGAAGAACAATCATAAAAAGCGCCCATCCCGATCTCCGTAACGCCTTCCGGGACGGTGAACTCGACAAGGCTGTAACATTCCTCAAAAGCGTTTCTTCCTATGGAGGTAACGCTGTTGGGGAGGGTTATATTTTCGAGGCTATAACAGGACGCAAAAGCATAGGCTCCTATCTCGGTAACGCTGCCGGAGATAGTTATGCTTTCAAGACCCTCGCAGCCTTCAAAAGCGCTGGCTCCTATTACGGTAACGCTTGAAGGTATCGCGTAGCTTATGCCGGTTTTCCCGTTAGGATATCTTACTATAGTGGTTTTGTTCTTATTGAAAAGCACCCCGCCTGAGGCGGAATACGCGGTATTGTACGAGTTGACGCTTATCGACGCTAAATCATAACAGAAATTGAAAGCGGTCGCTCCGATCGAGTCTACGTATCTGGGTATGTAGATCGCGGTAATAGGCGTATTGTAAAAGGCGTTCTCCCCGATGCTTTTAAGGGTGGCGGGCAGGCCTACGGTTGTGAGGAAATAAGCCCTGTAAAACGCGCTGTCCCCTATTTCCGTTACGCCGGAAGGTATCGTTACACTCGTAATAGTCGCGTTATTCGCGAAAGCGCCTGCTCCTATGGCAGTTACCTGGTATCCGCCCAGCATAGCCGGGAGCGTGATGACCCCGTCAAAGCCTGTGTATCCTGTAATGGTTGCTTTCCCGTCGGTCACCGTATAAGTGAAATCTGAGGCGGCTGCCGCTGAAATACCGGACGCCGGAGTTACTGTTATATTATATTCCCTTACGTCTCCGTTTTCCGCCGTGACGGTTACTTTAAACACGCTGCCGCCTTCGGCAATGTCAAACGTGCCGAGGCCGGAAACCTGGGCGTTTTGGCCGTTAGCTTCCGCCGCGATATCGACAGGGCCGGCTTCGGCGGCCGCCGTATATTCCGTTATTGCCGGGTCGAACGCAGGGACAAGCGCGAGCGCCGTTCCCCCCGCCGTTACGGTAAGGGATTTCAGGCTGCAGTCATCCGGCGGCGCTTCCGCCGCCCTGTTTATCGTTATCACATATTCCTGCTTTACAGGGTCGGCCCCTTCCGCTGTCCGGGATACCGTAACTTTAAAAACGTTTTCTCCCGCGGCAAGCGGAAATTCGCCTAAGCCGTCTATAGTGTCGCCTTCAACTGCCGGCGACGCGGCTATCGTTACTTTATCGGCGCTGAACTCCGCGCCTATAGTATAGCTGAATGTTTCAGACGAAAAACCCTCCAGCAGTTCCGTCTCCCCGCACTTTACCGAGAGGTTCGAGAGCAGCGGCGGCCCGGTTTCCGAGGCCTCCCCTTCGGCATGCGCCGTTGAAGGAAACACTACCATGCTCATCAGCATGGCAAACGCGAGCAAAAATGCCCAAAACTTTGTACCATGATTGGTCCTCATAATCTCTGTTCCTCCCGTAATTTATTTTTTGCGTGAAACCGACAAAATCTGCCTAATATATGCATTATATAATGTTAATATATGAGATACAATAGATTGTTTTATCATTGTTACCTCTTTCCACCTTATTATAGCTGTATCTGTCAGCAACTCACGGAGTAACAGCTGTGTGCCCGGCAGCTGTTATAATATAGAAACTATTGATAATGTGTTACGTTAATGGTAAAATAAATACTAAATATAGATTAAATATTTAAATTCTTTTAGCTGATTTAATTACCAGCAATAATAATCAGATGTATTGTTTACTTAAGATCGGCTCCCAAGCAAACAAGAAGATATCTGTTCCTTATAATAAGGAGGGTTTAGCATGAAACACTTTTTCCAAAAAACTGCCGGTATTCCTATATTCATAATGGTCTTTGTTCTGATCTTTTTAATGATCCCGGAAACGGTTTCCGCTTTTGCTCCCGATACGCAGCCGGCAGGCGGCGACCGGGTATCGCTGGACGATAACATTGCAGATATACTGCGGGGTAAAAACCCCGAACCGGAGAAAGCAAGGGAGATATGCGAAGATATTGAAAACTTTGAGGTTCCGGACTTTTCAGCTCCTGATACCTCCGAGCCTCCTGACCAAAGCGCAGGCCCCGGGGACGTCCCTCCCGAAAGCAGCGATCCCGGCATCGTTTCCGCCGAAGGTGCGGTGTCGGCGGAAAGCACGATCAATATCAAAACAGATCTGACTTTAACCAGCAATAAAACATATACCGGCACCGTAGTCGTATACCCCACCTCGGATATAAATATTAATCATAAGATACTGACTGTTAACGGCACTCTGTATATCTACGGATATATAGACGTTAACGGCGGAATGCTCAAAGTTAACGGGAATTTAGTAATAGCTAATGATTCAAACGGAATTGACGGATTATTAGCCGTTAACGAAGGCTCTGTCATTGTAAATAGAACATCCAGCACTAACGGGAATTTCCTTAACCAGGGCCGGCTGTCGATGTATATGCCTTCAGATAAGATAACGGTGACCAACGGGGATTTCATAGCTGACGGCGAAGACACCGATCTGTATTTGTATCGCGGAACTATAGACATTAACGGCGATTTCGCACAGCTTAATGATTTTGACGGTAAGTCTTTCGCACCGCAGGAAGATCTAAAAGTAATAATAAGAGGCGGGACCGTGTCAGCCCCCAGGGTAGTGTTTTTTGTAAATCCGGGGCCGTCGTACTTTTCAAATTTCGAGTTGGCTGAAGGAGCAGTTTTATCGGATGACAGCATCATCGTGCTTAAACTATCCCTGTCTGCCGACACTTCGATCACCATACCGAGCGCAGCGGTATATTTCTTTGGCAACTTAAACGGATATGATCTGACATTATATGCCGACCACGGGTCCGGTTATTTTACCTGCCCTTCCGCAAGTTTGAATTTCGGCGGCGGGAAAGTAACGGTAAACGGAACTTCGGGTTTCAGCATGGGCAGTTGGGTAAACATGACAAATCCTGCCGATACATTCTTTGCTAACGGAGATTTTATAACAGCGGACAGGTCTGCCGAACTGACACAGGGACTTCTGGAGATAAACGGGGACTTCTGGCAGATGATATCTGCCGACAATGACTGGGATACTTTCAAACCCGGCCCGGAGTTTATTACCCGGTTTGATAAACCCGATACTTTGGTAATTTTCGATAGTCCATCCCGTTCCTACTTTACAAATCTTGAAATGGCGCCCGACGCGTCTTTTAATAACGAAAGCCTTATATCGCTTCGCGTACTGCTTCAGCAGGATATAATCGATACACCGATGAATTATCCGAATCTGCATCTTAGCGGAGATCTTAACGGGCACACGCTTACTGTCGGCTGCAATTTTACCATTGCAGGCACTCTCAATATAAACGGCGGCAGATTGTTGGCAAAAGGCGATGTATATGCCGACGGCTTATTAAGAATGAATAAAGACGCCGATTATGTGTGCGTTGACGGGGATTATACAGTATTATCAAATAATTACAATTATAACGAGATCACGGCCGGCACATTGGTATTCAAAGGGGATTTCCTCGCAGCAACAGATATCTTCGGCGATTTTGGCGGTTACCATTCATTTACAGCCGGCGGCACGAACCTGACGATCCTGGAGGGCGCAGATAAAAAAGTCATTTTTACCAATCCGTACGGCTCATATTTTGCAAACGTTGAGATAGCGGACGGAACTACTTTTACGCCCGACAGCGTTGTTTCGATCCGTGAACACCTTACGAAAGACTGTACGTTCAATATCCCGAAACTTTACTTTGCAGGCAACCTTAACGGGCATACGGTAAACGTTAACGGAAACCTTTATATGACGTGGGGCATGGGCATTCAAAATGGTAATTTAACTGTGTCCGGCGATCTGACAACTAATGGAAACCTGAGCATGGGTGATGCGGCAGGCATAGTCCGCGTAAAAGGTAATTACATTACTTCAGGAAATAACTATCTTGAACTGACAAAAGGCACGCTCTATATTGAAGGCAATTTCCATCAGTTAGCACCGAGCACATACTATCCTGTAGTTAACCAGCACAGGACGGTCTTTTGCGGTGCCGGGCCGCAGTCTATAATATTTGACGCGCCTTCTTTGATAAGACTCGGTATCGTTGAGATCGCAAACCCAAAGGCCGCATATACGAGCCTTCCCTGCGATAAACTCATAATTTCATGTATAAATTTAAACGGTATCACCGCAACAGACGGAACGCTTTGCCCTGCGCTTGAGAAGGATACGCTCGATTATATTATGCTTTTGCCAAAAGGTATAACAAGCACCACATTAAGCGTTACAACACCCAACGGAAACGAGTCCGTAACGATGAACGGTAATGCGGGGCCCTCCATGGAAATCGGCTATATACCATACGAAGGGAACGTCCCCGTACAGATAAACGTTACCATTCCGGACTGCGCGCTGATAAAAACTTATAATGTGAAAGTGGAACGGCTCAATGCGGATATCGCAAGCATAGGCCTTACGAATTGTACTTTGGACAAGCCTTTCGACCCCGATACGCTCGATTACAGCATCGAATTGCCATCCTACACCGGGTCGATAGGCCTCGCTCCGGTGATAGGGAACCCGGATTCCGGATTTACTATGGACGGGCAAAGCGTTGCCTCAAAAACGATAGTTATGAATCCCGGTGAAACAAAAATATGCGTTGTACACGTGACCGGGCAGGACGGGTCGACGACGAAGGATTATACGTTCACCATCCATCGCGCTCCGCTTATCGACGATATAACAATTACCGGCGGCACGCTCTCCCCCGCTTTCGCGTTCACCGTTGATTCATATACTGTAGACCTGCCGGCAGCAGACAGCGATATCACTATATCCGTCGGCAAATCCGCCGGCTGCGACACCCTGACTATGGACGGGACGGAGCAGGATTCAATGGACGTAAACCTTCCTCTGATCGGCCAGTCAAAAACAATAACAATAACGGCTAAAGCCGCGGGAAGCAGCGTGACGCATACATATACGGTAAAGGTAACGCGCGCTTCGCTGCTCACAGGCCTCGGGCAGCCCGCTAACACGACGTTGTCGCAAAGTTACACGCCCACCGTCTTAGGCTATACGCTGACTGTACCATCCTCTATGGCTGAAGTCACGCTGCATCCGACCGTTTCAGGTTATTGCGATGAGATAGCTTTTAAGCTTGGAGACGGCGAATTTATATCGGCAGAGCAAGTGGCAGTTGATCCCATGATAGGCGAGACGATACCGGTAAGCATAAGGGTAAGGGACACAGCCGACGGCATTGAACAGATATATACAATCGATGTTCTGCGGAGGCCGATAGTAACGAACATAACCTCGCAGGAGTTCCCCGGCAGCTTTGTCTTTTCACCGACTGTCCTTTCCTATGAGATGACTGTGCCTGCCAATGTAGGCTCATTGCGTTTCAGCGTTACCGGCGCTCATAACTCCACTCCTTCATATAGTATAGGCGCAGGTGAGATAAAGACCTTTAACATTTCTGTTGACTCTGCTGATCATCTGATCAGCATAACTTATAGCATAGTAGTGACCTGTGTACCTAAACCGCTTGACAGTATAACGGCTTCTTACGGGTCTACCATTAAAACCTTTGATGCGAAAAGTAAAAATTATAATGTGAATATTGACGCAATAACAAAAACGGTTACTATTGAAGTTGATAAAAACGATCACTGCAGTAAGCTGGAGATAAACGGCGCTGAATCCGAATCCGGATCTGAAATCGTTTCCCCGCCCATTGGAAGTACTCCTTACCTTATCAAGGCGACTGATGTAGATACTGGTGTAATAACAACATACACTGTTACTATTGAAAGAAGGCCGCTGCTTAATAATATCACAGCTTCAGTCGGCACATTATATCCGGCTTTCGATCCTGAAATCGACCACTATGTATTGATCATGCCGCTTAATAAAGACGAGGTCACTATTTCGCCCACCAGATCTTCATATTGTAACTCCTATTTGTCTGGCACCGTAGTTACAGTTCCAAAAAATGTGTATAAACAGGTCAAATTCACCGCGAGCAGCAACAACGGGGTTTCAAGCGATTATTTCATAGATATATATAACATTCAGCCGGTCTCGGGGTTACAGCTAACAAGCGGGACTTTGTCGCCTTCATATAATCCGGGCGTGCAGAATTACACAATCACGCTGCCTGCTACTATATCGTCGACCACAGTAACACCCGTGCTGACGGAAACAGCGCAGAGCATTACCATCGACGGCGAAGACGTGAACTCGAAGACGTATACGCTGAACACGGTCGGGGAAACGGCCTCTTCGGTCATCAGCGTCGTTGCTATCGATAATACGGTCCGCACGTATAACCTTACGGTAAAGAGGTCTCCGCTGATAACGAAAATCAAAACCAACATATCGAAATACCCTGTTTCGCCGGTATTCAGCCCGATAACTGCGCGTTATACAATAGACGTTCCGGCGACAGTGCCGCAGATCTGCATTACTCCCGTAAAGGCAAGTTCGGGCGTAAGGAGCATGACCATAAACGGCAGGAGCGTTTCTTATATCTACTTAAAGCCGGCGATAGGCGGAAGCGCTACTGCAAATATCGTAGCTACAGCAACTGACGGCGTAACGAAGTCAGAGTATACAGTTACCGTGCGCCGCGCGCCCCTTGTGACGGATATCGACGTTTCTTCGGGCACCTTAATGTTTTCACCCACTGCTTTAACGTATACGGTGGACGTACCGGCTGATACCCCGAGCGTTACGGTGACCGCCGCCCAGGCGGCTTCCGGCGTAAGGTATATGAAGATCAACAACGTCCTGCAGTCGTCGGTTGTCCTCACGCCCGCTGTCGGCGGTACCGCGAAAGCGACGGTCACGGCTCTGGCAACAGACAGCAAAACGAAAATTACCTATACGGTGATCGTGCGGCGCGCGCCTGTGATCTCGGGGATAAGCCCGGATACCGGTACGATGAGCCCTGCCTTCAGCGCCACTGCCGCATCCTATACGATAAACCTGCCTTCAACTGTTTCCTCATGCACCCTCACGCCCGTAAAAGGGGTTGACTGCGCCGTGCTTTTGATAAACGGCGTCCCTCAGGATTCGCTGACTGTAAATCCGCTCATAGGCGAAAGCATTCCCGTCGTTATAGAGGGCAGGACCGCGCTCGGAACTGCCGTCACCTATAACGTTACGGTGAAAAGGGCTGCATTAATAACGAAGATCAGAAGCAGCTCGTCAAGATATCCGCTTTCGCCGGTATTCAGCCCGACATCTATGGATTATACTATCGACCTACCGGCTACAACCGGTTATATCACGTTATATGTTACCAAAGCCTCAAGCGGGGTCAAGGCCCTGACGATCAATGGCAGGAGAGCATCTTACGTCACTTTAAGGCCGGCGATAGGCGGAAGCGCGACCGCTGCTGTTGTTGCGACCGCGGCCGACGGCGTAACGAAGTCAGAGTATACAGTTACCGTGCGCCGCGCGCCCCTTGTGACGGATATCGACGTTTCTTCGGGCACCTTAATGTTTTCACCCACTGCTTTAACGTATACGGTGGACGTACCGGCTGATACCCCGAGCGTTACGGTGACCGCCGCCCAGGCGGCTTCCGGCGTAAGGTATATGAAGATCAACAACGTCCTGCAGTCGTCGGTTGTCCTCACGCCCGCTGTCGGCGGTACCGCGAAAGCGACGGTCACGGCTCTGGCAACAGACAGCAAAACGAAAATTACCTATACGGTGATCGTGCGGCGCGCGCCTGTGATCTCGGGGATAAGCCCGGATACCGGTACGATGAGCCCTGCCTTCAGCGCCACTGCCGCATCCTATACGATAAACCTGCCTTCAACTGTTTCCTCATGCACCCTCACGCCCGTAAAAGGGGTTGACTGCGCCGTGCTTTTGATAAACGGCGTCCCTCAGGATTCGCTGACTGTAAATCCGCTCATAGGCGAAAGCATTCCCGTCGTTATAGAGGGCAGGACCGCGCTCGGAACTGCCGTCACCTATAACGTTACGGTGAAAAGGGCTGCATTAATAACGAAGATCAGAAGCAGCTCGTCAAGATATCCGCTTTCGCCGGTATTCAGCCCGACATCTATGGATTATACTATCGACCTCCCGGCTACAACCAGCTATGTCACGGTGTATGTTACCAAAGCCTCAAGCGGGGTCAAGGCCCTGACTATTAACGGCAGGAGCGCCTCGTCATATACGGCCAGGCCTGCTGTTGGAGGAACTGAGGTTATTGTAGTAAATGCCGTAGCGAGCGACGGGGTTACTTCAGTGACTTATACCATCACGGTTAAGCGTGCAAGTTAATAACCGTATAAAACATGGATGGACCGAGCCGGCTTAAATATAAAACCGACAGTACAGGCTTAAGCTATGCATTATATCAGATTATGCTTGCCTGAAAGCGGCAGCAAGGCTAAATAAAAGCTTCCTGATAATAATCGACAACACCTTTAAAGAATGGTTTTTTTCTATGATAACAAAAAAGCCCGCCGTCATTTGACGGCGGGCTTTCATCCGTTATGAGTTACTTCCAATACTTGCCCGAAAACGATCCGTATACTTTAGCCGTTCCTACCTTGGTATACGCTATGACTTTGTAATAATAGAGCTTGCTGGCGTAGAGGCCGATATTATCGTAAGTGAGTTTATCCGTCGACGCTATGGCGTAATACCTTCCGTTAAGCGACGCTGCCCTCCATACCTCGTATCCCGTCGCCCCTTCCACCGCGCTCCACGATAAGTTGATACTTGTCGCGGATGTTCTCTGCAAAACAACGCTCCCGGGCACCGCGGGCACAGGCTTTAGATACCTGTAGTTGCTATATGTTCCGGTCTTTTCGGGATTGGAACTTTCTCCGTCATAAGCCCGTATCCTGTAGTAACGTGTAACGCCTGGAGTAAGGCCTTCGTTTACGTAGCTTATATACCCCTCGGTCGAGTGGTCGAAGCTCGCGTCGGCGCCTTCGATCTTCTTGTAACTGCCTCCGTCGTAGCGCTGCACCTCATACGCCGTTGCTCCCGCTATCTCGTTCCACGTCAGCTCTACGCTGTTATACGAAGCCGACACGGCTTTAAGGTACACCTTAGGCCATAAGGGCTTAGCATATCTGTACCTGCATTGCGGGCTCCTGTTAGTCCCGGTTTCGGTCACGTCATAAGCCCTTATCACGTAATAGTACGTTCTTCCTGTATCCAGCCCCGCTTCGTTATTATTGTCAGTATAAGTCGCTCCCCCACCCTGAAGCACGGTGCCTATCGGGACGCTGTACGGGCCTCTGTAGCTTGTGCTGCGGTACACTTCGTATCCGTCGGCCCCGGCTATCTCGTTCCACGTCAGTTTTATGCTGTTATACGTGTTCGATACTGCCTTAAGGTACACCGTAGGCCACGCGGGCTTTAAGTACCTGTAGGGGCTGTATGACTCGGGTTTTACGGTTTCGGGACTTCCCCGGTCATAAGCCCGTATCCTGTAGTAGTTTAACGTGCCCGTGCTGCATTCGGTATCCGTATAACTCAAATACCCTTCGGCCGGGGCTTCGAACACTGTTGATTCGTTGGTGATCGCCACATAACCCGCGGTACCCGGGACGTAGCGCTGCACCTCATATGCCATATTATCTCCCGCTATCTTGTTCCACGTCAGCTCTACGCTGTTATACGAAGCCGACACGGCTTTAAGGTACACCTTAGGCCACGCGGGCTTTAAGTACCTGTAGGGGCTGTATGTCTCGGGTTTTACAGTTTCGGAACTTTCCCCGTCATAAGCCCGTATCCTGTAGTAGTTTAACGTGCCCATGCTGCACCCGGTATCCGTATAACTCAAATATCCTTCGGACGGGGCTTCGAACACTGTTGATTCGTTGGTGATTGCCACATAACCCGCGGTACCCGGGACGTAGCGCTGCACCTCATACACCATCCCATCCCCCGCTATTGTGTTCCACTTCAGCTTTATGCTGTTATACGTGTTCGATGCCGCGCTAAGCCTTACCGCAGGCCATAAGGGCTTAGCATATCTGTACCTGCATTGCGGGCTCTTATTAGCACCGTTATAAGCCTTTATCACGTAATAGTAATTTCTTCCCGTAGTCAGCCCCGCTCCGTTATTGTTGTCAGTATAAGTCGCTCCCCCGCCCTGAAGCACGGTTCCTATCGGGTCGCTGTACGGGCCTCTGTAGCTTGTGCTGCGGTACACTTCGTATCCTTCGGCCCCGGCCACCTCGTTCCACGTAAGCTTTATGCTGTTATACGTGTTCGATACTGCCTTAAGGTACACCGTAGGCCACGCGGGCTTTAAGTACCTGTAGGGGCTGTATGACTCGGGTTTTACGGTTTCGGGACTTCCCCGGTCATAAGCCCGTATCCTGTAGTAGTTTAACGTGCCCGTGCTGCATTCGGTATCCGTATAACTCAAATACCCTTCGGCCGGGGCTTCGAACACTGTTGATTCGTTGGTGATCGCCACATAACCCGCGGTACCCGGGACGTAGCGCTGCACCTCATATGCCATATTATCTCCCGCTATCTTGTTCCACGTCAGCTTTACGCTGTTATACGAAGCCGCCACGGCTTTAAGGTACACCTTAGGCCACACGGGCTTAGCGTACCTGATGTATGATACGCTGTATAAGGTATCGTCGTAAGGTTTATGGCATGCCCGTATATAGTAGTAACAATATACGTTTGTCGTAAGATTTTTGTCTTCATGGACTAAAGTACTATTGTCGTAGGTAGCTATACACTGATACTTACCATCGACCTTTTTCCATACCTCGTAGCCTTCGGCGTTAAGCACCGCGTTCCATGTAAGCGTTAAAGTTTTGTAATTAGTCGGCTTTATGATTAGGTACGGCCTGTTCAATGCCAGCAAAGTGTTGGGCATCCATTTCGCGGTCAGCGTCGCATCGGTTATCATTTCCACCTTATTGCCGCTCTCTATTAGCTCTCCCGCTTCGGTATACCAGCCGCAGAAGTAATAATACAGCCTTGTCGGCTTCGGCAGGTCGTATGTTTCCCCGTAAGCCGTCTGTATGCCCGTGCCCGGGGTATTTAGTTTCCCGCCTGCCGGGATGAGCGTCAAATATACGCTCGGCGACATAACGGTTATAGTAAGATCGGCCGGTGAACCGATAGTGAACACAACGCTGAGATGGTACGTGTCGAGCTCCAGCGCGTTGAGGTATTCTTTCGTTATCGTCAGCTCGTCTCCAACTACGCTATAGTTTTCCGCGCCTATTGTTGTACCGTCCAACATAACATATTCGATCGCCTGCGCGTCGTTATATGTTACGGTCACTTTGATATCCGCCTGGCTGTCCGGGTGTATGTTGAATGTTGCGCTTTCCGGGCTTATAGCTCCGGCCTTTATCTTTACAAGCACGGTGTTGCCGTTGACCAGATCTTCAAAGACAAAATAGCCTTCGTTCGCATCTGCCCCCGGTTTGCCTTCCGCACCGGTCTTCGAGGCGCCTTCCAGTGAGATATATGTCGCGTTTGATACCGGTACGCTGATATTGCCGTCTATCTTCGCCGTGCTTCCGCCGTACGCTGCTACACCCGTAACAGTCGCGCCGGTCGCGGTAACATTTCTTTTCACGACTGCGCTGCCTCCGCCTGTTGCGTATACGCCTATGCAGTTATCGCCGTTCGCGCTGACATCGGTGTTTACGGTTACAGTGCCGCCGTTGGCGTAAACTCCCCTGCTGCCTGCCTGGTCTGCCGAAACGCTTTCCGTTACCGTAACGCTGCCGCCGGCGCTCGCCATCGCGCCGCATCCGTTCGCTGCGGTCGCGGCCGCGCTGGAAACCTGCGCCGTGCCGCCACAGGCGTATACTCCGCTTAAAGTGCCTGTTGCGTTAAATGTCACGCTTTCTTCTTTATTAACAACGCCTCCGCTGCCCACGTATAGCCCGTGGCCCGCGCCGGCTGTTACGCTGAACGTACCGCTTCCCGCAATACTTAGCGTGCCGCCGCTCACATTTAGCCCGTTCCCCGCGGCAGCGTTTACGGTCAGTTCATACTCTCCTAAGTTAAAGTTAAGGTCCATGCCGCTGACGGTGATGCCTGAACCGTATTCGATGCCCTGCAGCAGCGTTATGGTATCGCCGCTGGCCGCTTTCGCAAGCGCCTCTTCCAGCGTGGTGTACTCTGTCGCGCCTATGGCGCAGACCGCCGGGCGGGTATCTATAACCGTTACCAGCAGTTTCGCCGGCACGCCCGCGTTAAATTCCACTATAAATTCATACGCGTCCGCGGCCGCCGCGCGGGTCATCAGATAGGCTTTGTTTATCTTCAGCGTATTGCCCGCTACGCTGTAGTTCCCCGTGCCTATGGAAATACCGCCCTCAAAAACGTCCGTGACCGCAGTCGCGCCGCTTTTCCAGGCGATGTTGGTTATAACGTCCACATTTTCGGCAATATTATCTGAATTTTTGTCGAATATGAATACCGCCGGAACCAGCGGGTTTGTAACGCGGACTATGTTGCCGTTTGTGTCGGCATACATGAGGTAAAGCGTATCGTCGCCGGTACCCGGCATGCCTTCTTCGGGGATACTGGTTATGCCCTCCAGGCTTATATACGCCCCCGTCGCGGTAACTGTGCCGTTAACGGTCGCATTGCCCCCGTTATATGCGGTTACGCCTATATCTACCGCAGCCACACTGCCGCCCACAACAACCGTGCTGTCTGTTACATACACGCCGTTGCCGTTTCCGGCGGTTGCGCTGCCGGTAACAGTAACAGTGCTGCCTCCGTTTGTAAATATTGCGTACCCGCCATCACCGGTCGAACTGACATCGTACGATACTTCTGCCTGGCTGCTGTCAATAGCCTGTACTCCGATAAAGCTGCCTGTCGCGTTTCTGCCAACGCTGACATGCCCTCTGCTGTAGGCAAACACTCCATATGAGCCGCCTATGGCATCGACCGCTACCTCAATATCGCTGCCCGTGCCTTCCGCATAGGCGCCTGCGATTCCCGTTCCTGTTGCGTTCCCTCCCACGCTGACACGGCCTCCACTCAAGGCAGACACCCCGTATGTATTGCCTGTTGCATCGGCGGCTACCTCGATACTGCTGTCCGTACCTTCCGCATAGGCGCCTGCGGTTCCCGCTCCTGTTGCGTTCCCGCCGACGCTTACATATCCTCCGCTCGATGCATGCACTCCGTATGTGCTCCCTATGGCATCGGCCGTCACCTCTATACTGCTGCCCGCGCCGGCCGCATAAGCGCCCGCGTCTCCCGTTGACGTAGCGCTTGTTACTTTTGCCTGCCCGCCGTCATGGGCGTATACTCCGCAGTATGAGCCTGTTGCGCTGAATGTCACGCTTTCAGCTATGGTTACAACGCCGTCGCTGCCTACGTCCAGCCCGCTGGCCGAGCTGCTTTGGGCGCTCAGCGTGCCGTTTCCGGATATATCGGATATATTCAATGTGCCGGTGTCAACACTCACCGCGTTCCCCGAGTCATTTGAAACATTGAGGTCAAATCCGTTTAAGTTGAATGTTACGGACTTGCCGCTTATAGTAATGCCGCCGTTATAGGTTATGTCATCCAGCAGAGTGATGGTGTCGCCGTTGACTGCATGATCGATCGCGTCTGCCAGTGATGTATACTTTGCCGCGCCTATAACGCATACCGTCTCGCTTACAGATATAGTCAGTGTTGCCGCGCTGCCCACATTGAACACAACGCTCAGGTTAAGGTCCTCGTCGGGCTGGTCATCAAGATATCCTTTGTATATCGTAAGCGTATTTCCGGCAACTATGTAATTCTCCCCGCCAATAGTCGTCCCATCAGCCGTAACGTCGGTGATCTGCCACGCGCTGTTCCAGGTGATCTCCGTTGTTATATCAACGTAGCCTTCCGCGTTTGCCGGGTTCCGGTCGAACTCCGCGGTGGCCGGGCTGATGGAAGCGCTTATTATTTTAACGCTTACGGTATTTGTCCCATCGGTATATACAAGGTAATCCCCGTCCGCCGTGCCGGCGCTTTGCGCAAGCGCTGTGGTTCCGGCCATTATATATGTCGCGGCGCTTATAGTGCCGTCTATCACCGCCGTGCCGCCGTCGTGGGCGTATACGCCCACGAGATCTGCCGTAATATCGAGCTTCCCTCCCGTCAAGTTCAGCGCCCCGGCGCTTATGTCAAGCCCGTTTCCCGCGCTTGCAACGCTGAGGTCATTGCCGTTCAGATCGATATTTACGGTCTCGCCGCTCACAGTGATGCAGGAATTAAAAGTTATATCATCCAGCAGCATTATGGTATCGCCGTTGGCCGCGTCCGCGAGCGCCTCTTCCAGCGTATGATAAGAAGTCGTGCCTATCTGGCAGACCGAATCGCTTATGGTAATGGACAATGTTGCCGGCGCGCCCGCGTCGAATTCTACCGACAGGTTAAGGATGCCTAACCCCTGCTGCGCGAGATATGTTTTCATTATTGTCAGCGTATTTCCGCTTACGCTGTAATTATCTTTGCCTATCGTGGCCCCGCCAACCGTAACGTCCTTTACCTCCGTTGCGCTGCCCAGGGTAACGGTCGTTATAACGTCCTGCTGATTGTCCGGGTATTTATCGAAATCAGCCGTATTCGGGCTTATTGAGCTGTTTATTGCCGTCACGCGGGCTTTATTGCTGCTTGCGTCGGTATATACCAGATATATCACTTCTTCTATCTCTTCAGTGCTGGTCCATCCTTCAATAGCCGTGCCGGTCCCCTGCAAACTTATATAAGTTCCCTCAGCGCTTACAGTGCCTTTTATCGTCGCGTTTCCGCCGTCGCTCAGGTCTATGCCGACGCTTCCCGTGCCGCTTGCAACGACATTTCTGCCCACATTGACATAGCCGGTATTAATAGCGTGAACTCCTCCGTCGGAGTTTCCGGTCGATATGACGTCCCGCGTAACTTTTACCGATGCGCCATTATGCATTGCTTCCGCCCCGTAAGAGGCTCCTGTTGCATCATTGCCAACGATTACCTCTCCTCCGTCAAATACGCGCGCTCCGTAACTGTATAGGCCGGTCGCTGTTGCGTCTGCCCCCACGCTGACTGTGCTGCCGCTGCCGGCGGCGCACGCTGCGACTCCGCTGGTGCCATCCGCCGTCGCGCTGCCCGTCACAACTATATGGCCTGCTACCGCGGCTCCGTATGCGTAGGCGCCGACCCCGCTGTCCCCGGTCGATCTCGCGCTGGTAACTTTTGCGGTGCCTCCGTCATATGCGCATACGCCGTAACTGGAGCCTGTGACATTGAATGCCCCGCTTCCCGTTATTCCCGTTATATCCACAACGCCGCCGCTGCCTACATCCAGTCCGTTTCCTGCGGTGCTTGTTAAACTGAATGTACCGCTTCCCTTTATACTTACAGTGCCGTTACTTACGCTGAGCCCATTCCCCGCGCTGTTGACGGTCAGGTCATACACGTCTAAATCAAACGTGACAGACTTCCCGCTTATAGAAATGCCTGTAGTATGAACGATGTCCGCCAGAAGCAAGATGGTATCGCCGCTTACTGCAGCCGTTAACGCCGCGTCCAGCGTAAGGTACTTCTCCGCGCCTATCTGGCATACCTCTCCCGCCGCAAAAGCCGAAGCCGGCAGCATGCTCAAAACAAGAGCCGCGGCCAGTATTATCGGCAGTATTTTTTTCTTTATCATTGGTTATCGCCTCCGAAATATATTTGCAATTTGCAGTCGTATAAAAAACGTATCAAACGTTTAATTGCCGTGTTGAAATACAGTCTGTATAAAATGAATAAAATATCTGACCAACAACTATTTCCGGAGCCCGGCCTGCGGCCCTGCCCGGTAAAACGGCTGTGGTAATATACATGCCGAAAAAATATTGTATTATATTATAATATAAACCAAAAATAATACCGTAAAACACAAAATGACCCATATTGCGGCATAAACGCTCAGGCAGGCTTACCGCCTGCCTTGCGGCTAACGGAGCAGCGGGCTCCATATTGATTAACGTTTTTCCTCCGGAATAATTAGATCTGTACGGACGCCCTTGCTAAACACTCCAAAACCGGCCGGTACTATGGTATAATATAGTAAACTTTAGTATCGGTTTTATGAGTTCTGAAATTTTTAATGCTGCCTGCAACATTTTCCTTCTCCCGTTTGTATATACATCGGAACCGTAAAAGGTTACTAAAAGCAGGCAAAGGAAATGTTCATTATGAAAAAGTTGTTTTTGATCGTGATCTGCGCCGCTGCGGCGTTGGCGCTTGCCGCTTGCGGCGGGCAAAAAGCAAACAGCGATCCGCAGGCAAACGGGCAGGATAATACGGAGGCCCTCGGCGGAGTGCAGATACCCAACCCCTTTACCGACTGCAAAACGCTTGAGGAGACGGAGCAGCTGGCGGGCTTCGATATCGCCCTGCCCGGCAGCATGCCGGAAGGCTATGCGATAAGCGCGTACCGCGTCATGAAGGGCAGGATGATCGAGCTCATCTATAACAGCGGCAGCGATGAGATACGCATCCGCAAAGGAGCGGGCAGCGAAGAAATAAGCGGCGACTACAGCGAATACGCCGAAACCAAAACGGTAACAGTCGGAAGCCTTCAGGTAACTATGAAGGGCAACGGCGGGAAAGTAAACGTTGCTTCGTGGTTTGACGGCGGGTATGCCTTCTCCATAACCGTCAACCCCGGCGGAGAGGGCGTTGCCGAAGAAGCCATCAGCGATATGGTGAGCGCTGTAAAGTAGGTTTATGATAGTAAAGGCGGCGCAGTAAAGCGCCGCCTTTCACTGCAAAAAGGGCGGTGATGAAATGACCGGCGTATGCGGATATAAGGAATCTTCTTTGGGCTTTGATGATATGAGCGCGGGCTTACGCCTCATACTTTCTTTATTGTTCGGCTCCGACACACCTACGGGCAATAAGGTCATCCCTTTTGAACGATCCGCCGCCAATGCAAGGGCGAACGATCAGGCCGAAATCCTGCTCGACCGATACGGCGGCAGCATACTGCGCCTCGCGTATTCGTACCTTCACAACATGAGCGACGCCGAAGACGTATTGCAGGACGCGCTTATACAGTTCATAAAGGCCCTACCGCAATTTGAGACGCCTGACCACGAAAAAGCGTGGCTTATGCGCGTCGCCATAAACTTAAGCAAGAACAGGATAAAGTATCTTAGTCTCAGGAAAGCCGACGAGCTGTACGACAGCCTTGCCGCCCGGGAAGAGGACGACCTCAAGTTCGTATGGGACGCGGTCAAAAGCCTGCCGGCCTGCTACAGCGAGGTGATCCACCTATACTATCACGAAGGTTATTCCACCGCGCAGATAGCCGGGCTTCTGTCGAAGAACGAGAGCACCGTACGCTCGCTGCTAAAACGCGCCCGGGAGAAGCTTAAAGCGGTATTGAAGGAAGTGTATGACTTTTAATAACAGATACAGCCGCGCTATAGCGCAGGTAGAAGTCACCCCTGAGATGCGCGGCAGGATATTGAGAAACTTAAGCGGGGCCGCTTCGGAGAATAGACGGAATAAAGCTCCTTTCGTTAGGGCTTACCGTAAATACATTTCCGTTGCCGCGTGTTTTTTGCTTTTGATCATAGGAGCGTTTATCATCTATAGGACGCTTGGCCGCGATATCGTGACCGAGCCTTTCAGGATAGTAGATTGCGGCTCTCTGGACGAACTCTCCGATACCATCGGCTTTAAGGTGAGCGAGGTAAAGGCGCTGCCTTTCGCCGCGGAGCAGGCCGCGTATACCGCATACCTCGGAGGAGACCTACCGCTCGCGCAGGTAAAGTATACGGGCGAAGGCAGCGAGCTTGCGCTGAGGATGTCTGCCGGCAGCGAAGACAACAGCGGGGATTATACCGAATACAGCGCTATCAAGACCGTCCCCGTAAACGATCTTACCGTTACGCTCAAAGGCAGCGGCGGGCTATATAACATCGCCCTCTGGCAGAGCGGCGGCTATTCGTACTCTATAAGAATAACTATGGGAGATTCCATGGCTGGGATCACCGAGGAAAAATTGCTGGATACGGTGATTTCGGTGAAGTAAGTATGAAAAGAATTTACGTTTTGTATCATATCTATAACGTGGTATCAACAAACCTTCTCGGTCGTTATCTGTTTTGGTTTATATGGGTTCACAATAACGCAAAAAACACTTTGAATCTCAGGGCAAAGAGCTATCAGATGTTTTGTTAATGCTCCAACTGGGATAAAATGCGGGACTTTAATCCACTTGACAGAGTAATTGTACCGTTATCGATTTAGATTTGGAATTTTAATAATCCGAACAACACAGTAAACAGCGAGTATACCACCCAGCTTGCGGCATTTGCTGCAAGGCTAAACAACAACAACCTTTTTTTGCTGTATCCTTTATATTTCCATGTATAGAACCAAAACTCTATACCCAGCACCATCATTTCAAGGATAACGAGTGACAACCCATAACCTATAAGATAATTGGTTGATATGATTAGTAAAATATTCATAACCGGGTTTGAGATGAAATTTATTATAACTACATATTTTCCGGGTTTAAGTTTAAATAATAAAGACACTATCCATTCAATGAACACGGTAAACAGCATAGGACAAATCAAATCAAAAAAAGCAAGTGCAGTGAGTCTTTGTGTTGTAATTCCACCTTCCATAAGAGTGTTGTCTTTAACGGAATATATATAGGTTCCATAATCGACAAAATCGACAAAATTTGAACGTACTGTTTCGCCGTTCTTTAACACAATTATTAGCTGAAAGCTTTTAAATTTAACCTCCCACGTCGCTGTAAAGTCGCCGTTATAAAAATAAAAAATCTGCTGATTAGGGACTCTTGTTTTCTCTGGGTAAGTGCCATCTCCAATAAATTTGAAATTATTGTCTTTATCATATCCCCAGAATTCAACGAAAGTTATATTTGAAGTATCATCAATAAGAACATGAACATAATAGTTGTTAGGCCCAGGTCCATTAGCTAAAGCAGAAACTGGCGTTAGGCAGATCAGCATTATAGTTAGTGTTATAAAAATCTTTTTTATTGCCTTGGTCCATAATGTGCAAATACAAGGAATACTCTAAAAAACGGCTGCTGCTCTTTACCGTTGCTGCCAACCTCGCGAGCTGGTTTTTATACTGGTTTTTGAGCCCGCTGCTTCGTTGATGTCCTATTAGCCGCATTCGTGCTTAAAAGAGATAACTGATATTTTCGCCTCCTTCCGGACAAATTAAATACGAAGCTTTTTTTCTGCCGGAGGGAGGTTTATCTTGGGGAATAAAAACGAAAAGAACGTCGAAGAGATGCCCGGGTTCGGCGCTAAGCAGGACGAAGTCCAACTCGTTCCCGATAAATCGCTGACGTTCGGGAATATCGGATTCATCGGGCAGGAGGCGCGCCATTCAAAGGCCTCCCGCCGAAAGCCGCGGGTGTGAAGGCTTCGGTAACAGGTTTATCGGCTGCGCTACCTGTTGACGCGCCCGCTTGCGTCTCCGCCCATCAGCTTTTCTACATCCGAAAGCTTTACCCTGTTGTAGTCGCCGCTTATCGAGTGTTTTAAACAGCTTGCCGCGGCTGCAAATTCCAGCGCGTCCTGCTTATCTTTATACCTGCCGAGCCCGTAAATGAGCCCGCCCGCAAACGCGTCGCCGCCGCCCACCCTGTCGGTTATATCGCTGATCATATATTTTTTAGATAGATAGAATTTATCCCTGTCGTTCAAACATGCGCTCCACCCGTTGGTATCCGCAGATCTGCTATCGCGAAGCGTTATCGCGATCATCTTCATATCCGGAAACGCCGCCAGCACCTTATCGCCCAGCATCTTATATTTATCAGTATCGAGCGAGCCGCTTTCAACGCTTACGTCCGCTTTGATACCGAGCGATTTCTGGCAGTCCTCTTCGTTCGCTATGCCTATATCGGCGTACTTTACGAGTTCGCTCATCACTTCTATTGCCGTTTCGCCGTATTTCCACAGCTTATTGCGGTAGTTGAAATCACACGACACAGTCACACCATGCTGCTTTGCCTTTTTTACAGCCTCCAGCGAAGCTTCCTTCGCGTTTTTGCTTATAGCGGGCGTTATGCCCGAAATATGAAACCACCCGGCGTCCGCGAAGACTCCGTCCCAATCGACTTCGCCTTTTTCCATCAGGGCGATCGACGATTCCGCTCTGTCGTATATCACGTTAGAAGGCCTTTGGTT
>CAZDZY010000005.1:0-42673 GCA_964510055.1 uncultured Christensenellaceae bacterium
CTACATAAGCGCTTTTTAGTTGATGTCTTCTTGGCTTCCCCTTGAGGGGAAGCTGTCAGACACCAGATTGCTTAGCTTCAAAGAAAGATCCCTCAATCTGGTGACTGACTGATGAGGTGTAAAAACTGGTTTGTGTTTATTAACACCTCGTCCGCCAGTGTACTGAATTGGACATTACAGTGCCGTTATTTTCGCCGCTGAAGCCTAAGTACCCAGCTGGGCTGCCATAGCCTCCACGAACTCCGATGGAGTCATGCCGCCCAAGTACAGCTGCTGGAGGCCTTCGAGGTATACCCCCGAGTCTTCGGCCTGCATAAGAGTATCGAACCAGGGCGTCAGCGACGCCGCGTTCTGCACCAGGCCGGCTATCTTTTGGGTAAGCGGCTTTACAGCGCCCGCGTCGTAATCGACGTTCCACGCGGCTATACCGCTTCCCGAGAGGTATGCGTATTTCGAAATGTTTTTCGATATCTCGAACATAGCCGCAGCGGCTTCCTCAGGATATTTCGTGGAAGACGATACCATCAGCGAGTCGGACGGGCCGCCCATGAAGTCCGCCGCGGACGCGTTCGCGCCGTTGATCACCGGAACGGGCACACAGTCGAAGTTATTGGGTATGCGCGATTTCAAATAGAAATCGCTTACCATCCAGCTGCCGGTTATATACATTGGGATCTTGCCGTCGTAGAATCGCTGCGTAGCTTCGTCGTTGGTGAGTATAACGGCGTCTTTGATGAACGCCCCCATGTTGACCAGTTCAGAAAAGTGGGTGGAAGCAACGAGAAAGTCCTGTGAGTCGTAGCCCAGTGTGCCGTCCTTCGTCAGCACGCTTTTTACGGCGGCTGCGCCCGCCGATTTCAGCGTAAACTGGTCATGGATCATTGCGAGGCTCCAGACGTCCCTCGCGCTTACGCCTATAGGCACTATACCGACGTTTACGAATGCCTGGCATACTGATTTGAGCTCGTCGAACGTGGCCGGAGGTTTAAGGCCATACCAGTCAAACATAACCTTGTTGTAAAACAGCATGGAAACGTTCGTGGTATAGACAGACCCGTATTTTTTCCCATCAAAAGTCAGGTTGGTAAGCATCACTTCGGGCAGCTCGTTTTCGTATTTTTGGTAAACGTCGTCTACGCAGAGGACGCGCCCCGACTCTACGAAAGGCTGCGAGAAACCGCCGCCCCACGAAAAGAAGATGTCCGGCAGCTCGTTAGAGGCCACGGCTGATTTGAGCTTCATCTTATAGGACTCGTTTTCAAACGTTTCGAGATCGATCTTGATGTTCGGATGGGCGGCTTCAAAGTCCGCTATGGCATGGAGATACGGCTGATGATAGTTGTCGCTCTCGGTGGCAATGCTCCACAACGTCAGCGTTATTTGCTGCGAATCATCCGACGTTTCCGCGGCTGCGCAGGAAACGGTCGAAACAGCCGCCAGCGCGGCCAGCAAAAGGGCAATTACTTTTTTCATGGCGCGATCCCCTCCCCGCACAGGATATTCAGCTCCGGCCGGGCCTATAAGTTATATCGATGCTTTCGCATTTCCCCGCAAGCCGCGCGCTCACGCCGTCGGGCTGGCAGACTCCCGCCCAGAGCGTAAAGCTTCTGCTGTCTGCAAACCTTTTGCCTTCATCGTTTACGGCTTCAAAAGCCGTTTCCGGCAGCACCGCGCGTACTTCTTTTTCCTCGCCTTTTTTAAGGCTTATACGGGCAAACCCGCACAGGCTGTGGTTGGGCACAGCCCATTTCGATTCGTTGTCGCGGATATAAAACTGGACAACTTCGTCCGTGTCGAAATTACCCGTGTTCTTTATTTTGACCGATGCTGTCCGGCTGGTACCGTCAAACGCAAGGCCGCCGCATTTTACATTGGAATACGTGAGCCCGAAACCGAACGGATAAAGCACGTTGTTTTTGGCATAGCGGTATGTCCTGTTTTCCATGGAATAGTCTTCAAACGGGGGCAAAAGATCCGCCGACTCGTAAAACGTTACCGGCAGCTTCCCCGAAGGGGAGACATCCCCGAACAGTATATCGGCGAGCGCCCTTCCGCCCAAAGCGCCGGGATACCATGCCTCAATAATGGCGTCAGGGTCCGCCTCCGGGTTTACCGGGCTGCCCGACGCTATTACTATTATTGTGGGTTTCCCCGTTTCGAGCACTTTTTCAATAAGCAGTTTCTGGCTGTCGGGCAGGGAAAGGGTCGTCTTATCGCCCGCGGCGAACGCGTTGCCCGTATCGCCCTCTTCGCCTTCTATAGTGGCGTCGAGACCCACGCAGAGCACCACGACGTCGGAATGCATAGCCACCGTTATTGCCTCCGCTATGCCGTCGCCCGGCTGACCCAGCGGCTGCAGCCTGTCTTTATACAGATGGCATCCCTGGGCGTAGTATACTCTTCCGCCAAACGCTTCTTTTATGCCGCCTAAGAACGTGACATACTCGTCTGATGTGCCGTAATAGTTGCCGCGCAGCGCGTCTATGCTGGAGGCGTTCGGCCCGATGACTCCTATTGTCTTTACCTTCGTTTTATCGAGCGGGAGAAGCCCGTTATTTTTGAGCAGCACCATCGATTTTCTGGCGCATTCGAGCGAGAGCGCCTTGTGCTCTTCGCAGCCTACCGCATCGTACGGTATGTCCTCATAAGGCTCGGTCTCGTCGAACATACCGAGCCTTGCCCTCGTCCTCATCACGCGCACAGCCGCTTTCGTCAGATCGTCTTCGGTTATCAGCCCTTCGCCGAGCGCTATGAGCAGGCTTGCGTAAGCCGTGCCGCAGTTAAGGTCGCAGCCCGCTTTTAGGGCCATTGCCGCCGATTCGGCCGCAGTAGACGTTATCATGTGGTTTAAGTGGAAGTCGATTATGGCCCAGCAGTCCGACATGAAATGGCCGTCGAAACCCCATTCGGCGAGTTTTTTCATCAGGTATTTGCTCGCGCAGGCGGGTTCACCGTTTACGCGGTTATAAGCGCCCATAACTATCTCTACGCGTGCTTCCTCCACCAGCGCCTTAAAAGCGGGCAGATAAGTTTCGTTTATATCTTTTTCCGACGCGCGCGCGTCGAATTTATGCCTTGTGGCTTCCGGCCCGCTGTGCACCGCGAAGTGTTTGGCGCACGCCGCGGTTTTTAAATATTTGCCGCTGCCCTGCAATCCCTTCACGAAAGCGACGCCGAGCCGCGAGGTAAGGAAGGGGCACTCGCCGTACGTCTCCTGCCCGCGCCCCCACCTGGGGTCGCGGAAAATGTTGATATTGGGCGACCAGATCGTAAGGCCTTTGTATATGTCCCTGTCGCCGAGTTTTTTGCTTTGGTTATACTTCGCCCGCGCCTCGGTCGATATTGCCTGCGCCACCTTCTCGTGCATGCCGCAGTCGAACATGGCGGCAAGCCCTATGGCCTGCGGGAACATCGTCGCCGTACCCGCCCGCGCGACGCCGTGAAGCCCCTCGTTCCAGTAGTTATAAGCGGGTATGCCGAGCCGCTTTATCGGGGGGGCGTCATATTTGAGCTGCGGGGCTTTTTCTTCGGCTGTAAGGCGCGAAACAACGTCTTCCGCGCGCTGCTGCGCGCTGAGGCCTGGGTCTTTGAATTTTTCCATAACGTACCTTCCTTTATTCGTATAAAAGATTAGGAATACCCTAACGCTTCGGTGATAGAGAAATTATCGATTTATTTGCCTGCAGCTGGGGCCGGGTATTATTTCAAGGGTTACTTAGTGTCGCTTCCGGGCATCTGCAGCACATTACGCAGCATCCGTCATTTATTCAACGGTTCCTTCGATAAGCGGTCTCAAAGATAAAAAGACTTTTGGTAATTGTATTTATGGTAGCATATTGCGGTATGAAAGTCTACATTGACAAGCTGCATAACATTGCAGATTCTTGACATAATGCCCGGCAGGTTTTACCATACTATTTATAAGGATAATACATCAGACGAGGTGAGGATATGGAACAGATAAAAACCGATAAAGCGCCGCAGGCCATAGGGCCGTATTCACAGGGGATACGGACAGGCGGCTTTATATTTACGTCCGGGCAGATACCTGTTGATCCCGCAAGCGGGGAGATTGCCCAAGGGATAGAACAGCAGACAAGGCGGGCGATAGAGAACGTAAAAGCCGTGATCGAAGCCGCGGGCGCAGATCTTACTGATGTCGTTAAAACGACGGTATTTATAAAAGATATGAACGACTTCGCGCAGATAAACGAAATATACTCAGGGTATTTTACGCAGCCGTATCCGGCCCGCTCCTGTGTGGAAGCCGCACGGCTGCCCAAAGACGTGCTCATCGAGGTAGAAGCAGTAGCGGAGGCAAAATGAACGAGTTTACAAGGACGCGGATGCTGCTGGGCGGCGAAGCGATGGAAAGGCTTAAAGCTTCAACAATAGCCGTATTCGGAATAGGCGGGGTGGGCTCGTTTGCGGCCGAAGCCATTGTTCGCTCAGGTATCGGCGGGATAGCGCTGTTCGACAGCGACAAGGTAGACATTACGAACATCAACCGGCAGCTGATAGCCGCGCACAGCACAATCGGTAAAAAGAAGGCGCAGGTAATGAAAGAGCGCGTAACAGATATAAACCCGGAATGCAATGTCCAGAGCTATGAATGCTTTTATACCGCCGAAAACGCGCCTGAATACGACCTGTCGAAATACGATTATATAGTGGACGCGATAGATACCGTATCTTCAAAGCTCACGCTTATTGAGCAGGCGAAAAAGGCCGGCGTCCCCATAATAAGCAGCATGGGCGCGGGCAACAAACTGGACCCCACAAAGTTTGAGGTCGCGGATATCTATGAGACTTCGGTATGCCCCCTTGCCAAGGTAATGCGCAGGGAGCTTAAAGTACGGGGGATAGATTCACTCAAAGTCGTGTATTCGAAAGAAGAGGTATTAAAGCCTTTTAAAGAGGAAGGGGATACCGGCGCGAAGGCGGACGACCCGGCAGCTAAGCGGCAGGCGCCCGGAAGCGCGGCTTTCGTGCCGTCCGTCGCGGGGCTCATAATAGCCGCCGAAGTGATAAAAGATCTGGCCGGGAGGTAATGAAAAGGCAGCGCTTATAGACTCCGGATATTACACGGAGGAGTATATACCGGCGGAATGATCAAAACGAAAAGAAAACGGATATCCGGATATCCGCAGTATTGCGGCATTTAATGTATAAACTTTGCTCCGCATTTACAACAGCTTTTCCGTTTATTGTGCTGCATAGTATTGCATGCGGGGCATTGCAGCAGGTCAGAATCGGGAACCCGTATGTCTTTGATATGATATGTTCCCTTCGCAGGCGGTTCGAAGGAGATCTCCGGGTCCTTTTCAGTTTCGTATTGAATCTGGGCAGCCGGGTTTGCAGAGACATTCGGAGTCGAATCAGCTTTTTTCGAAGCTTGAGCAGCCAGGCTTGCAGTGGAGACCTTTGGGGTAAGATCAGGTTTTTCAGTAACATTATCAGATGCGCCTGCGGCGTATAAAGGATTGAAATGATGCTTGGTTACGTAACCGTACATATCATCATAGTGCAGAAAAAGGCCGGGGTATATATACGTATTTTTTACTCGTTTAGAGAGGAACAAATACGGTATCAAGATGATTCCGAAGCCAACTGCTGAGAGCCAAATATTCCAGCCAATCTCTGATCTATCTACGGAAAAAATGAATATTTTAAATAATAAAAAAATAATTTGCAGAATACATTGAATGATATAAAGCTTTCTGAACATTATTTTCCTGAGGAATATATATGCGATTATAAATACCGATAATGCCAATTCACCTATGGTAAGACATGCGGTAATTATTAAATAAATGTCTATGATCGTCACGTAGCCGAAGTAAGGTAGTGCACCCGACAGGTTAAAAATATTATAAAACGTCAAAATCCTGCCTATGATCACTAAAATAAGCCATCCGCCAATACCGTTGAGGGAAGGGTCGTAATCGGGGGGATAATAGCGAGGCTGGGGTATGAATCCTGTTTGAGGAGTCCTATCCATAATACTTCTCCTTAACATATGTTATCCATGTTATACAATATAGTACATAATATGACGCAATATTCAAATATCTGTTAGCATTGTTTTGCATAAGTTTATCGATAAAGGAAAGCAAATAGAACCGGCGGACGGAGCCTTATTTTTACTTGGATAAAGTTAAGTTTTGACAAGATACCGCGCAGATACTATAATTATGGCAAGTTTTATTATAAGCTGCGGAAAACGAGAAGTTGATATGATTTTTTATAAGAAATTTAAGTTCGCATATGTTATAACGGCGGCAGCGATTATGCTTTCCGTGCTCGTTACAGGCGCGCCCACAGCCGGCGCGGCCGCTAAGCCCGGCACTATAAACGCCGCAATTAATCTGCGGGAAGAGCCGACCACAGCTTCAGCGGTAATAACAAGAATAGAACAGGGCGCCGGGGTAAGCGTGCTGGACGACGGGAGCGGGGGCTGGTTCAAAGTAAAATATAAGGATACGGCCGGGCAAAGCTTTACGGGCTATGTCCGCGCCGATTTTATAGATGTGCTCGTTACCGGATCCAATGATTCGGCTGTCATAATAGCCGAATGTCCCATGACGGACGAACCGTATTCCGGCAGCCTGGTAAAAACGCTTGCCTTTAACACGCAGGTGACGGTGACCGGGACATACGGGGAGTTGTATCAGATAAAGGCCGGCCAGGATAAAGGGTACGTTCCCAAAACCAGCGTACATAAGCACAGGATAATGGATATAGACTTAAACGCGACGCTAAACTCTTCGGGCGTCAACTTCAGGAAAGAATCGAGCACGTCGGGCGAGGTCATCGAGAAGCTCAGCAGAGGCACGCAGGTAAAGGCGGTAAGCATCCAGGATAAATGGGTAAAGATAAGCTATAACGGGAAAACAGGGTTTGTCCTCGGAGATTTTATCGACTATAATGTGCCGGCGCACCTTACCACGGTATCGTGGGGTATGAGGGGGCAGGCTATAGTCAGGCTGCAGACCGCGCTTAAGAAGAAAGGCTTTTTCTACCCGGCGGCCGACGGCGTTTTCGGCAATGCCACAAAAGCGGCGGTGGAAAAGTTTCAGGAGTCGGTAGGGCTGAAAGGGGACGGGATCGCGGGCGACCAGACTTTGATGCTGCTGCTCGGCTCGAAGGGCGCCGCGGAATTGTGGTATAATTACAGGACTTCAATGCCTGCGCAGAGTGTGCGTACGAACGGGAGGGTGCGGCTCGCGGATTGGTTCGACACCGATAAAGAAAACGGTATGTATACCGTACTGAAAGCAGGCGTAGATAACGCATTTGAGGTAATAGACGTTCGTACCGGTATCCATTGGATGATGATGCGTTTCGGTGGCGGCGGTAAATACCGTTCGCACGGGGACGTATGCCCTTTGACGAAAGCAGATACGGAAGCTATGACAAGGGCCTGGAGCGATGGAAAATCTAACGGCGAACTTGACGCGACGAGGAGGCCCGTGTGGGTAAAGCTGAACGGAAAATACTATGCGGCCGGCCTTATGGGGTATGTGCATAACACTGACCCGATACCTGACAACGGAATGGACGGGCAGGTATGCCTGCACTTCAGGGGAAGCACGATACATGAGTCGGGGCGTGTCGACGAAGCGCAGCAGGCGTGCATAATGGAAGCGTTCGCCAAGGCGTCGAAGCTGGATTCGTACATTAGCTCGGGAAAAGTATGATTGAAATGAATATGCAAAAGGCTTTATATATGAAGAAGTTATCTATTATAATACTGACCGCTGTTATATGCTTATGGGCGCTTACAGGATGCGCGGGCCCGGCGTCTTCGGAAGTTACCGGAACGCCTTTGCCTACGCCGATACCTACGCCCGTCCCTACGCCGGTTCCGACGACTGCGCCGGAGCCTACGCCGCAGCCGACATTGGTGACAGAAAGCATGGATGACGACATGCAGCCATTGCTGTATAACGGGTGGATATACTACCTTGACATCAACGATCCCGTAGTAACAAGCTACAACGAAGACCCGCCCCTGCGTATGAAGAAGGAAGACGGGAGCGGCGAAGCGCAGCTGGGCATAAGGGGGTTCCATTACGATATAATAGGCGATTATGTCTATGTGGATTCTAACGACCCGGATGCCGATGAAAACGGCACGCAGACATGGAGCACCGCAAGGCTGAACCCCGACGGCTCCGGCAAGGTAAGGCTGGAGTACCGCAGCATGTCGCTGCGGTTCATACCCGAGGGGTCTGATAGGTTCTATTTCACGACCTTGGGCGACTGCGCAGTCTATGTTTCAGATTTAGCCTGCGAAAACGTTCGAACGCTTTTAATAACCCTGCCCGATAAAGGCGAGATAGAGAGGAAGCTCGGCTCCGGTAAGGTGATGCAGCTTAATTTAACCGGCCTTGCCGACGGGGGCATTACTTTCGACGTATCCGTCTCCGCAGCCGACGGCACCCTCCTTTATAAAGGAGGATACAAGACGACCATGGACGGCGTTACTACGGAGAAGACCGATAAAGGCGAGTTTTACAAATACAGCGCCGACAAAGGCGACTAATAATACGATACACTTTATTTTAAACGATGATACGCCGGAGGGATCCGGTGTATTTTTGTATTATTCATATCATCCAATCTATACCAACATGACCCTTACTCTCCCTGCCCTCGCATATAGTGTCATAATATGCTATATATTATAAATCACCCGTTTTGGGTGAAGATTTTATATAAACGTAAAGGTATAATTACATAAACGTTTGGTGTATAGCCCACCCCCAATTAGTTTATTACGGAGGATAAGAAAATGAAGAAATTTGCAGCGTTACTGTTATCGTTTATCATGGTATTCACGTTAATACCGTCGATAGTCGGGCCGGCCGCGAAGGCGGAAGACCCCCCGACGGAGCCGACGGGAGAATTTGTGTTCGGAACCGGAACTTATGTAGAGGACGGTTTGTACAAAAAATCAGAAATATGGAATGACCAGGGAACTTATTGGCAATTTTTTTGGGAGAGTGCTGATGATGTTTTTGTGAAAGAGGAGATAGTTAATGTAGTCCAAACTTATCTCCCTGATCCAACACCAACACCTGAACCGACGCCTATACCAACGCCTGAGCCAACACCAACGCCGACGCTTAAGCCTGATTATACGATTGATATTATTATACAAGACGAACCATGCAAATTAGATGTATATGGGCATCAAGTGGTTATTACATTCATGGGAGAAACCGAAACTACCGTTGCAGGTGATCCTTTTCTTACGCAGGTTCCTGAATACTTTGACGAACACCACTATGATCATAATTATCAAAATGGTACTGTATCGTTATCTGGAAATACCGCTTTGAGGGATATGGCAAGAGCCAATTACGAACGGATCGGTGGGACAACTAGCTCGCCGGGAGTAAAAAGTTATTTGCCGACTGCGCCACCTGCTCATGATCCCGGAGATCAAAATATATACCCGGAAGCGAAGTATTTTGGCGAAGGGTGGTATTTTATCGGAAGTGACAGGTATAACAGCCCATATTGCGGTCCAAACGATCCATGCATATATAACGATATATACAGGAAAATTTCATTAGTTTACAACGGTGTCGTTGTAGGTGATGACGATACTCCCCAGCGTCTTCTTGATGTTGTAGCATCCGCTACATGGGTGTTTCCAGTAGCAGGGGAAATGGAATTGTTTCTTAATTCAATGTACTCATTTATGACAATAACCAGCGGCAAACCCCAAATCTTACCGGGGAAAAAAGAGACTTTGGTAGGATATGTATATCAGTATAAAATTGTTGATATTAATGGAGACGTATTCGAGACGGAAAGGACTATGAAATATCTGAATGATGACAACAGATATGCAACCGATAACGAGGAAACACATAGCACTGATTGGTATGTATATAGAAACTTTCCAATGAATGCACCCGGCTTGTTTGAGAACAGTACAGAAATCGAAGATATCTCGCAGTCCTGGTTTGATAGCAGGTCAGCAAAGCCAGGCAATCATGAGCATATCGGCGAATGCAACGGCTTATGCTATGTTTGTTACGCAAGGATAGATCATGATTACCAATGGCGTACGTTATTTGACCAGAATGGGTTGGACACGGGACATGAGCAATATTGCACCAGATGCGGAATTGCTAAACCGGACAGTCAGGAACCTCATCATTATACCTACACATACGTTGATAACGAAAAATGTCACAAAGCATGCGAATGCGGTCTCAATTTTGACGTTCCTCATTTACATGATGATTGGTTTAGTGCTTATAACACTGAAAAAGCTAAATCGGAAGAAGCCAGCATCTGTTCGAATTGCAATTCGTACTTAACGCTTATAACTCGTGATCATAATCTTGTTGTAGATAATTATTACGATTTGAACGGCTATCAATTACCTCCTGAGCAATACTGGAAAGTATGTCAAGACGGAGGGCATGTTACTCATAAATGCACAAATGACTGCGGCTATCAAGAACTGGAAGGTACGAAGGTAAACGCGGGCCATATAGACTATAACATCGACTACTTTTGCGACAGGTGCGACGCTATCCTGTTAGCATCGCCCGTGCTCAGCGCGGAGCCGGCGGGCCCCGATTCGATCAAACTTTCATGGAAACCGGTAAACGGCGCAAAGGGCTACGCGCCTTGCCGTTTAAACACCGATTCAGGCACATGGGACCCTATGTGTTTCATGGATAACCCTGAAGTCATAAACGGTACGATAAGTTGTATAGATTCAGGCCTTACATACGGCAGGCAATATTATTATAAGGTCCTCGCCTATATAACTGATAACGACGATCATAAGATATACTCTGATTATTCAAATCAGGTCACGGCGATATCTGCTCTTTCTGTGCCTTCCGGATTAGCCGTAGAATTGGTAAGTCGTAATTCAGTCGATCTTTCATGGAATCAGGTGCCGGGAGCAGAAAAATATTATATTTACCGCGATGTAAACGCTTATGGGACATATTCTACCCAGATAGGTACGGTTTCTCAGTCCCTAAACCTAAGCTATAGAGATGATTCTAACCTTACGGCCGGCGTCACTTATTATTACAAGGTTCGCGCTCGTACGGATACCTTCGATCAAACCACCGGTTATTCGGACTATGTTTGGGCGACTATCGATCCTGATTTCACCTATAAGCCGAATTCAGATGGTACGGTAACGATTGTCGATTATTCAGGTAATAATCTCAACGTTGCTATTCCATCGGTACTTGACGGCAAAATCGTAACGGCTATCGGCGAGGATGCGTTTGCATATTGCAGTGCTGAAAGCATTATTATACCCGACAGTGTCACCAGCATAGGCGCCGGGGCGTTTCATGATACGTCCGCTCTGACAAGCATCACAATACCGGACGGCGTTACAAAAATCGGGGGAGCTGCATTCAGTTGGAGTGGCATAACCAGCATCAAGCTTTCGCGTAACCTGACTGAGATAGGCACCAACGTGTTTCAGTCGTCCAAACTTGAAAGCGTGGTGATCCCGGACAGCGTCACAAGTATCGGTTGGGGCGCATTCAGCGATTGCCATAATCTGTCGAAGATCACTCTGTCGAAAAAGCTCAATGATATAGGTTACGAGGCGTTTGCGCGCACCGCCGCGCTAAAAAGCATTTCGATACCTAACAGCGTGAAAAGCATCGGTGATTTCTCGTTCCGCGGCAGCGGTATAACAAGCATTAAACTGTCAAATAAATTGACGGCGATCGGCAAAGGGGTGTTCAGTTCATCGGCTCTTAAAAGCATAGTACTGCCAAAAAGTATTACAAGAATAGGCGATCACGCATTCATTGATTGCTATGACTTATCCTCCGTAACTTATTCGAACAATATTACCCATATTGGTGATCATGCGTTCATGAGCTGCGGCAGCCTTAAAGATCTGCTCATTAATAACAAGCGGGCGATACCGAAAAGCATTTCATATATCGGCATGTATGCTTTTGCCGAGTGTACCAGACTGCAAAGCATAAATATAAATCCCTCTTCCTCAGAGTGTATTATAGGGGACTGGGCGTTTTTCGGATGTACCGGCTTAACGTCGGCTGTAATAAAGAATGTGAACAGCGTAGGAGGCTATGTATTCTGGGATTGCGGAAAACTGAGGCAGGCAGAGTTTAAAAACGTCGGAAGCATAGGAACGTTCGCTTTCTATGGATGCGGTTCTTTAAAGGAAGTCAGTATTTCAAACGCCGGCACTGTAGGATCGTTTGCGTTTAATAACTGCGGTTCTTTGAAGGAAATAAGCATATCCAATACAGGATTAATAGATACGCAGGCTTTTGCAGGATGCGGCAATATGGTGTCGGCGAAGGTAGGCGCAAAAGAAATAGGAAGCTGGGCTTTCTCAGCCTGTCAGAGGTTGAAGGATCTTAAACTTGTCGGCACTGAGAAAATTGGCGACGGCGCCTTTATAGACTGCTCGTCAATAACAAAAGTCAACTTACCAAAAGGCACTGAAACGATCGGAATCATGGCTTTTCTGAATTGCAGCAGTATTAAAACCGTTTCTCTGCCGAACACTTTGACCGTCATCGGGATCAATGCCTTTTCGGCCTGCACGAAACTTAAAAGTATCGTAATACCCGGCAGCGTGACCAGCTTAGGGGTTTTTGCGTTCGCGGGTTGCTCGAGTATGACAAAAGCGGTGATACCGGGAAGCGTTACTGAGGTAAGCCCTGGGGCTTTCGCGGACTGTTCAAGCCTTAAGACTGTACAGCTGGGCGACGGCATTCAAAGCATATTGGAGCACGCGTTTGCCGGCTGTTCGGCGCTTACCAATATAAACCGCCCCGGCACCCTTACGTTCATAGACGAAACGGCGTTCGTGGGGGCCGGCACCAGTTTAAGCCTGCCTGACCCGGCAGAGTGAAGATTTCCGGGCTGAGTTTGGCATTATCAGCAATCAAAAAGAAGGGGACGCCGCCGGCGGCGTCCCCTTTTGTACAGGAAGTCCGGCTGTCGAAGCCGCTCTTTATTAACAGTGATATAAACCTCAGGTTTACAACAAAAAAGGCGCTTTTATAAACGCCTTTTATAATATTACTTTAACTTTTACTTTACTGCACTATTATCGTTATGCCCGGGTCGGGGAACGTTGCTTTGACTTTAGTGCCGTCAAGGGCTTCGAAAGTGACCGCGCGTGTTCCAGTCTTGGAAAACGTCACGTTTATCTTCCATATGCTGATACCGTTCGCGGTTGAATCAGGCTTGTCATATTCTATCTTTTGATTCACTCCGTCTACGACAACGAAAATCGAATCTATAGTGTCCGGAGTCTTGAGCGTGAAGGTGACCGTCTTGCCTTTAGATATCGTCTTCGACGTCGATTCCGCTGTGTAGTTGAACGTTACGGCTATCTTTATCGGGTTTTCGGGTATTTTGGCCGTACCTCCCGAAGCCATCGCGCATTTGAACTGGACCCTCCGGTTTCCGCCCTTCGTAAAGGATACCCTTGTCTGCCAGATACGCATGCCCTTGTCCGTTGTATAATTCTTATAAACTGTTGATTGCTCCTCACCGTCTATTATTGTTCGGATACTGTTGACTTTATCCGAAGTTACTATTTTAAAGTTTACGAACTCTTTTGTCATTGCCTCGGTCCTATCGGCTACGACCTGCGGAAAAATATAATCCCCCGAAGCGTCGACTTTGAAAGGCGGGAAAGATACGACAGGCGTCGGCCTGGGGGTGGACGAGACGCCGGGAGTAGGCTCAGGCGTAGGCGAAGGCGTCGGAACGGGCGTAGGCGTAGGCTGAGCAAACGTCCTTAACGGGGTCCGCGTTGGCGTTGCCGCCGGAGTTTGCGGCTCGGAGCATGCCGGCAGCGACAGCAAAAGGACAACTGCCAAAGCCGCAGCAAGAGTCCGGATGATTTTACGTTTTTTAAGGGATAGCTTGTCTGACATTTTAAAAGCTCTCCTTCCATACAATGAATGATACTCAAAACAAATTTACAATATTGCTGCCCGCGGCTGCTGTATTGCAGGCACAATGAAGATCGTTTATATTATAACATTTTTTATGGCATAATCAATATTCTATCTTGCAGGCCGTAAAAGCTGTTTTATGTTATAATACGCTCATCATATTATAAGCGATAAACGGAGTATGTGTATGCTGCATTACCATATCATCGTTCGCGGCGACGTGCAGGGCGTGGGCTTTAGGTATTATGCTCAGAAGAACGCGCTTCTCTGCGGCGTTAACGGCTGGGTGAGAAATAAAGCGGACGGCAGCGTGGAAGCCGAGGCTGAAGGGGACGAGGCGAATATAGCTGCGTTCATAGGCGCGCTGAAAAAGGGCAGCCCTTACTCCATTGTCGAATCTGTCGACATACGAAAGATAGACGAAACAGCGGGCTACAGGACGTTCGAGGTCAGGGATGACGAGTGGTGATTCGCTGACGTTGTCCGGACAGACGTTCCGCCCGGCCGGCGCTAAACATTTCGAATGGTCGGATGACCCGAAAAATTTAAAGGCCGCATTTAAACCCGACATAATGCTGTCATATTCGATATGCTAATATAACGGCCGTAAGCATCAGCGATCCAAATGATGACAAGCCGGAAAGTGAGAAACAGCGATGGAAGGATTTATTAATATTACCCAGGAGAGCATAGGCCATGAGCACTTGTGCTGCGCTATCGCCGATAAAAAACATCAGCGCGGAGTCGATATCAAACGGGCATGGCTTGCGGAAAGGCTGGGCGAGGGGCATGTAATGAGGAAACTCGATGAAAAGGGCAAGGTGTTCATAGAATACGCCCCTCTTGAAAAAGCGTGGGCCCCGGTTATTGGCGATAACTTCATATATATCTATTGCCTGTGGGTATCTGGCAGCTTTAAAGGTAAGGGGTACGGAAGGCATCTGCTCGAATATTGCATATCCGACGCGAGAGAAAAAGGCAAATCGGGCGTATGCGTCATAAGCTCAAAAAAGAAAACGCCGTTTTTATCCGATAAAGCGTTCATGGCAAAGCATGGATTCGAGACAGCCGATACGATAGGCGATTACGAATTGCTTGCCCTGTCCTTTGACGGGACAAAGCCCCGGTTTACAGACACCGCGAAGGATCAGAGCGCGCCCGGCAGCGGGCTTACGGTATATTACGGCATGCAATGCCCGTATATCCCGAACTGCGTCGAACAGATAGAAAACTACTGCAAAGAAAACGGCATACCCTTAAGCCTTATGGCAGTCGACACGCTTGAAAAAGCGAAGGCGGTCCCGGGCGTATTCAACAACTGGGCGGTGTTTTATAACGGCGAGTTCAGTACGGTGCATCTTTTAGACGAGGGTTACTTGAAAAAGATGCTGGAGCCTAAAGCCTTGTTTCAGATCGAAAAGTGATAACAGCTTTAGTATGAGGCGGCGGTATTGCAGCCGATATTGCTGAAAAAGGGGAGTTGGCCTGAGAAAGGGGGCTTCTTTTTGTTTTGGATTTTTACCCAAGCAATGTTTCTTAACAAATGATATAATTAAATATGCCCCGTATGAACATCAGCCATAATAGTCAATCGTAAGTAAAGGAGGATATTTTATGTGCGATACTATCTGCGTGTTAAAAGATGAATCGAAAAACGGCGTCGTGATGCTTGCGAAAAACAGCGACAGGGAGCCGAACGAGCCGCATGTCGTAACATTCGTTCCCGCGCGGCAATATAAAGCGGATGAAAAGCTCAGGTGCACATATATAGAGATACCTCAGGCGCGGGCAGCAAAAGCTGTGCTGCTGTATAAGCCGAGCTGGATATGGGGCGCCGAGATGGGCGTCAACGAAAGCGGCGTGGCTATAGGCAACGAGGCGGTGTTCACAAAGGCCAAAAAAGGGCCGGATGCGCTCACAGGCATGGACCTATTAAGGCTCGCTCTGGAGCGTGCGGATACCGCGAAAACTGCGCTTGAGACGATAGTGCATCTGCTTGAGGAATTCGGGCAGGGCGGCAACTGCGGCTATACGAAGGACTTCCGCTACGACAACAGCTTTCTTATAGCGGACAAAACGTCCGCTTATATACTCGAGACCTCGGGGAAAAACTGGGCGGCGGAGCCGGTGCGCGGCAAAGCTGCTATATCGAACAGGCTGTTTATGCGCGGCGGCCACACATTGCGCAAAGGCGTCCGCGAGGGCGAAGACTTCGCAAAGCGGTTTACGGAGCCCGTGTTCTCGTTCTTTTCGAAAGCGAAGCGCCGCCATGAGCAGTCGCTGTGCGCGGTAAGCGAAAGCCCCGTAACGCCGAAGCAGCTGATGGATGCGCTGCGCACGCATGAGAAGGGACTTCATGGAAGGGAGTTTACCCGCGGCAGCGTAGGCAGCGTATGCATGCATGCGGGAGGGCTCATAGGCGACCAAACGACAGGCAGTTTTGTGGCTGTGCTGCGCGAAGGAGCCCCGATGACGGTATGGTCTACGGGCGCGTCCACACCCTGCATAGCGGCGTTCAAGCCCGTATTCTTCGGCATAAACGCGCCCCCGATGTTTGAGGACGAGGCGGAAGGAAAGCAGTACTGGCTCTGTCGCGAGAAGTTGCACCGCGCCGTTCTGGCAGGGCTCGTGGACGTAAAAGCGCTGCGCGCAAGGCGCGACGCGCTTGAGCAAGCATGGCTGGCTGAAGAAGAAGCGTTGTTTAAAAAAGGAGTTCCGAGCGGAAAACAGCTAAGGGAATTCGCCGCGCGCGCGGCCGCGGAGGAGCAGGCGATGATAAACGAGTTTTCAGCCGAAAATTGGGACGCGATGAAAGGCAGTAATCGTTTCGCGAAATACTGGCGGGAGAAGAACGGGAAGCTCAGAGAATAGTATATCTTAAAGATAAAATGATCTATCTGACACGCCTTCAATGAGAGGCGTGTTTTTTATGTTTCAAAAACCACAGCAATGGTTGAAAGGATATCCGCGTTCGCATACGCAGATACTAATTTTGGAGTATATTATGAAACAGCATAAAAAGGGCATATCCGCTTTTCATTTAATGATGATGGCGCTGGGCACTGTTATAGGCGGCTCGTTTTTCCTGGGGTCAAGCGTCGCCATAAAGGCGGCAGGTCCGGCTATAGTTTTGTCATACATTTTCGGCGGTATACTCGTATATATAATACTTTTTGCGCTGTCTGAAATGACCGTTGCCGATCCGGCGCCAGGCTCGTTCCGCACGTTCGCCGAAAAGGCTTACGGGCGGGGCGTCGGGTTCGTAACGGGATGGGTATATTGGACGGGCCTCGTGCTCGCCTTATCGAGCGAAGCGACGGCGCTGTCTATCTTTATTAGGACATGGATCCCGGAAGTGCCGCTGCAGCTGCTCGGTTCAATTATCATAATAGCGGTAACGTTTTTAAACCTGCTGGGTGCCGATAAACTGAGCAAAATGGAAAGCGGCCTCGCGTTCATAAAGATAGCCGCGATAGCAGGTTTCATAGTGCTCGGTCTTATGATAATATTCGGAGTTGGTACGCCGAAAGCAGGGATGGGCGCGGTGGCGGCTGAGCCGCTGTTTACCTCCGGTATAGGCGGAATAGCGGGAAGTATGCTGATAGTTATGTTCGCATACGCGGGCTTCGAGATTATAGGCCTCGCGGCATCGGAGACGGGCGAGCCTCACAAAACAGTCCCGAGGGCTATAAGGTATACGGTCATAGCTCTGACGGGGCTGTATATCGTTTCCGTAGCAGTGCTGCTGCCGCTGATACCCGTAAGCGAACTGACGGAAGAGCAGAGCCCGCAGGTGCTGGCGCTGTCAAAATGGAATATGGGCTGGGTGGGAAGCGTTATGAGTTTTGTGCTAATGACAGCTATTTTTTCAACGATGCTCGCTTCTATGTTCGGGCTCGGCAGGATGATGCGTTCTCTCGCGGAAGAAGGGCATGCCCCCTCATGGCTGAAGGATAAGCATAACATCCCGCGCAAAGGGATACTTTTTTCAGGGGCGGTTATGCTCGCGGGGCTGTTTTTGGGATTTCTTTTGCCAAAGGTCTATCTGTTCCTTGTTAGCGCGGGCGGCTTTTCGCTGCTGTTCACGTATCTCATTATTGTTCTTACGCATTACAAAATGCGAAAGAAAAGCGGATGCCCGCCACACGGCAGCTGCCAGCTGCCTCTCTTCCCGTTTACATCGTGGCTCGCTATTATAAGCATTATAGCGATTATACTCAGCATGCCTTTGGTACAGGGGCAGCAATACGGCCTGTTTGCGGGGCTGGCGCTCGTTATCGTATACATATTGCTTTACCAGGTAAAAAAGCGTTTGAATAAAAAACAGACAATCAAATAAAATGACTCAAATCCCGTATATCCCATATTTTTGTTTTGTGCTAATATAAAAACGTGATATTTATATTTACAAAGCAGAAAAAGCAATAAATGAACCTTTCTAAAAGATACTGAAAAGGATAAAAAACAACACAGGGATGTCTGATATACATGCAAAAAGACATTGGAAGGGGATACAAAAAATGAAGTACTATGAATTATCATATGATTACGAACATAACGAAAATGCGATACGTTTAGAAATCAACGAGGAGTCTCTTGGCTTTAACAGATATGACGTTGTAGAGGGTATTGTATTCGACAACTGGAATGAAAACATTGAGATCAAATACGAGAAAGAAAAGGACGGCTACATTACAGATTATATAGATAATAACCTTGTATGGTTGTTAGTAACAGAAAAGTTTAAAGCAGTTTTAGAACAGCTTGATTTGGGTAATGTGCAGTTCTTGCCTGTTAAAGCGGTAAGCAAAGACGGCAGCGAGGAAATAAGGGGATACTTATTAAACATATGCAATATACCCGATGCATTGAATCGCAAGGAGTCTGAGTATAGCGTATATAGAGCAAGCGGAAAGAAGTGGTTGTCGATTCAAAGATATGTTTTAACAGAATCGCAAATAGGGCCTTATGAGATTTTCAGAATAAAAGATGATTTATTTTCTATATTTATTACCGAAAAAATAAAGAAGGCAATAAAGGACAATAAAATAACCGGCTGTGATTTTGTTGAAATAAAAACAGTGTAAATACTTCTGAAAAGTGTTTTTTTAAAAGGAGGTAATATATATTAAAAAAAACACATCATTATCAGACTGGATAGTTAGTATCTTTCAATGTAAAAATATCTCCGGTGATATAGTTGCCCTGAATTTCGGCTATTTTGAGGCTAAACACGGCTTTATGGTCTACTGCGTCGGTTCCACAGAATATGACGAAGAAGATTCTGACTGGGCATGCAATGAAGATTTTGCACCATCAAATAAGTACTTTACTCCTGATAAAGCACTTGGTAAACTCGATTGGATGGAGTTTAATTCAATAATGAATACGAACATTAAGGAAGTAATCAACGCTAATCTGTCATATGTTCCGGAATCGATCAAATACGTTTGCGGCGGTTTTGATGATGGAGACTTGACATTACTATGGTCGAAGTAATAATAATTGATGAATCGATGGAAAACTATTTACATCTTAATGGGGGATGGCGATGGAAAAGAACATACTCGTTATAGGCAGCATCAACATCGATATCGTTATAACCGTGCCTCACCTGCCGAAGCCGGGAGAGACGGTTACGGGCCTCGGCAAGAGCGAGCATCCGGGCGGCAAGGGCGCGAACCAAGCTTACGCCGCGGCGAAACTCGGGGGGAAAGCTGGCATTATCGGCAGAGTCGGGCCCGATGTATACGGGCAGGCGCTTATATCGAGCATTAAGTCCGCGGGAGCGGGTACAGGCGGTATAATAGCGGAGAAGGGCACGGATACCGGTGTTGCGTATATATATGTGGACCAAAAGGGCGAGAACACCATAGTGCTGGCGAGCGGGGCGAACGCGCTGCTCTCGCCGGAAGATATCCGCGGCATGGAGCATTTTATAGACGAAGCGGATATCGTGCTTATACAGCTCGAGATACCGTTCGAGACAGTAACTTATGCGATAGAAGCGGCAAGCCGCAAGGGGAAAACGATAGTGCTCAACCCCGCGCCGGTAAGAGAAGGGCTCGAGGCGGTTTACGAAAAGGTCGATATACTGACCCCGAACGAAGGGGAACTTGCGGCGCTTACCGGAATGGATACCGATACGGTTGAAGGCGCCGAAGCCGCGGCGAAGGCGCTTATACAAAAAGGCGTCCGCACAGTTATCGTAACGCTCGGCGATAAAGGCGCGCTGCTCGTTCAGCGCGGTAAAACAAAGCACTTCCCTGCAAGGAAAGTAAAAGCGGTAGACACGACAGCCGCTGGAGACGCGTTTTGCGCAGCAATGTGCGTGGCGCTCTCGGAAGGGAAGGACATCGAAGAGGCTATTAACTTCGCCAACGCGGCGTCCGCAATATCAGTTACGCGCAAGGGGGCGCAGCCATCGATACCTTCGAGGCGGGAAGTTGAGGAATCGTTATGACAAAAGTAAACGCGCTTGTGGCGCTGGGAGGCGGGCCTTCGCCCGTTATAAATGCGTCGCTGTTAGGAGTGATACACGGCTGCTTTGCGCAAGGCGATATAATAGACAAGGTCTATGCGGCGAAGCACGGCATAGAGGGCGTGCTGAAAGAAGAGCTTATTAATATGAGTTCACAGGGCCCTCGCGAGCTGGAGCTTCTGAAGAACACACCTGCGTCGGGAGCGGTGGGAACGTGCAGGTACAAGCTGGATAAGGATTGCGCAGAGGACTTCGAACGCATAGTCGAAGTGCTCCGCGCCCACGATATAGGGTATTTCTTCTATATAGGCGGCAACGACTCAATGGACACGGCGGACAAGGTGTCGAAGCTCGCCCGCAGCGAAGGGTATGAGCTTATTGTCGCCGGCGTGCCGAAGACGATAGACAACGATATAGGCGACAAGGAGCTTACTATAATAGACCACACTCCCGGGTACGGCAGCGCCGCAAGGTATTGGGCTAATATAATACAGGACGTTAACGAAGAGAACAAAGGCATGTGCGTAACCGAGCGCGTCGCCGTTTTACAGGCAATGGGGAGGAAGACAGGGTTTATTACAGCGGCCGCGCGCCTGGCTGACCCGCAGCGCGATATGCCGCTGCAGATGTATTTTGCCGAGGCGGGGCATAACCTCGAAACGCTGACGGACAATGTTGACAGCGAGCTCAAGCGCTCAGGCAGGTGCATAGTTGTTGTAAGCGAGGGGTTCGACGTAGGCTCCATAGGGGAAACCCGCGACAGCTTCGGGCATATAGAGTACGGCGCGAGCCAGATGAACGCCGCTCAGGCCGTGGTGAACCATCTTAACAGGCATAAATTCCCCGTTAGCGGCTATGCGACCGGCCAGACGCCGGGCGTGCTGCAGCGCGCGTGCGGTATATACCGCTCTAAAATAGATATAGAGGAAGCGTACAGCGTCGGGGCATATGCCGTTGGCATGGCAATAGAGCACGGCACGGGCTGGATGGCTACGATACTGCGCGAAAAGGGAGACGTATATAAATCATATAATTCAAAAGTTGCTTTGACCGCAGTCGCAAACTCCGAAAGGTTTCTCCCTAAGGAGTGGATAGCGCCAGGCGGTACAGACGTTACGGATGAGTTTATTCGTTACGCGCAGCCGCTCATAGGCGGCGGCTGGCCGGATAACGCTGTCGAGAACGGTCTTCAAAGATACGCGCGTCTCCGGCAAGACCTTATAGAAAAGAAAGCGCCGGATTATATACCGGTAAAGATGAGAAAGTGATCAGATATAGTAAGAAGCCATGCGTTTCTTCAGATCGATGACAAAGTATATTTTCAATATCATCGGTAATGTTTATGTAATAACGAAGGCCGCTGAAAAGTCCCAAATACAAGGCGTTTTGAGCATTGCGACGATAAGTAGCAGCGCTACATTGAGGAGCAAGCGGAAAAACAACGCAGTAGTTGGGCTTTCTCAGCGGCCTGAAGGAGCCATGCGCTCCTTTTAATTTGGGATTTCTCATAATAAAACATATACATGCAGCGATTGATAAAACATACGTATGGTGGTACATTGTAGGTATACGTATGGAAGGAGTAAGCGAATGAGACTGAACTATGGTAAGACCTTTCTGGTCGGGCTGGCTTTTTTAACGATATCTTCGTTTTGGCAGCTATATGATTTTATTATCCCTCTTATCCTTAAGAATTCATTTGAGGTCAAGGATACTTTAGCCGGTTTTATTATGTCGATTGATAATATTCTGGCTTTGGTCATGCTCCCATTATTCGGCGCGATTTCCGACAGGACAAAAACGCGTATAGGGCGCAGGATGCCGTATATTATTTTTGGAACGCTTGCAGCGGTTATCTTTATGGCGATCATACCCTATGCTACGCATACCCGGCAGCTTACGGTTTTCATGGTTGGGCTCGGGCTTGTGCTTATTGCAATGTCGACATACCGCTCGCCGGCAGTAGCCCTGATGCCGGATATTACCCCAAAGCCGCTTCGTTCCAAGGGTAACGGAATAATTAATCTCATGGGGGCTGCCGGCGGATTGGTTGCACTCATACTAATAAGTTTTTCAGCTCCGAAAACAACAGAACCGTTAACGGCAAATTACTGGCCTTTATTCCTGTCAACAGCAGCGGTAATGATATTGGGCATTATTATTTTAGTTTCGTTTGTAAGCGAACCTAAGCTTGTTAAAAAGATGCGGGAAGACAGCGCCGCTGCGGGCATAGACCCCGAAGAGGCCAAAGAAGTTGCTAAAAAGGAGATCATAAAACAACCGATGCGGGTAGAAGTAGTTATAAGCCTTGTGCTTATACTTGTTTCTATATTCCTTTGGTTCATGGGGTATAACGCGATCACTACGGCATTTTCAAAATATTCGGTCAACTTCCTCGGCATGACGGAGAAACAGGCTTCCGATATACTGATGGTAGCTATAGTCGCGGCGGCAATAGCGTTCATACCTATCGGTTTTATATCAACAAAAATAGGGCGAAAGAAAAGCATTTTAGGCGGTATAGTCCTTCTGACAATAGTATTTGCGTCAGCGGCACTGTATAAGGCTTATTCTCCTCTGATGTTCGTTTCATTCGCGCTTGCCGGTATAGCCTGGGCAGCCATAAACGTGAATTCCCTGCCTATGGTGCTCGAGATGTCAAAAGGCGCTAGTGTGGGCAAATATACCGGCTTCTATTACACGGCCTCAATGCTGGCTCAGATCATCACGCCTGTATTTTCAGGTTATCTGCTAGAGCATGTAGGGTATTATACGCTGCTCCCGTACGGCGCATTTTTCATCGCGCTTGCGTTCCTTTCTATGTGGTTCGTGAAGCATGGCGATTCAAAAGCTCCTAAAGTCGGAAAACTCGAGTCGCTCGGCGCGGGAGACCAGTAAGACTGAAACAGAGGTACTTTACTTATGCTCATTATCGCGGGCGGCGTCATTGCCGCCCTTCTGCTGATATATATTTTTCTGCTGGCTCCGGGGCGTTTAAAAGACGATTCGCTTTTAAAAGAAACGCTCTACGCGCACAGGGGGCTGCACAGCGAGGATAATTCCATACCCGAGAATTCACTTGAGGCGTTTTCTCTCGCCGCGAAAGAAGGGTACGGCATAGAGCTCGACATACGGCTTACAGCCGACGATAAAGTCGTAGTGTTTCATGACGAAAATTTAATGCGCGTCTGCGGCGTCGATAAAGACGTAAGCGGCTGTACGTACGAAGAGCTTTGCGGATACAGGCTGTATGATTCGGAAGAGAAGATACCCCTGTTTGCCGACGTTCTTTCGCTCGTCGGCGGGCGCGTTCCAGTTATAGTAGAGATCAAGACTTCAAATAGAAACGCTTTGTTGTGTTCTAAGGCGGTTGAAATACTCGACGCTTACAAAGGTCCGTTTGTGATGGAGTCGTTCAACCCCATGATAGCCGGCTGGTTTAAGAAGAACCGACCAAATGTAATAAGGGGGCAGCTTGCAGCGGGGATTGCCGAGTACGGCGTTATACCAAAGTACCAGGGAGCGCTGCTTTCGCTGCTGCTTTTGAACTTCGTTTCGCGCCCGCATTTCGTGGCTTTTAAGCACGAGGACTCGCACAGAAAGCTGAGGCTGTCGTTTTACCGGCTGCTCGGCGGAAAGCTAGTCGCGTGGACGGTGCAGCATGAAAGCGATATGGTATATTGCGCAAAGAAGTTCGACGCCGTGGTATTTGAAAACTTCCGGCCAAGGTGAAGCTGTTAATGTGGTATTATATTAACGGGGTGAAAAGATGAAAAGATTTTTTGCTATAGCAGTAATAATTGTTATCGCCGTCAGCCTGCAATGCTGCAAGGCCTTACAGGTCGATGTTAATAAGATTGACGGCGCTGTCATTACATTGGATGGCGAGCAGGGCTGGGCCCCCGACGAGAACGTAATCAATGAATTCGAAGAAAAACTGATTCCTTATATATATAATTTCAAGAGCCGCGAAGGTGACGTGACCTATTGCAATGAAGATTCCCTTGAGTTTGTTAAGAAAAATATCAATAGGTACAAAAGGCAGTACATAGGGAAGTTAATTGACGGAAGGAAAGTTTTGTTCTGTAATTTCCTGCTCATTGATGAGGAAGACGATTACCTCAGCGACTGGAAAACAAATTACCATATGATATTTGACGGCGGGCCGAGATACTTTCATGTAAATTATGATGTTGAAAACAAAACCTTTTCTGATTTCTTTATCAATGGTTATGCATAATAACATTAAATATATTATATACTGACGGCAGATATAGTATAATAGAAAAAGAACATGACATAATACTTTTAATTCTACATGATACTTTTAATCCTATAAGAAAGGAAAGTATGATGCGTAACCGGGCGTAATGACGCGGAAGCCGGTTTAATATAAATATACAATGACGGACAGAAACAGGCTTGTCGTCGGCATAAGCGGGGCAAGCGGCGTGATACTCGGGATAGAAGTATTAAAAGCGATCAAAACCCACCCCGGATGGGAATCGCATCTGGTCGTCTCGAAAACTGCGGAGCAGACGATACTTATGGAAACGGGTTACGGCATAGGGGACGTAAAAGGCCTTGCGGACAAGGCTTATGATATCGATGACCTCGGCGCTGCCATATCGAGCGGTACGTACAAAACTGAAGGCATGATTATAATCCCGTGCAGCATGAAAACAGCGGCGGGCATAGCGTCAGGGTTTTCCGAAAACCTGCTGCTGCGTGCGGCTGACGTTACTATAAAAGAAGGCAGGAAGCTCGTTATCGCAGCGAGGGAATGCCCCCTAAGCCCGATCCACTTAAACAACCTTCTTACCCTCTCAAAACTCGGCGCGATCATAATGCCGCCCATGCTCACGTTCTATAATGATCCGAAGTCCATAAGCGACATGACAGGCCATATAGTCGGAAAGGTACTCGGATGCTTCGGCATAGAGCATGATCATAAAAAATGGGCGGACAGCCATTAGTTAATTTGGGCGGGATCAGTGATCGCCCCTGCGGCCATTTAAGGGTGCGTTATGTGATACGTGCCTTTTTGTATTCCTTGCCTTCACCTTGAGGGGAGCCGAAGATGAGCGCGCCCGGTGGGCGATGAAGCGAATTGGAGGCTCTGTGAACAAAGGAGTATGACGAGCGGTAGCGAAGGCAGACGACTATTGTGAACAGAGGTAGGTGGCGCGAAGCGCCGGATGAGGTGGAGGCGTTCGATATGTACAAAGTAAGACACCTCATCAGTCAGGCACTTGAACGGGGGTCTTTTCTTTACGGCAGTGCAATCTAGCGCCTGACAGCTTCCCCTCGAAGGGGAAGCCACGGTACTCTTAAAAAGGAAGAAAACTTATAATGTACCTGCCAATATACATTTCTTCAATTATATCTTGAACATAACTCCAAAGGCTGTTAATCTATGTACTGGAAAGAAAACTGAAACAGCGGGGGTAACGAATGGATTACGGCAAAGAGAGTTTGAAACTGCATTACGAATGGAAGGGCAAGATAGAGGTAATCGCGAAGACTCCGGTGAAGAACAAGGAAGACCTGTCGCTCGCGTACACTCCGGGCGTCGCGCAGCCGTGCCTCGAGATAGAAAAAGATATAAATAAAAGCTTTGAGCTCACGAGAAGGTGGAACCTCGTGGCCGTCGTAACGAACGGGACGGCGGTATTGGGCCTTGGCGACATAGGCCCCGAGGCGGGCATGCCCGTAATGGAAGGCAAGTGCGTTCTGTTCAAGGCTTTCGCCGACGTAGACGCTTTCCCGCTGTGCGTAAAGTCGAAAAATGCGGACGAGATCGTGAACACAGTCTACCTGCTGTCGGGCAGCTTCGGGGGAGTTAACCTCGAAGATATCGCGGCGCCCGCGTGCTTCGAGATAGAGCAGAAGCTCAAAGAAAAGTGCGATATACCGATATTCCACGACGACCAGCACGGCACCGCGGTAGTGGTGGCCGCGGCGATGATAAACGCCATGAAGCTTACGGGCAGAAAACTAGGCGAGCAGCACGCCGTTGTATCGGGGGCGGGCGCCGCGGGCGTGGCCGTTACTAAGCTGCTGATGGCCTTAGGGCTTCGAAACGTGATACTCTGCGACAGCAAGGGCGCTATATACGAGGGCCGGGAAGGGCTTAACCCATTCAAGCAGCAGATGGCAAAAGTCTCGAACAGGCTGCGGGTCACGGGGAGCCTTGCGGACGCTATGAGGGGCGCCGATATATTCGTAGGAGTTTCAGCGCCGGGGATAGTCACTAAAGATATGATAAAGAGCATGGGCAAAGACCCGATAATATTCGCTATGAGCAACCCTGTGCCCGAGATAATGCCGGAATTAGCTAAAGAGGCGGGCGCTTCGGTGGTTGGCACGGGCAGGAGCGATTACCCCAACCAGATAAACAACGTGCTCGCGTTCCCCGGCATATTCCGCGGGGCACTCGACGTGCGGGCGAGCGATATCAACGACGATATGAAAATAGCGGCGGCGTACGCTCTCGCCGGCCTTGTGGACGAAAAAGAGCTCAACAGCGAATATGTCATACCGGCGCCGTTCGATGAGCGGGTAGGCCCCGCGGTAGCAAAAGCGGTGGCGGAAGCCGCGAGAAAGAGCGGAGTTGCGAGGATATGACCGTATAAAAACTCGAGGCTTGTGAATAAAAATAGATTGACATTTTCGCGTTTATTTTATAATATTAGTAATGTTAATATAAATATATGCGTTAACAAAGGAAAGTAGGCGGATGAAGTTTTGCCAGGGAGGGCTTGCCTTGACTGGAAGCAAGCCTCATAACGAATCCTTCCGAAGTTCCCTTTCGAGCATACCCGCTGAAGTATTAAACTGGTCCCGAAAAGCCGTGAGACTTTTTGGGGCAAGGTATTGTAGGCAGGTACGGGGTTCCTCCGTTAAGAGGATAGGATATTGACGTATCCGAAAAGAGTGCGCCTGTGCAAACACAGGCGAAACCGGGTGGTAACACGGAAAAGCTATAAGCCTTTCGTCCCAGGATTTGGACGAAGGGCTTTTTTATTTGTATGAGGAAGGAGGGAAGTTTTTAAGCTTATCGACGTTTAATGTATGCATCGCCGGCCGCCTCGGGCGGCTTATCCGGTTTCACGAAAGCCAATGGCTTTTGGAATTATTAAGGTAGAAAGGAAGGATGGTAATATGTTAGGAATACCGGACGTATCAGTATGGCTCGCAATGCTGCTTTGTTTAGGCTCGGCGCTCCTTTGCGTTGTCTACGGAATAATCAACTGGAACAAGGGAAACGGCGAAAAGAAAGGAGGCGATAAGAAATGACCTCCACGATAATCGCTCTTGCGGTGTATGTGATTGCGATGGGATTTCTCGCCTATATGGGGTATAGGAAAACCAAAGACGCAAACGACCTGCTGCTCGCGGGTAAAAAGATACACCCTGTAGTAATGGCGCTCTCTTACGGCGCAACCTTCATCAGCACGTCTGCAATAGTAGGCTTCGGGGGAGCCGCCGGGCAGTTCGGCATGGGGCTCCTGTGGCTTACAGCGCTCAACATACTCGTTGGCGTATTCATAGCGTTCGTAGTGTTCGGGAAACGTACGAGACAGATTGGGCATGCCTTAGGCGCTACCACAATGCCCGAATTCTTCGCGCTCAGGTTCAAATCTAAATTCATGCAGGGGTATGCGGGCGTGCTCATATTCCTGTTCATGCCCGTTTACGCCTCGGCAGTTTTAAAAGGTATCGTAGATTATGTTTCAAAGTTTATTAGCGTGGATTTTAACGTTGTGCTTATAGTTATAACTGTGCTTGCGGGCGCGGCAGTGATACTCGGCGGACTTAAGGGCATAATGTACTCCGACGCGTTTCAGGGTGCGCTGATGTTCGCCGGCATGGCGTTCCTCATCATCTACACATACGCTATGCTGGGCGGCGTAGAAAAGGCGCATACAGCGCTTACGCAGCTGCCCAACATGCCGGGAGTCGCAGAGCAGACAGCGAAGCTGTCAAGCGGAGGCTTTATGGGCTGGACGTCCATGCCGGCTTCGGGCTCGCCGCAGTGGTGGAATGTTGTTACAACGCTTGTTGCGGGCGTGGGCATTGGCGTGCTGGCGCAGCCGCAGCTGTCAATAAAGTTCATGACAGTCAAGAGCAACCGCGAACTGAACCGCGGCGTATTGTCGGGCGGTATATTCATACTGTTCATGACAGGCGTAGCGTTCACGGTTGGGGCGCTCAGCAACGTACAGTTCTACAATACTACGGGCAACGTAGCCGTTGTAGCGGCGGGCGGAAACGACGCGATAATACCAACGTTTATTAAGGATTACCTGCCGGATTGGTTCGGGGGAGTGTTCCTCGTAGTGCTGCTCGCGGCCTCTATCTCGACGCTCTCGGCACTCAGCCACACTATGGGCTCTGCCCTGGGTAAAGACTTTATAAAGCAGTCGCTTAAGGCTAAGGGAAATCCGATGACGCTGACAAGGATAGCGATGCTTGCAGGCATCGTTATAACTGCCGTGCTCGCGTGGCTTTCCAGCCAGCTCAACACGAGTATGGCGATAATAGCGCAGGGCACGTCGCTGTTTTACGGGCTGTGCGCGGCGGTATTCCTGCCGTCGTATATCGCAGCGTTGTATATAAAGAAGTTCCCGAAACGCGCGGCGCTTGCCAGCATGATAATAGGGACCGTAGTCAGCCTGTTCTGGCTGATCTTTATACAGGAGAAGACGGCGTCGAGCCTTCAGTTGTGTAACCTGATATTCGGCACAACGTCGCTCGTAAAAGACACGGGACTTTCTACCCTCGCTATGGTCGACGCCATAGTAGTGGCGCTCCCGGTATCGTTTATCGCCGGGTTTGTCACATGGGCAATCGGAGGCAGCGCGAAAGCGGAAGAGCTTCCGGAAGCTATACAAGCCTAAAAAGTTTTCTGTCATCTCCCAATAAAAGGCCTTCCGGATTTCCGGAAGGCCTTAACTTTTTTATTTACCACACCGCGGCCTAACCGGCCTGCGGGGGCTTTATTTAAAGTCTCTGCTATAAAATAAATATCAGTCAAGAAAACATAAGGATTTTAGCGGAAAATGCGGGACTTCATGCAGGGATATCGGCAGATTTATCGAAGATAATAACGGCATAGATCATATCCTTTCGATGGCAGGAATCAACGGGCGTTTGGCGGCATGAAACGCGGGGCAAAACTTCAGCTGCCGTAAGGCGGGGTTAACTGATGAAAACGAGGAAGTATTCATGGAGAAGACAAAAGTAGCAGTACTCGGGTGCGGGTTCATCTCGGACATTCATATTGAGTCGCTTCAGCGCTTTGTGCCGGACGCCGAAGTCGTCGCTGTCTATGGCCGCAGCGCGGAGAAGACGATAAAATTCGCGCAGGAACACGGAGTCCCGCAGGCTTATACAGACATAGACGAACTGCTCGAAAAGAGCGGGTGCGATGTTGTCGATATCTGCCTTCCCAACAATATGCACTGCGAGGCGTGCCTTAAAGCCGCGAAGAGCGGCAAGCATGTTATAGTGGAAAAACCCATAGCGCTCACATTGGAGCAGGCTGACGAGATGATAGCGGAATGCAGGAAGGCGGGAAAGCTGCTTATGTACGCGGAGCAGCTTTGTTTCACGCCCAAATACGAAAGGGTGCGCAGCCTGGTAAACAGCGGCGCCGTCGGCGAGCTCTATATGATAAAACAGGCCGAGAAGCACTCGGGCCCGCACAGCAGATGGTTTTACGAGGAGAATCACGCGGGCGGCGGCGTGATGATGGACATGGGCTGCCACTCGCTCGCATGGATGAGGTGGTTCCTTGGCGGCAGCCCGAAGGTGAAGAGCGTTTATGCTTCGATGTCGACTGTATTGCACGATACGCTCTGCGAAGACAATACCGTGGCTGTAGTCGAGTTTGAAAACGGAGTGCTCGGCATAGCGGAAGACAGCTGGGCGAAGCACGGCGGCATGGACGACCGCATAGAAGCATACGGCAGGAAGGGCGTTTCTTACGCCGACCTCTCAAGAGGCAACAGCGCGCTCACATACAGCCTTGAAGGCTACGGGTACGCTGCGGAAAAAGCGGGCTCCACCTCGGGCTGGAGCTTTACTTCGTTCGAAGAGGCGTTTAACCACGGTTACCCGCACGAACTGGCGCACTTCATAAAATGCGTGAGGGAGGGCCTGCAGCCCAAAGTTACTGGCGAAGACGGAAGAGCGGTTCTCGAGATGATATACGCCGCGTACGAGTCGGCAAAAACGGGCAAAAAAGTTGAGCTTCCGTTCTACGCGAAAGTCGAGAAATCCATAGACCTCTGGCTGAAGAAATAGAATTTAATAAAAGATACAGATATAGATTGGGGGCAATTAGAGATCGCCCCTTAGGTCTATTTGGGGGTGCGTTGGAAGATGATGTTTTTTGTCTGCACAATCACCGTCCAACTCGACACAGTTTTTGTTTATTTGTAGGGAACGGCCCCTGTGTCGTTCCGCGAGCGAGGCAGGAATAGGTTTGGTGATCGTAATGGAGAACTCTGTTCTCCGCGGTTGGGAACGGATCCTGAATTGCTATTGAAAAAAGGCGGGCGGCACAAGCGGGCGATCAGAGATCGCCCCTACGGTATATAGTGTTTAACAAATTACTCTGGTGTTAATTATTTTCGGGAAGGAAGAAGTATGGACAGGAATGAGTTTCTTTGTTATCTGGAAAATGAACCTATAGTCAATTCACATTCGCACCATATGAGAGATGAAGAACACGCTGCGCTCACTCTCGAGGGCGTTTTGCAAAGCTCTTATGTAAACTGGTGCGGCACGCCGGTCCCGCCCGCGGAAGCTAAAGAAAAAATAGCCGCGTGGCTCGGCAGCGTGCGCAGCCGCGGATATTTCGTGTGGCTGGAAAAAGCGTTGATGGATATCTACGGCATCAGGGAGCGCCTTAACGCCGATAGCTGGGGCGTTTACGATGAAGCTATTAAGAACGCCCATCAGAATAAGGATTGGCATATAAGCCTGCTCCGGGAAAAATGCAGGTATGAAACGATAATGCTCGATACATATTGGTCGCCCGGCGAAGACAACGGCCATCCTGACCTGTTCCGCCCCGCTTACCGCATAAACGCTTTCTTCTACGGCTATAACCAGAACGGCAAAGACCACAACGGAAACAACATACAGGTAATGAGCGGCCGCAATATCGCGGATATAGACGAATACACTGATTTATTGGGTGTTTTGATGCGGGAGCAAAAACAAAAAGGAAGCGCTGCCTTCAAATGCGCGCTCGCCTACGACCGTCCTCTGGATTTCGGAGAATCTACCAAACAACAGGCGCAAAGGGCGATGAAGGAAGACCCGGGCGCGGAAGATATAAAGAGTTTTCAGGACTATGTCTTCGATTTCGTATGCAATCTTGCCGCGGAGCTCAAAATGCCCGTGCAGATACATACGGGGCTCGGCCTGATGAACGGCACCGGCGCTATGCGGCTGCAGCCGCTTATAGCCCGCCACCCGCGCACAACGTTCCTGCTTATGCACGGCAGCTACCCGTGGACCGGCGATATTGCCGGGCTAACCCACGCTTACCCTAACGTGTGGGCCGACCTTTGCTGGCTGCCGCTCATATCTTACGCTGTAGCGCGGCGGCTCATAGCCGAGCTTATCGACTCCTGCGGCACCGATCGCGTGGTATGGGGATGCGACACATGGACAAGCGAAGAGAGCTATGGAGCGCGTCTCGCTTTCCTCGACGTATTGTCGCGCGTGCTATGCGAACGGGTGGGCTTCGGACTGATGGGCGAAGAAGACGCGCGGCTGTATGCTAAAGCTGTGATGCATGATAACGCGGCGAGGCTGATCAACGATATATAATTTTATCAGCTTTTTCTTGATCGGCTTTATCTCCGAAATGTATATGCCGCTGTCCGCGGAGCCTTTCATTATTTCCATTATCGTTTTCTTAATATATGTTATGGTTATTATTCTATAGAGCCGGGAAGCCTATCGGCTTTTGGCCGAATATGGAATAAGTTATGGCTTTACCCGAAAGCATATTTGAAATATAATCAAATAAGGCACTATATGATTTGCAGGCTGAAGCGGTTGCGCTTCGATCATAAAAGGAGACAGAATTGATAAATAGATTCGTATTGGCACTTTTATTCGTATGTATGCTGGCTTCAGCGGCAGGATGCGGCGCCGCTCCGCAGGCGCCGGCCGATCCGGCTGTACCGTCCGAATCGGTAACCGCAACGCAGAAAGGCTCAATAGACATTAATCTCTTGTCTTATAACGCGTCTTTTATGGACGGCTCATTCCGTGCGGCATATGAGAAGAGCATCAGGGACGCGGCTGCCGCCGCGGCTGGTAAGGGGATTAACGTTTCCTGCGAGCCGTTCATATCCGGGCAGGGCGCCGGGGAGGCAGGCCAGTTTGAGAAGGCCATAAGCCCGGAAAACGATATCATACTCGTTAACCCAGCTTCGCCGTCAGGGCTCGACTCTGTGATAGGCAAAGCTTTTGATTCGGGGAACATATATATCAACTGCGGTATCGAATATGATTCCGGCAAGGTGCTGAATATAGCGACCGACCAGTACTACCTCGGATATAAAGCGGCTACATATGTAGGCGACATCCTCGGGCCGGGAGGAAAAGTGGTATTGCTCAATGGCATAAAGGGAAACGCGGCAGACGAGCAGAGAGCCGCGGGTTTTGCGAAGGGCATCGGGGAAAGGGGCCTGATAGTCGTTAGGGAAGAGAACCACGGCCGCGACGCCGCAAAAGCCGAGCGGATCATGACGGATATACTTGACTCTGGTATAGAATTCGACGGGGTGCTTACCTCACAGTGCGCCGAGGCTGTATTGAAGGCCTACAGGAAAGCGAACGCTCCATGGCCTAAGGCAATAGGTTTCGGCGATTCCGGCGAGTATATGCAGATGTGCCTTGATATCAACAAAGACAACAAAGTAATGCCTTACATCGTGATAAGCGATCCGCCGGGAATAGGCGGAACAGCTTTGAATTTCGGCCTTAACCTGCTGCTTGGCAACGAGCTTAAAGACAACGTATACAGCGATCCTGAGCATCATACGATCCATCTGCCTTCAAAAGTCTGGTATACCTATGACAATCAGGAAGAGTATCGAAAGCTGGCGGAGAGCATGGCGCCCGGGGACACTATCACTTACTGGCTCTCGATGGATGAAGTAAAAGATCTGTTCTTCAAATAGCATGATCTAAAGAATGATATCCGGGGCATCAACCGGTTGATATCTTAAACGGCATACGCAAATAATATAATGAAAAATGATGCATAAGAGGAGACATGATGAGGCGAAGCGAGATAAACGACGCGGTCGAATGGGCAATACGGCTGCTGGAAAAAAACAAGTTCAAACTTCCGAGGTTCGCGTACTGGGATATTGAAACGTGGAGGGAAAACAGGAAGGAAACAAGCCTTATAGAGAAGGTGATGCTCGGATGGGATATCACCGACTACGGGCAGGGCAGGTTTACGGAGCTCGGCACGGTGCTGTTTACCATAAGAAACGGGGACCATAAAGATCCGTCGATAGGCACGCCGTATGCCGAAAAGGTAATACTGCTGCTCGACGGGCAATGCCTTCCCACTCACTATCACGTGAAAAAGACTGAAGACATAATAAACCGCGGAGGCGGAGTGCTCGCGATCAAGCTTTATAACTGCGGCGAAGAAGGGGCGGTCGATTATAAGAACGACGTCACGGTGTATATGGACGGCATAAAAAGCGTGGTAAAGCCGGACGAAACGCTGCTCATACATCCGGGCAACAGCCTCACTATAACGCCGTACATGTATCACAGGTTCTGGGCGTTCGAAGGCAAGGGCGACTTAATAGTCGGCGAAGTGTCGTCGATAAACGACGACAAGACCGACAATTATTTTGCGGAAGAAGCGGCGCGGTTCTCGAAAATAGAGGAGGACGAGCCGATAAAATATCCTCTCTGCAATGAATATGCCATAGTGCTGAAATAGCTGCGTAAACAATAAAAGCGCTCCGTGAGGAGCGCTTTATACGATGTGTATTTTTATCTTGTACCCTTGTCGTACGGCACGCCGGAAGCTTTGGGAGCCTGCGAGTTTTTAGACGAAAGCGTGAGAACGATAAGCGTTGCTATATAGGGTATCATCTTATAAATGTTATCCGATATGCCGAGGCCCGACATAAACGAGAGCCCCGAGTGGGCGGCCGCAATAGTTTTCATTATGCCGAAGAAGAACGCCGCTATGAGTATCCGGAGCGGCTTCCACTGGCCGAATATCAGCACAGCGAGCGCAAGGAACCCGTATCCTGAAACCGTGGCGTTGAAGCTCGTGGAAGTGGGCACGACGAATATGAGCCCTCCGAGGCCTCCGAGCGCGCCTGAGATGAGCACGCCTGCGTAGCGTATCTTATAAACGTTTATTCCGACTGAATCTGCGGCCTGGGGATGCTCGCCGCACGCACGGAGGCGCAGCCCGAACCTTGTCTTATAAAGCACTATAACGGAAACTACAAGTATCAGGATACCAAGGTATGTTGTGATATATGTGCCCTTGAAGAATAATGACCCGATAACCGGGATATCACCGAGCACCGGGACACTCTCGATCCTGAACGTGTTCGCGAACATTACTTCCTGAGAGCCCTGTATCGTTCTCGCAACGAAGATCGAAAACGCGGGGGCGAACATATTGAGCGCCGTACCGCTTATGACCTGGTTCGCACGCAGGTTGATAGATGCGTAAGCGTGAAAAAGCGAGAATATCATACCGCTTGCGATAGCGACAAGTATAGCTATTATCAGAAGCAGTTGGCCGCTCATGGTGGCTTCGAGCGCGTGTATTACAAATATACTGCTGAACGCTCCCATTATCATTATGCCTTCCAAAGCTATGTTCACAACGCCGCTTCGCTCAGAGAACATGCCTCCGAGAGCGACTACAAGCAAAGGGATAGAGAAGAACATCGTCTGCTGAACGAGAAAATATACGCTCTCCATACTACTTTTTCTCCTTTCCAGCTATAGATTTATCGCCTGGCGCAGACCCCGGGTCATCGCCTTCAAGCGATCCCGAAGATTTTAGCGCGACCCTGTCGACAAAATTTTTCACCAGAAGCACGAAAGCGCTGAAGTAGATTATTATAGCGATTATTATATCGATGACCTGCGGAACAAAGTTGTAATGCTGCATGTAGAATCCGCCGTTAGTGATATACGCTATAAATAACCCCGAAAAGAGTATGCCTATAGGGTGGGAAAGCCCCAGCAGCGCCACAGGTATGCCGTTAAAACCTTCGGCGGCAAGAACGTCGACTACTTCGATATACTTTCCTGAGCCTGCGAGGTATATCAGCCCTCCCGCAACGCCCGACATCGCTCCGGCTATGACCATTGAAAGCACTATATTCTTTTTCGCGTTGATTCCCGCATAAATGCTTGCGTTAGGGTTAAATCCGCAGGCTTTGAGCTCATAACCGAAAACGGTCTTGTTGAGTATAATATAGAGCAGTATCACGAATATGACCGCGATTATAAATCCTCCGTTAAGGCTCGAACCGTCTGTAAGCTTATCAAAGCCGAGCTTAGGTATGTTAGCGTCTGCCTTGACCGGGAACGACATGTTGCGGGTACTGTTATATACCGTTTCTTTTACAAGCGCGTTGACCGCGTACATGCCTATGTAATTCATCATGATGCTGGATATGACTTCGTGAACGTTAAAATACGCTTTTAACAGGCCGGGGATCAGCGCCCAAAGGCCGCCGGCGATCATAGCCCCAAGCAATGCGACCAGCCAGAGAACGGGCCCAAAGAAACCCATTTTGACGCCGATAAGCACAGCGACATATCCGCCGACAATCAGCTGACCGGGAGTACCGATGTTGAATAGCCCGGTCTTAAACGCAAACCCGACGGAAAGCCCGGTCATGATTATCGGAGTCGCCAGATAGAATACGGTCCCGATACCTTTGGCCCCTCCCGTAAATCCTCCGAGCAGAATCGTAAGGAACCCCGCCGGGGCCTGCTCCGGATTTGTTATAAGCAGTATAATAAACCCTACGAGAAGGCCGACAAGGATGGCCATTATCGATGCAAAAACGCTTGAGAACGCAGATGTTATTCCTAAACGCTTAAACCATGCTTTCATACAGCCTCCCTCTTCGCGCCTGACATATACAGGCCGAGTTCCTGTTCGGTCGTTTTCTTCGGATCGAGGTCTGCCACGAGTTCGCCTTCGTATATTACGAGTATCCTGTCGCTCACGTTCAATACTTCATCAAGCTCGAGCGATACGAGCAGCACAGCCTTTCCTTCGTCTCTTTGCCTTACAAGCTGTTTATGGATATATTCGATAGCGCCTACGTCAAGCCCCCTTGTGGGCTGAACGGCGACGAGCACCTCGGGGTCCCTGTCTATCTCGCGCGCGACAATAGCTTTCTGCTGGTTTCCGCCCGACATGCTGCGCGCTATGGTCCTTCTTCCCTGGCCTGTACGGATATCGAATTTTTTAATAAGTTCGTCGGAATATTCGTTTATCTTATCGAACTTTAAAAACCCGATCCGCTGGAACCTGCGCGTATAATACTTTTGCAGCACGAGGTTGTAAGCCAGGCTGTAATCGAGTATAAGCCCGTGCTTGTGGCGGTCCTCAGGGATATGCGACATGCCTACTTCGCTCCTTTGGCGTATGCTGGCATGAGTTACATCTTTGCCGCAGAGTTCTATCGTTCCTTCGTTTGCTTCGGCAAGGCCCGTTAACGTATAAACGAGTTCCGACTGGCCGTTGCCGTCTATGCCCGCAATACAGAGTATCTCGCCGCGCCTTGCCTCGAACGACACGTGATTAAGGCGGTTCTTTTTGCTGTGTTTTGATTTAAGCGTTAAGTCTTTTACTTTTAATACGGCTTCGCCGGGTTTGGCGTCCCCTTTGCTGACGACAAAGTCTATCTTCCTGCCGACCATCATTTCAGCCATATCTTCCTTGGAGGTGGCATTTGCGTCGACCGTGGCTATATACTTGCCCTTGCGCAGTATCGTGCACCTGTCGGCTACCTTCTTAATCTCGTCCAGTTTATGCGTTATAAACAGTATAGACTTGCCTTCCTTCGCCAGGCCTCTCATCGTTGTCATAAGATCGTCTATTTCCTGAGGAGTGAGCATAGCAGTAGGTTCGTCAAATATAAGTATCTCGTTTTCACGGTACAGCATCTTTAAGATCTCGACCCTTTGCTGCATACCGACGGTAATATCCGAAATTACCGCATCGGGGTCTACATTAAGGTGGTATTTTTCAGAGAGCTCGATAACTTTCTTCCTTGCGCGGTCCATTTTCAAAAAGCCGCGCCTTGTCGTCTCTACGCCGAGGATGATGTTTTCAAGCACGGTGAAATTATGGACAAGTTTAAAGTGCTGGTGGACCATACCGATGCCATAGGCGTTAGCGTTATTAGGGTTCGAGATATTGATCTGTTCCCCGTTCTTTTTGATAACACCGCTTTCAGGCTTGTATAAACCGAACAGTATGCTCATCAGCGTGGATTTGCCCGCGCCGTTTTCACCAAGCAGCGCGTGTATCTCGCCTTTTTTCAGCTGCAGCGAAATATTGTCGTTCGCGAGCACGCCGGGAAACTGCTTTGTAATACCCAGCATTTCGATCACGTAGTCCAATAAAACCCCTCCATTCAAAATTATTTACACCTCAAAAATCTTTTATGCATTTGGGGACTCATTAACCCATATATTATATAATACATTTAATATATTTACTACTGATATTTACAGGGATTAAAAGATGCCGGCTTAAATGCAATTAAAAAAGGATGCCCTTGCGGGCACCCTTTTATGTATTTAGAATTACTATTCTACTAAGGTTACTTTTACGAGAGTGAGCGGAAGCTCTGTGACCTTCGCCACTGTGGTATCGTTCCAGAGACCGGTCCTGAGTCCGTCGGTATCGCCTACAAGCTTCGCGACGATAGCGTCGTAATCAGCCTGCGAGAACGAAGCGAACCTGGAATTCGCAAACGGGAGACCGATCATATCGACCTGAATGTCGAGCGTCTCGGAAACGCCGCCCTTGAACTTGTTGCCGTAGAAATCGGTAAGAGCCGCATAAGCCGCGTTGCCTACGCCCTTCATAGCGGAGGTTATAACGGTAGGCGATTCGAACGACTGGTCAACGTCAACGCCGATAGCTTTGCCGTTGTTGGCTTCAGCAGCCGCGAAGACGGAGTTGCCGACTTTGCCGCCGCATCCGAAGATTACCTGCGATCCGCTGGTAAACCAGGAAGCCGCAAGAGTCTGAACTTCGGGCGTTGCATCGAATCCGCCGGTATAGTGGTACATTATCTGCACTGCGTCTTTGGCGAGGCCCAGCTCTTTAGCAGCAACTTCGCAGCCCTGTACGTATCCGTATCCGAAACGTACGACAGCGGGAACAGCCATTCCGCCCATGAATCCGAGCTTCGTATTGCCGTCTTTTACAGCAGCGTATCCCGCGAGGAATCCGGCCTGCTGCTCTGCAAAGAATATCGAGTAAACGTTAGGATTGATCTTATAGTTCGGGGCTCCGGCGCTCCAGTCGCCGTCGTTCGGGTTGCCGTCGATAAGAACAAACTTGACCTCTGGATACTTATCCTGAGCTACGTATATAGCGGGTTCAAACAGGTATCCGGGTGTAACGACGATCTTTGCTCCGCCCTGAACCGCGAGGTCAATAGCCGCAACATAAGCGTCGGTCGTAACTTCTGTCGGCCTGTAATATTTGTACGTCTTGCCAGTCTCTTTGGCATACTTTTCTATGCCTTCCCAGGTTCCCTGGTTGAATGACTTATCGTCGATGTTTCCTTTGTCGGTTATCATCGCGATCTCATATGTAGCCGCCACTTCCGAAGGTGATGGTTCTACAGAAGGCTCAACAGACGCGACCTCTGAAGGTGACGCAGTCGGTTGATTGTTTGTCTGGCATCCAGCAAACATCGCTGCCGCAAGCAATACGGCGACAACCAGTGCCAATAATTTTTTCATTTGAATTCTCCTTTTCCATTTAAATAACATAATTTGGACATATTTGACCAAAAATTATTATACCACAACGAAGGCGCTTTTACAATCGCGCCGGAGAAAATACATAGATATACATTTTTTTAAAAGGCTTAAAACATAAGGCCGGGCAGAAGGGCTTTTGCTTATTGTACGGGGATAGCGGGCATGTTATAATTTTATCAAAACAAAGGGGTTTTGGAGGGGGAAATGGCAAAACTATATTTTCGTTACGCGGTGATGAACGCCGGGAAATCGACTCAGCTTCTGCAGATAGCGTTCGACTATGAAAAGAATAACGGACGCAAGATATTATGCCTTAAGCCCCAGATAGACAGGAAAGCTAACAAGTTTATAATAAGCCGCTTAGAAGACGGAGTTATCAAGCGTAAAGCGGATTTTCTTACATTGCCCGATGAAGGCTGGCTTTACGAGCGTATATATGAAGAAAAGAAAAAGGCGGACGGAGCGGGAGCCCCTGTCTCGATAATACTCATAGACGAAGCGCAGTTTTTGAGCAAGGCTAACGTATGGGATCTGGCGAGGGTAGTCTCGTACCTCGACATACCGGTAATATGTTTTGCTCTTAAAGTTGACGCGTTCGGAAACCCCTTCGAAGGCAGCGCTTACCTGTTCGCATTAGCGCAGGATATCGAAGAAGTAACTACGCGCGCCATATGCCGCTATTCGAAAAAGCCCAAAAAGGCGACGCTGCACATACGTACCGTAGACGGCGAGCCGGTGTTCGCGGGCGAGCAGGTGTCTATTGAAGACGACAGGGAGATAAAGTATTACCCGGTATGCCTCGGGGAATATATAAAGATGTACGACGAAGCGAAGGGCGTAAAGGTAAAGAAGTAATGAGCGGCAGCAGGCCTTTGATAGGTATACCAATGGGCGATCCGGCGGGCGTCGGCCCGGAGATAACTGTAAAGGCATTAAACGATATTAGAGTATATGAAGCCTGCCGCCCGGTGGTGATAGGCGACAAAAGCGTGATAGAGCAGGCCCTGCGTTTCTGCTCACTCGATTCGAAAATACATATCATAAACGACCCGCAGGAAGGCATATTCGAAGCGGGGACCATCGACCTTATAGACCTCGGCAACGTGAATATAAATGAGCTTAAGATCGGCAAAGTTCAGGCTCTCGGCGGCAAAGCCGCGTTTGAGTTTATCAAACGCGCGGCAGAGCTTGCCCTTGCGGGCAAACTGGACGCTGTAGCAACGACGCCTATCAACAAAGAATCTCTTAAGGCCGCTAAAGTCGATTACATAGGGCATACCGAGATACTCGCGGGGCTCACAAACACCGGCGACCCGCTCACTATGTTTGAAGTAAGAGGCCTGCGGGTGTTCTTTTTGAGCCGCCACGTGCCGCTGCGCGAAGCGTGCGGTATGGTGACGAAACAAAGGCTGCTCGATTATATAATAAGGTGCACGGACGCGCTCCGCAGGCTCGGCGTTAAGGAAGGCACTATGGCCGTCGCGGGGCTCAATCCGCACAGCGGCGAGCACGGGCTTTTCGGCGACGAGGAAGTAAATATAATAGAGCCTGCCGTGAAGGAAGCGCAATCTATGGGTTACAATGTCGAAGGCCCCGTATCCGCCGACTCGGTGTTCCATCAGGCGCTTATGGGGCGGTACAACTCAGTTTTATCGCTGTATCACGACCAGGGGCATATAGCCACAAAGACGCTCGATTTTGAGCGAACGATATCGCTGACTATAGGGCTGCCGTTCCTGCGCACGTCTGTAGACCACGGCACAGCGTTCGATATCGCGGGTACTGGCAAGGCAAGCGCGGTGAGTATGACCGAGGCAATACTTCTCGCGGCGAAATACGGGCCGAAATATGGAAAAGCTTAAACCTGCGAATAAAACGAAACAACCCGGAAAACTGCGCCCGGTGCCCGACGTCATCGCGCCGGGCCTAAATATACTTTTTATCGGTTTTAATCCCGGCGTACGCTCAGCCGAGACCGGGCATCATTTCGCCGGGCCGTCCAACCGTTTCTGGAAGCTGCTCGCCGAATCCGGCCTGACTCCGCGGCGGTACAAACCCGAAGAGGACTTCGACCTGACCGGCCTGGGTTTCGGTATAACTAACATCGTTCCGCGCCCGACGCGCGCGGCGGCGGAAATAACGAAGGAAGAATTCATCGAAGGCAGAAAGAAACTGATCACTAAGCTCAAACGCTATAAACCGCTCATCGCCTGCTACGAGGGCATAGGCGTGTACCGCGAAGCGGCGCAGATAACGGAAGTAACTTGCGGACTTCAGCCCCAAAGCATTGCCCCGGGCGTCATCGACTTCGTCGTATCATCGCCGAGCGGCCTCAACCGCATACCATACGCGGAACAGCTGAAATATTACGTTGAACTGAAGGAGATGGCGGAGGGATATGCAGGGAAAGGAAGAAAGAAGGATAGGTAGTGCATTTCCTTTTGTGTTATCATTCAGTCATAATTGCATTAAAATTAAACCTTTTTTAATATGAGCTCGATGCTTTTAGAAATAAATTATCTTTGATTATCTTTTTAACTGGCGTCGGTACCTTTTTGCAATCGCTAACTAAGTCATTAACAATACTTTTGATCCCTAACCTTGATTTTTTCACTTCATTTATTGCTTCTCGTGAAGTAACTTCGCTTCGAGACGCTCTGACTAATGATTCCATGAATCTATGGAACGATGCGATATATCCTTCACGAATACCATGATTAACATCAATTGAAACAAAATTTTGAAAGTTTAAAATATTTCTGCCTTCGGGATTGCTTTGCAGAACCAAGATTTCTATCTCGCCGCTATATTTCCATTTTAATCGGTCTTCCAAGTTGTTTTTAAATTCAACAAATTTCTTATCGCTGAAGTACCATTGCACAGAATCCACCTGCCCGGCCTTCTTATAATGCTTGCTATTCATTTTGTCAAAATCATCTGAGTAACCAATGGCATAGACAGAACAATACCTCTCTGAATTGTGATGAATATAATTAAATTCCTGTATAACATCCATCGCTCCAGGCAAACTGGGTCTAACAAATAAGAGTACAATAATATGCTTTTCACCTAATTGTCTCTCTCTTTTAATAATTTCCTCATATTCATTAACCGCAAACATAGTAACTCCTTGAATCAATATACCGAACTAGTTTGGCAGTATATCTAATAATTACGAAGA